>JBILLA010000089.1:0-9693 GCA_044376365.1 Bdellovibrionota bacterium | reverse complement strand
CATCGATAAAAAGCCAACAGCAATCTATCTTATTACGACCCCGCGCATTCTTGGTTATGTATTCAATCCAGTGAGTTTTTATTACCTCTATGATGAATCTATCAATGATGCAGCGACGCTCTCAGAGGCAAAACCATATTGCTACATAGCTGAAGTAAATAATACGTATGAAGAGCGTACCGTCTATGTGTTTCCACGCAGTGCTGGCGCTGAGCATAATGACGCAATAAGTTTTACTGTCAAAAAACATTTTCATGTCTCACCATTCTATGATGAGTCTGGTGAATATCATGTCCATTTTAGCCCTCTTGGACAGGATCTCGATATTCGTTTTAACTTGCATCGTAAAGATGAAAAGCCATTTATTGCTCGTATGTGGGGGACAGGTACGTCGCTCTATGAGATAGCTCATGGTAAGCGGCTGCTTGCATGGGGTGCTACCATGCTTATGACATTGCCCCGAATTTATATGCAAGCATTTCGCTTGCTCCTTCAGAAAAGATTGCCCGTATTTAAAAAACCTAATCCGTTAATACCTATGGAAACGCAAAAAACTGTCACCCTTCGTTCAAAGCCATATACGTGGTTCGATAGCATCTGTCAGTCGTTGGTTCGACCTGTATTACGACAGCTTCGAGTGCATCAACTTCGTTTTGTTTATCCTGATGGATCAACCGAGTATTTTGGTGATGCGAATTCACACGTGATTGGTGAAATTCATATTCGTAATTATCGTTTTTTCTGGAAGCTTATTCACTCTGGTGGTATCGGTTTTGGTGAGTCCTTTGTTGATGGTGATTGGGTAACCCCTGATCTTGCGCTCTGCATGAAAGTGATTCTTGATAACGATCGACATATGCACGAGTCAAAGTTTAATCTAGTCAAACCAGTTCGTTGGTTTCACAGACTCATGCATCGCCTTCGCAAGAATTCAAAAGATAATAGTCAGAAAAATATTTCTGATCACTATGATCTTGGAAATGACATGTTCTCACTTTGGCTTGATGAAACCATGGCGTATTCATCCGCTGTGTATACGAAAGATGCAACCACACTGCATGACGCACAGCTTCATAAGCTTAATTTGATCCTCAAGAAAGCCCAGGTATCCCCTGGTGATCGAGTGCTTGAGATAGGCTGTGGGTGGGGCGAGCTCTCTGCTATTGCTGCAAAAGAGTACGGCGCGCACGTCACTGGTATTACACTTTCAACTGAGCAGAAAAAAATTGCAGAGGACAAGATGGCAGCACGTGGAGTGCAGGATCATGTGCAGATTCAGCTTCGCGATTACCGTGATGTCGTTGGTGAGTTTGATAAAGTTGTCTCTGTTGAGATGATTGAAGCTGTTGGAAAACACTACCTTGGCTCATTTTTTGAAACGATTGATCGTGTGCTCTCGCCAGAAGGAGTTTGCGTATTGCAGGTGATTGCATATGCTGACCCGTACTACAAAGAGTACCTGGGGCGTCAAGATTGGATACAGAAACACATCTTTCCTGGGAGTCACTTGCCATCATTAACAGCACTGACGCAAGCAATGACCAAACATTCTAATCTGGTGATTGATTCTATTGAGAACTATGCCCATGATTATGCTGAAACATTAGCGACATGGCGTGCGAGATTTAATCTTAAATCCCATGAACTTGCTGCCATTGGGTATGATGATCGTTTTCAGCGTGCATGGAATTTTTATCTTGCTGCTTGTGAAGCTGAATTTGCGACTCGCTGGTTGAGCCTCTATCAGATCGTACTCACACGCCCCAATAATGCATCATTTGCTGCTCATTCTCATGCGCAAAAAGATGAATCGCGATCGCAGGTTGAGCAGGATAAGACCTACGTCCACTAGTACTGGCGGGTTTTGCGACTATATTTTTGTTACCTAGCTTGTGATTGCGCTCAGGAATCGCTTGGCAACTTTATCCCAGCCTCCCTGTTGGAACAGATAGCTTCTGCCTCTGTTTGAATAGCTTTGCCATAGATTGTGATCTGAGAGTAGTTGATCTGCTGCTTGTGCTGCTGCTCGTAAATATTCTTTTGAGCCAGGTGGTTCGGCGATTAAGATGCCGCGCTCGCCCACGGTCTCTGGCAGGCCACCGCTTTGTGATGCGATCACGACGCATCCTGCCGCCTGAGCTTCGAGAGCAACGATACAGGATGTTTCAGGGATATTGTTTGGATAAAAGAGAATTGCAGACTGCATCAGTTCACGGGCAAGCAGAGATTGGATACAGTTACCATGAAAGACGATCCCCTGCTGTTGAGACATTTGCGCTTTGAGCGCTTCAAACTGAGCAACGAGGGGGCCTGCAAATTTTTGTTTGTCATTATACAGATCATAGCCGCCAAAAATATGTAGCTCTGCATCGGGCTGTAATTGTAAGAGGAGTTGGAATGCAAGATAGCAAAGGTGTAGTCCTCGGTTCGGAGCCGATGCATAGCAGAGTCGCTTCATGTGACGCTCTTCGCTGCCAGCAAAGAGAGAAAGGTTGACTCCATTGCCGATAAAAAACATTTTTTGTCGTGGAAAACCGCTTGCTTCTGCGAGTGATGTCGCCTGCCAATTACTGACACACAAAATACCATCAAGTGCAGCTATCATCCTGCGATCTCCGATACCAAAATTTGCATACTGATCAGGTCCATCTCCTGTTAGTACAAACACTCGACGAGCTGGTAGGCGAAAACGAGCTGGTCGATAGTCCTTCACAAGGATAAGTGCATCAAAAGGGTGGCAGTTGTGAATTGCTTGCAGTGGTCGATAGGTTGGCTTTCGTGGTGCTGGCTGCTGGGTGTCAGTATCAAAGTGTCTGGTAAATACCTCAACATCATGACCAAGCAATGCTAATTCATCAGCAAGATAGATAATGCCTGTCTCGGTACCACCGAGGGGACGCTCCTCTAAGCTGTGAGCGTGGAAGGGAAGGCATCCTTCACAAAAAAATCCAATACGCTGATGTTTCACAATTGAGTACTATAACTAAGTGGCTCCAAAAATTCTCTTTTTGCAACATCGCTATTTTAATCGAGCAGGGACCGAACAGCATAGCCGTCTTTTGGCGGCAAAACTTCGGGGCTCGTATACAGTAAGCACGCTTGCAATAGAGCCGGTGCAGGAAGGGCATCACCAGATTGTCCTCATTAAGGAAGAAGAACGCAGCGAGGGTTGGGCAGTGCCGACGTTGCCTTTCCCTGAAACCCCCTGGACTGATGCGACATATGAGAAAATTTTTAAAGATGTCCTAGATAGTGAAGCGCCAGATCTTGTGCATGTGCACCATCTACTGCATTGGCCGCTGTGTATTTTAGAAGAAGTGCGTCGGCGTGGCATACCGATGATTTATACGCTGCATGATTACTATGCACTGAGTCCAGAGTACACATTGCAATCAGGAAAAGTGCCCGATCATACTCCGTACTATCAAAAAAGGTTGGCATATTTTGGTGACCTGCTGCAAAGCGCTACCTGTGTTGCGCCATCACTGTATGTTGCTCATCGCTATCGTGATACATTTCAAATCCATGCAACGGTCATACCGCATGGTATTGATCTAATTGTACGATCTGCGCTTCCAAATCATCAGCATGAAAGCGCTTTTGGATATATTGGCTCATTCCTACCACAGAAAGGTTTTGATCTGATGCTTCGTGCATTTCAACACTATCGTGATACGGGAGGTGGATTGAAGCTTCATCTGTTTGGTGGGACATTACCCTTCCCTATAGAAGGAGTGGAATGTCATGGTGTCTATGATACCAAAGACCTTGGGCAGATAATGAACCACATAGCAGTTGGCATTATCCCATCGCGCTTTCCTGAAACATTTTGTTTGACTCTCTCAGAGCTGTGGGCAGCAGGAGTGTATGTGATTGCAAGTGATCAGGGCGCATTAAGCGAGCGATTACTGCACGCAGGTCCAGCAGCAGGGATCACCTACCCATCGCATGATATGCTTGCACTGTCCCAGCGTATGCACCAGGTTGAGGTATTGCAGCCATGGCGCAGCTCACAAACTACTCCCGTGCGCACTGCGCAGGAGATGTGCGATGATTATAAAAAGCTCTATCATGACATTCTCAATCGTTCACATCGTTCAGCTTGATGCCACCGGAGATTCTCGTTACCGGATGGAATGGCCTATTGAAAGCCTTGCGAAGCTTGATCCAAGTTTACATCTTCTTACTGTTCATGCGCAGGCAAAAGAGCGCTATGAGCTTGCTGCAAAAGCTGATCTGCTTGTTTTGTTTCAGACGAATGATGTCGATTTTATCTCTGTTATTGAGCAGCGAAAGCAGGCTGGATTACAAACCATCTGTGAATTCAATGATAATTTTTATGCGCCGCAACCTTGGTCTCCAGTCGCTAAAGCATGGTCATCGAATCATCTGCGAGCTACCTATGAGCTTTTTTTAACGCATGCGGACCAGATTATGGTCACCAGCGAAGGGTTACGTGACCTCTTCGCCTCCCGTACGAACGTACCAATGACTATCATTCAAAATGCTATCCCTGATCTACATGCATCACTCGATAGTTTGGTTGCTCAAAAAAAACGTCATAGTTTTGGATGGGCAGGCTCTTTAGGGCATGTTGCTGACATATTGTCAGTTGGTCCAATGGTGAAAGCATATCTTGCATCTCATCCAGCAGCGACGTTTCATGTCATGGGCAACGAGTCGCTTGCCTCTAATCTTCATTTGCAAGAACAATATTTTTATACTGGCTGGGGCCCTGTTGAGCGTTATTTTGAGTTTTGGGATTCAATTGAAGTTGGCATTATTCCACTGCTTGATACTCCCTATAATCAGTGCCGTAGTGATATCAAAGTGCTTGAGATGGTTTCACGGGGAGTGGTGCCGATTGTTCCATTTGCAAAGCCATACCAAACACTGATTGAAAAATTTAAGATACCTTGTTATCGACAGTTGCGTGAACTCATGACTCGCGTTGATGAGGTTTTTGCTCTTTCGCAGGAACAGCGCTTTGCTTTACTTGCGCCGCTCTATGCATATATTCAGGAACAGCGGCTTCAATTACGAGATAAAGAACGATTGGAATTTTATCGGTCCTGCCTTCCTTCGGCGCCTCGTGCACAAATGAGTAACGCTCCACTTGGCTACTCATTTTTTCAAGGTACTGAAGATGCAGCACCGTTACATGCAGCACGACTCGCAGAGAGTCAAGCACTACTGAAAGAACATAAAACCCAAGAAGCACTGCAGCTCTTGCAAGAAGCTGTCAATAGTTCGCCGTTGCACCTTGAATATGCTTGGCACTATGCGCAGATCTTGGCACGACAGCAACCATCATATGCTGATATCTTTGTTTCAGATGCTTTGTTGCGATTCCCTCATGATATGCGATTTCGAGCTCTTTCACTGCTGTTGAGCGATAGCGTCGAATTAGCCCAGATGCGTATGCGTAGCGTACTGAATTTTCTTGCTCAGCAAGACAAGCTTACCCAGCGGGGTGCCTATGCGTATCTGCAGCGTCCCTTTGTTCAGCTATTAGAAAAGATGCCAGAGCTTATCGATACGCTTGAAGAAGTATTTCTAATCTATCCCTTTGCATACCAATTACGTTTCAAACTTGCAGAGGTCTATGAACGGCAAGGTCGCACCAAAGAAGCGCGTGCTCACTTTGATGCGCTCCGTAAAGCGCGAGAGCAGTTCGAAGATGGCGCGAGTGAAATAGGGCAGTTTGATCTTGGCTATCTTTCAGCGTGGAGTGCCGCTCTTGATGCTCGGTATAATGCTCAAAGGTAGTGTCTATGGATACCATTTCGCTTTGCATGATTGTGAAAAACGAAGCCCATTGTCTAGCGGCTTGTTTAGAGAGTGTTCGTAGTATTGTTGATGAAATTATTATTGCAGATACGGGGTCAGAGGATCAGACTGTTGCAATAGCTGAATCATTTGGCGCGCACGTGTTTCATTTTGCATGGTGTGATGATTTTGCTGCGGCGCGTAATGCAACAATTGCCCGTGCAACAAAAGATTGGATATTTATTCTTGATGCAGATGAAGTTATTGCTTTGTCAGATCTTCAAGCGTTACGAGAACGAACAAATCATAGGGCAGTCTGTACAGAGTTTATGCAACGTCACTATACCAATGATGTTCGATTAAGTGATTTTACTCCATGTCGCGGCAGTTTTCCTGAACTTGAGCGCCACTATGCAGGGTACTTCGAGAGTAATTGTGTGCGGCTTTTCCCCAATCATGAAGGACTCATTTATCATAATCGTATTCATGAACTTGTTGAGCCCTCAATCTATGCCCTTAAAAAGCATACGATTGAGCGAACGACGATTCGTATTCATCACTATGGCCATACGCCAGAAGTGCAGGCATTAAAGAAAAAGCATCTACTCTATTCACCTCTTGGGGTGAAAAAAGCAGAAGAAGACCCGACTGATTGGAAAGCGTTTTATGAGCTTGGGATTGAGCGTAATGTGCATGCCATAACAGCTGCTGAGCGTGAAGCAAGTGTCATTGCATTCAAGCAATCACTTGCATTGTATGCAGAGTATGTACCCACATGGGTTAATATGGGATATGTGCTTATGGAGCTTGGGAGATTTCAAGAATCACTAGATGCTTTTAAAGAAGCACTCAAGCGTGAGCCAAACAATCCTGATGCATACTGTAATATTGGTGTGATTGGTCTTCGAACGGGCGATATGAAGCTTGCAGAGCGTGCTACATTATCTGCAATTCAACGTAATCCATCCTATGTTAATGCATTACGTAATCTGGTGAAGATCTATTGTCATACCGGTCGACTTGCAGAAGCAGCACTGGTGAGTACCTATATTCTTTCGATGATGCCGCACTTGCCGCAAGCGCTCACTGATTTAGGTATGGTATACCTTCAGGGAAAGGAATTTGTATCAGCTGAAAAATATCTGCAAAAAAGTGTTTCGTTGGATCCAAGTAATACAGAAACACTTTTTCATCTAGGACAGCTTTTTTGGGTACAAGCGCAGTATGATAGTGCACGACAGTATTTGACTCGGCTCTATCAGGTTGCGCCTCAATTTGTATTACCACCAGCAATGCAAGAGTTTATGAGCAAAAGCTCATGAGTCGAGTCGCAACGTGATGCCAAGTAGTTTCTTTACTTTCAAGCAGGGCTTGTGAAGAGAGCGCATGCCATCGCTGTTTATCAAGCATTAGTTCAGCGATTGTTGTTATAAATTGATCGCGAACCTGCGGCGTGATGGCTGTTGCATCTTGAAGGATAATGCCGCCCTGACCAACTGTTTCAGGAAGTGCGCCTAAGCTATTGGTGATTGGTACAACGCCAGCAGCTTTGGCTTCAAGGATAGAGATGCAGCTTGTTTCTGCGAATGTACATGGATATGCATAGATACCAGCATGAAGCATTTCATGAGCGAGCTCTTGTTGTAAGATATTACCTCGCCATATGACGCCTGGCAGTGGCTCTAATGCTTGTCGTATCGTTGCCAGCTCTTCGAGTTGCTGAGGTGGCGTACGTTCAGCACCACCATACACATCATACCCTGAGCAGATGCAGCATTCAGCATCATGAACTTTTTCTTGTACCCCTTTAAAAATATCAATAATGTGTTTGAGTCCTCGGTACGGCGTAGATGAATATATGAGTCGTTTACGATTATTCGAAGGTGCGACAGTAGAAAAGTATGAGGCATCAATGCCGTTTCGAATGACAAATGTTCGCTCAAGAGGAAAACCGGAGACCTCGCATAGCGTTTGTTTCTGCCATTCACTCACGCAAAGTAATCCATCCAATCTATCCATGATCCTTCTATCACCGATGCCAACCGTGAGCGGCTGATCATAGGCATCTCCAGTCCATAGTAATTTTTTACGAGCTGGTATGTCAGTGAAAATACTTTGCCAATCTCGGACCCCAATAAGAAGATCTATCTGTCCAAGAAAAAAAATAGCACGCAGCGGTATATAGAGTGGCTCTGTTAAGGGCGGATTTTCAAATTGTGATACGACAAAGACCTGGTGACCAGCATCTTGGAGCGCTTCAGCAAGACGAATGACGCCTGTTTCGGTGCCTCCTAGTGGACGCTCATCAAGTGTTTTACCATGAAAAGGCAGACAGTTGGCTGGTAGAAAAACGATACGCATCGGTATCCCATGGTAAAAGCTTTCATGGGCTTCCCGCAATGACCCTTACCATGCCTGTTTAACATGCATCTTTATAGCCACCAGAAGGTAGGTTCGACAAGATCCGAGACATGCTTGCGGTAAGATTTTTACCATCTTTATCAAGTCGATTTGCTTGTGCAATAAGATTTTTATTCTTGGTTAACGTTTTAATTTTACGTGTAGCTTTTATCAAGACAGTAAGCTGTTTGTTGATACCACTTAAAATCTCTGTTTTTGCGCTAAGAATCGTAAGCTGACCAGTACATCCTGATGGGCATATGTAAAGGGTGGACGGAAGTTCTGTATACACTTTCTTCCAAATAAGTACCTGGGCAGCATTTGCTTCTTTACGAATTTGTTTCACAAAAGCTGCGACAGCTTTATTTTTAGGAAACGCTTTGAGCAAAATCCTTCCGGCAGTGACTACTTTTTGCTCAACCGTTTTACCTTTCATATCAATCTCGAGTTGGATGCCTTTAAGATCCACAGAAGAGCACTGCTCCTGACCTGCTGGTGTCGGTGTATTAGTCGGTGTGTTGGTCGGTGTTGCAGTAGGCGTTGACGTAGGTGTTGCCGTTGGTGTTTGAGTCAAAGTAGGAGTTGCGGTAGGCGTTGGTGTTGGAGTTTTTGTAGCAGTAGGCGTAGCTGTTGGTGTGCGCGTGGGCGTTGCAGTCGGAGTGCTCGTAGCAGTTGCGGTTGCTGTGCGTGTCGCAGTTGGAGTGACTGTCGGAGTGTTAGTCGCAGTAGCGGTTGCGGTTGGTGTACGTGTTGCAGTTGGAGTGACCGTCGGCGTATTAGTCGCGGTAGCAGTTGCGGTTGGTGTACGTGTCGCAGTTGGAGTGACTGTCGGAGTGTTAGTCGCAGTAGCGGTTGCGGTTGGTGTACGTGTTGCAGTTGGAGTCACCGTCGGAGTATTAGTCGCAGTAGCAGTAGCAGTAGCAGTAGCAGTCGCAGTAGCAGTTGCGGTTGGTGTACGTGTTGCAGTTGGAGTGCTCGTAGCTGTTGGAGTTACCGTCGGGGTATTAGTCGCAGTAGCAGTTGCAGTTGGTGTGTTGGTGGCCGTTGGAGTCATCGTTGGAGTATTAGTCGCTGTAGCAGTTGCGGTTGGTGTACGTGTCGCAGTTGGAGTCACCGTCGGAGTATTAGTCGCTGTAGCAGTTGCGGTTGGTGTACGTGTCGCAGTTGGAGTCACCGTCGGAGTATTAGTCGCAGTAGCAGTCGCTGTTGGTGTGTTGGTCGCAGTTGGAGTCACCGTCGGAGTGTTAGTCGCGGTAGCAGTTGCCGTTGGTGTACGTGTAGCAGTTGGAGTGACCGTCGGAGTATTAGTCGCGGTAGCAGTAGCAGTTGGTGTTGCAGTAGCAGTTGGGGTAGGTGTTGGTGTCGGGCAGACGATTGGCTTACAGGTACCACCGTTAACTGTTGTATCACAGGTAGCCCCACATGATCCTGGGAACTGGTTTTGATTACACTCAATAAACTGCTGTGTTTTTTGATTGATAAGATCAAACGTTGTCGTCAGATTTGCTGCAGTTGATTCGTAGT
>JBILLA010000007.1:0-29163 GCA_044376365.1 Bdellovibrionota bacterium | reverse complement strand
AGGGAGCGTGTGCTGAGAATCGCTACCAAGTTTCTTCGATTCAAATTCAGGGCAATAAGCGAATTGATACTGATGCAATTCTTGCTCAGATTAAAACAAAACCTGGCAGTGTAACGGTCGAGGAAGTGAGTGATGATGTTGCAACGCTTTATAAGACTGGTTTCTTCAAGACCGTAGATGCGTTTGTATCTGACAGATCAACGTTAACCTTTAAGATTGTTGAAAAGCCAATGGTTCGTAAGATCTTTACCAAAGGGAACGATGCCGTTGGAGAGGGTGACCTAGTTGAGATTATCAAGTTCGGAGAAAAAAGATTCTTTGACCGGAATAAAATTGATTCGCTTCGTCGAGCAATTGTTAGTTTCTATCAGAGTAAAGGATTTAATGATGCAGCAGTGACTGATAGCGAAACAGACGTTGGTGAGAATCAGGTCGATGTGACGTTTATTATTGATGAAGGTCGCCGCTATAAGCTTCGACGCATTGAATTTCATGGTATCAAGAACCTCAACGCGTCGGATCTGCGCGATGTCATGCAAACCAAAGAGTATAAGTGGTATAGCTCGTGGCTGTTTGGTACTGGTCGAGCAAGTGATGATGTACTGGAAGCTGACCGCAGTGCAATTCGTCAATACTTCATGGATAACGGGTATCTTGAAGCGACTATTAGCGATCCAAAAATTGAGTCAAATGCTGATAAAGCTGAAGTAAAAGTGGTCTTTGATGTGAACGAAGGTAAGCAGTTTATGATTGGAACAATCAGCGCTGCGGGTGACCTTGTCAATAACTCAGTCCAAGAAACAATTGCCGATATCGCCTCTGAGCCTGGTGAAGTATTCAGTGCTGCAACGGTTCGTAAAGATAGCTTCACGATCTCTGATAAATTTGGTGATAAAGGCTATGCGTTTGCGAACGTATCTGCTGCGACTGATCTAAAGTCAGAGCAGGGTACCGTGAATATCATTTTTCAAGTTGCAAAAGGTCGTCCAGTGACGGTGAACCGCATTACGATTCGTGGTAATGAGAAGACCTACGATAACGTGATTCGTCGTGAGCTTCGAGTGCAAGAGCAACAGCAGTATTCGAGCTCTAAGATTAAGCGCAGTCAGGCACTCTTAGAGCGCCTTGGTTACTTTGATGAAGTATCTATAACCAACGAACCTGTAGCTGGTAAAGATGATCTGGTGAATCTTAACGTCAACGTCAAAGAGGCTAAGTCGACTGGGTCATTTAGTATTGGTGCGGGATACTCTACCTCTGATGGTGCTATCGCTAATGCTCGACTTACAGAGAACAATATTCTTGGCACAGGACGTCGTGTCGATCTGAATGCGGATATCGGAACGCAGCGAACGAACTTGAATCTTTCGGTGACTGACCGACGGATTGCTGATACGGACATATCTGGCAGTATTGAAGGGTTCCGTTCGTCTCGTTTATTCCTTGACTTTGAGAAAGTACTCACTGGTGGAGCGGTCTCTGTTGGCTATCCACTTGAGTCAGTATTTGGTGAACTCTTCCAGGAGTACAATTCAAGTTTGCGATTTGAAGGCGGTAATGCCGAGATCAAAGACGTCGAAGCGGGAGCTGCGACTTTGATTAAAAATTCAGAGGGAACCTCATCCTATACGGCGCTGACCCCCTCAATTCAACGAAATACTATCAACAATCCCCTCAATCCGCTGAAAGGGTCTAACCAACTTCTTTCCTTCGAATATGCAGGGCTTGCTGGCGATGCAGAGTATACGCTGTTAGAAGCACGCAATACGGTCTATGCACCAATCGCCCGCTCTGATTTTGGTGATTTTATCTTTTCTAACAGAACAAGAGTTGCATACGGTGAAAGTCAAAATGAAGATCCGTTCCCACTCTTCAAGCGCTTCTTCCCTGGAGGTATTAACTCTGTGCGCGGTTATGATGCACGTTCCTTAGGCCCAGCTGAGAATGGCTCAGAATACGGAGGTTCGAAGCAATTTATCAACAACGCAGAGATTATTTTCCCACTGATTGAGTCCGCTGGTATTCGTGGTGTTGTGTTCTATGATGTTGGTCAAGCATTTGATGACAATCAGTCTATTGATATGGGTGCACTGAGACAGTCATGGGGTGCGGGATTCCGTTGGATGTCGCCGATGGGTCCACTTCGCTTTGAGTTTGGCTTCCCGATTAATCGTGAGCCTGGCGAAGATGCTATGCAGCCGATGTTTAGCTTTGGGGCGCCAATGTAATGAGGCAGTCTTACGCTGCTCGCTTTGCTATCTCGATATAGTACTCAGGTGTAGTGCCTTCAAAGGCAAAGACAATTGCAGACATAATGTCATCACCTTCATGTTTTAATGTTGCTTGAATATCAGGCCGTCTCTGTAGTTGATTCACAAGCTGTGGGAGCCATCTTTCTTCATTTGGAGAGAGTCCTGTGCATATGTAGCGTTTTGTTTCTCCAGGTTGCAGAGCTTCGATTAAATCAAAGCATTCTTTGCGGATAGTATTTTGTAAAGGGTTGTGTGTGGAGGTTTGGAACGTCATGTATAAGTACCGATCAATGCGTCTATAAAAAAGTAAAAATGAGTATAAGAAAAGCAGCAAAGCTACTCAAATGGTTTTTTCGCTCTGCTCACCAATACAAACTTTTTGGGCGCCGAGGTGCGCTGCAATTTCGTCGTTATGACTTGTAAAGATAACGCTGGCACCCGTATTGATTCGTTCGCCTATACGCGCTGCTATAATACTGAGATATGCAGGAGAGAGCGGATCCATAAGCTCATCAATAACATAGAGATCATGTTTCGTTGCTAGACCTGCCAGCAGGGTGACTGCACACAATTCGCCCCGTGAAAGGTGCGAAAGAAGATAGTCAGCTTTTGACAACAGATTCAGTGTTTCAAGAATACTCTTCGCACTTTGCTGAGCTTCTTTGGGGGTAATTCCTAAGACCTTCAAGAAGTGTTCAATTGAGCAGACGGTCCGTTGCTGCCGTGCCTGTACTGATATTCAAGAGATCGTTGTTATTGATAATGGCTCGCTTGATGAGACAGCGTTGCGAGCAGAGGAGGCTGGAGCGACGGTTCTATCAGTCTTACCAAGGAATCGTTCTCGGGCACGTAATGCTGGCCTCTTTCGTGCTCGGTACGAATATACCCTTTTCCTTGATGCAGGAGTGACCTTTGAGCCTGCGGCCATTGAGGCGCTCTTGAACCGTTTTCATGCTACGCCTGCTCTCGTCGCAGCACAGGGGGTGCTTCGCTCGGCTGGTACAAAGATACATCCTGAGAAAGAACCGCAGGGACTCGAAGAGATTGATTGCTTTTCCCATCTTGGTTCTCGCTATACTGATACCAAAGCGCTTATGGTACGAACTCGTATCGCACGGGATATTGCTGGTTTTGATGAATGTCTCAAGCGAACTGAAGATATTGATTTTGGTTGGCGTCTAACGAATGCTGGGCTGCTCTTTTCTTGTGAGCCTCGAGCACTTTTCTGGACGCCAGGTGCTACATCCCTCATTTCGGCATGTCGTCGAGGAATACAGACTGCACGTGCGCTCGTGACGCTCCATCGAAAATGGTACTGCTTTAAACCATACTCAATGTTTCAAGTGTTGGTTCTCTTTCTGTTTATTGGAAGACGTCAGATCCATCACATGCAGTACCGACCGCGCCGTGAACGTTGGTGTATGCTGCTTGATGGTATCGTCACTTTTTGCGTTTATTTTATGGTAAGAGCATGGCGGCAGATATCGCCAAGGTAGCGAGATAACTCTCGAATCATACACATGTTCTTGTGGGAGGGCTGCCTGAGCTGAAGTAGCTTTAAGAGCGGATTCCTGTTAAAATACATAGCCTTATGGAAGGAATATCAGTCACCGTCCCTGTATATAATGAAGAAGATAATGTCGTTGCTGGGTACAACGAGATTAAAGAAGTTCTTGTGTCCATGGGTATGCGCTATGAAATCATCTATGTCGATGATGGATCACGAGATAATACTGTTGCACGCCTTGAGGCACTTGCCGTGCAGGATCCTTGCATGAAGATAATTCAGTTTCGTAAAAACTTTGGACAAACTGCTGCTATGGCAGCTGGTTTCGATGCAACACAGTACGATATCGTGGTCGCTCTTGATGGAGATCTTCAAAACGATCCTCGCGAGATACCTCAGATGGTAGCCAAGCTTCGAGAAGGCTATGATATGGTCGCTGGTTGGAGAAAAAATCGTCAGGATACCTTTATCAGCCGTAAGCTTCCCTCAAAAATTGCTAACTGGATTATTGGACGCACCACAAAAGTGCAGCTCCATGACTATGGTTGCACACTGAAAGTGATGACCGGCGAAGTCGCGCGGGGTATTAAGCTCTACGGAGAGATGCACCGTTTTATTCCTGCACTTGCTGAAGAGTATGGTGCTCGGATTACGGAAGTTCCTGTAAACCATCGTGCCCGTATCCACGGAACGTCTAAGTATGGTATTTCACGAACAATACGTGTGGTGCTTGATTTATTAACGGTCAAGTATCTTTTAGGGTATTCAAAGCGTCCGATTCATCTTTTTGGAACAACAGGATTACTTGCTGGTGGTCTTGGGTTTGTCACACTGCTTTGGTTAACCTATCAGCGTTTGTTTATGTCTGTTCCAATGGGCAATCGGCCAATGATGATCCTTGGCGTATTGCTTATGCTGGTTGGCTTACAGTTTGTCGTGTTTGGAATTCTTGCTGAAGTTCTTGCACGAACATACTATGAGTCTCAGAACAAAAAGATTTATGTGATTCGTCGTGTGATTACTGCAGGTGCGCCAACTGTTGTGAAAGCTGCAGCTAATCAAAACTAAAAGCTATCGTGTTCTTCATGAACATCACTGTATGAGTGTAATGCAAGCCGTGAGCCAACGCGCCCCGTCAAAAGACGTGCTGCCTAGTAAAGTAGTGCAGGTTCTGTTTGATGCCCGTAAAATTGAAGATGGTGGTATTGGTATGTACATTCGCAACCTGCTTGGAGGATTGCGTGCAGATGAAACGATTCGTATTACTGCAATTGTGAAATCCGGAGAAGAATCTGTTGCGCTTGCAGCAGGCGCCCATGCTGCACTGGTGTCGAGTATCCGACCTTATTCACGTGCAGAGCTTTTTTCTTTTCATAAGCAGTTTGATTTTTCGCAGTTTGATTTGTTTCACACACCGCACTTTGTTTTGCCCTACAAGATTCCTATTCCAACGGTCGTGACAATTCACGATATTATTCACATTACCCACCCCGAAAAATTCTTCTATCCATATATTGCTCGACCACTGCTGCAATCATCACTCAAGCGTGCGACTAAGATATTGACAGTTAGCGAAGCTACAAAGCGTCAACTGATAGGTCTGAATCCGCGGACTGAGGAGCAGATTGAAGTAATTCCCAATGCGGTGGATCCCCAGTTTTATCTGATTGATAGGGTGTCTTCACCTGCTATTGCAGGAGATTTCCTGGTATCAATTTTTTCAAATACGAAGCCTCATAAGGGGTTCGAAGATCTTCTGGTGGCATTTAAGCTGTTCAAAGAGCAGACCTCCTCAGCGATGAAGCTTGTGCTTGCTGGGCTGGGTATTGAGGGTATTAAGCTTTCAGAGAAGCTCGCTCACGAAGATATTGTGTGCGCGGGTGCGGTCACACAGCCTCAGTTAAAGTTTTTATTACGCCATGCAAAAGCACTTGTTGTTCCAAGTAAAGCAGAAGGCTTCTGTTTGCCAGTGATTGAGGCACAAGCGTGTGGGACCTCCGTCATTACTCGTCCAGTTCCTGCAGTACTTGAATTAATGACGACGAATGATCATGTCTGTAAAGATTTTACTGTTGATGCTTTAGTAAGTGGTATGTCTGAGTTTTTAGCAAAACGTGCGCAGCGTCCCGATCTTTTAGAGCGCGGTGTGCCGCTGTCTCATATGCAACGCTTTGATCGTGCTGAAGTGAGTCATGCTGTCGCTGCATGTTATCGTTCTCTTGCGGAGTCACGATCGTGAAAGTTGCGCTTGTCCACGATTGGTTGACTGGACTTCGTGGTGGCGAGCGTTGTTTGCTAGAATTTTTAAAGATTTTCCCCCAAGCAGATATTCTCACCCTCATTCATGTGAAGGGAAGAACTGATCTTGTTATTGATGAACGTATTAAGCAGCAGTCTTTTTTGGGATACTTGCCTGAGATTGAATCCTATTATCGTTACCTCTTACCACTGTTTCCTCTTGCAGCATCAACTTTAAATCTTAATGGCTATGATATTGTTATATGCTTAAGCCATGCGGCAGCGAAAAACGTTATTGTTCCTGAGCAAACCCTAAAAATCTGCTACTGCTTTACACCAATGCGCTATATCTGGGATCAGGCTGAAAAATATTTTGGTCGTCACACAAAACTTTTACAGCCACTACTAGCTTCATTACGAGCATGGGATAAGCGTGGCTCACTGTCAGTAGACCGGTTTATTGCGATCAGCAAATTTATCAAAGCCCGTATACGGCTCTTTTATGGGCAAGATGCTGATGTAATCTATCCTCCTGTCCGAACTGACTGGATTCGTCCCATCCCAAAGGCACGAATGGGCGATGCGTTCCTCTATGCAGGAGCACTGGTGCCCTATAAGCGCCCTGATGTGGTAGTCGATACCTTTAATAAGCTCGGATTGCCCCTCATCGTTGCGGGGCATGGACCAATGGCTGCAGAGCTGAAGGAACGAAGCCGAAGCAATGTTATGTTTACTGGACCGGTCTCTGATGCAGAGATGGCGGAGCTGTACCGGAATGCTCGAGCCCTAGTTTTCCCTGCTATTGAGGATTTTGGTATGATACCAGTTGAAATTCAGGCTGCCGGCCGTCCTGTGATAGGCTTCGACCGTGGGGGGATTCGCGAGAGCGTCGTAGGGGTCCGTATCGGTACAAAAGAAGTTCCCCAGGGGGCAACAGGAGTTTTCCTATCGTCTCGCGCCGATGCACCTGCAGAGGAATTGCGTCGAGGTGTAGAATATTTTCTTGAGCATGAGCATGAGTTCTTACCAGCTTCATGTATTGCTCAGGCAGCTCAGTTTGCTCCAGAGCGCTTTGCGCAACAAGTAACGGGTGTAATCAATCGTTTGTATGCTTAAAGAGAAACGACGTGCGTTTGAAATACTATTCTTGGTCGCCGATTTAGTCGTCGTTACCCTCGCATGGTTTGTTTCCTACTGGTTGCGATTTCAAACTGACCTTGTTGAGGTTGATAAGGGAATTCCAGAGCTCAGTAACTATGCGTCGATGACAATTGTAATCTGGTTTATTTGGGGTTCAGTGTTTCGTCGTATTGGGCTCTATCAACCGATGCGTGGTAGTCGACAGGCGAAAGAGTATGTACGGCTTTTTAATGGTAATGCACTTGCGTTACTTCTCTTTATCTCTTTTACTTTTCTTGTTCGTGAAAAAAGTATTCCTTTTTCCAGACTTGTTTTTGTCTACTTTGGAATCTTCTCTTTTATATTTACTGTTTTTGAGCGCGCTGTCTTACGTCGTGTCCTGAAAGAGATTCGCCGACGTGGGTATAACGTTCGTTACATGCTCATTGTTGGCGCAGGAAAAGTTGCAGAAGATGTTGCGCTGCGCGTTCGAACCCATGCCGATATGGGATTCCAGTTGGTAGGCTGTTTATCGTCTGATGGAAAAGGGCTTGAAGCTCACCCAGGATTAACAGTAGTTGGAGCCTATAAAGACCTTAAAGCTATTATTAAAGAGCGCGAGATTGATCAGGTCATCATGGCGCTGCCGCTTGAAGATAATAAAGAGTTACCTCATTTGCTTGGAGAGCTTCGAGACTCAACAATTGATGTAAAAATTATCCCTGATCTCTATCAGTTTATTTCGGTGGGTGGTTCGATTGATGATTTTGAAGGGCTTCCTATTATTAATCTGCAAGAGAGTCCGCTTGAGGGGGTTCAGCTCGTTTCGAAACGAATTCTTGATATAATTTTGAGTGCGCTCAGTTTAATTCTCTTGTCTCCTGTATTTTTAATCCTTGCGGTGTTTGTTCGCATGTCAGGCAAGGGTCCTATCCTCTATAAACAAGAGCGAATGAGTGTCGATGGATCTTCTTTTTCGATCTTAAAGTTTCGAACGATGCGCCTCGATGCGGAAAAAGCTGGCCCTGGTTGGACGACAAAGAATGATGATCGCGTGACTCCCATTGGGGCATTCCTGCGTCGGTATTCCCTCGATGAGCTGCCACAGCTATGGAATGTGCTTATGGGTGATATGTCAATTGTAGGCCCTCGCCCTGAGCGACCAGTCTTTATTGAAGAATTCCGAAAAAAGATTCCAAGCTATATGTTGCGTCATAAAGTCCCTGCAGGCATTACAGGATGGGCTCAGGTGAATGGCTGGCGGGGGGATACCTCCATCGACAAACGCCTCGAGTATGATTTATATTATATCCGAAATTGGTCGCTGTTTTTTGATATAAAAATTCTGTTTTTAACGGTCCTAAAAACACTACGCGATAAGAACGCGTACTGATTCATTAACTTAGTAGGAATAAGATATGGAAATTGCTGTCGTTGGTTCTGGATATGTTGGGTTGGTAGCAGGTGCATGCTTTGCTGAAACGGGGAATGATGTCATCTGTGTTGATATCGATGAGAAAAAAGTTGCTCGCCTAAAGAAGGGCGAAGTGCCTATCTATGAGCCTGGTCTTGAAGACCTTCTCAAAAGAAACCATAAAGAGGGGAGGCTCACTTTTACAACCGATCTCGATGCTGCAGTCAAAGCATCAAAAATTATCTTTATTGCTGTTGGTACTCCACAAGATGAAGATGGCTCTGCTGATTTAACACACGTCCTTGCAGTTGCTGAGGGGATTGGTAAAGCCATGAATGGTCCTAAGATTGTGGTGGATAAGTCGACTGTTCCCGTTGGTACCGCAAAGCTTGTGAAGGAAAAAATTCAAGCGTTCACATCATTTGAAGTTGATGTCGTCTCGAACCCTGAATTCTTGAAAGAGGGTGCTGCGATTGATGACTTCATGAAGCCTGACCGTGTTGTTGTTGGTGTTTCATCTGAGAACGCAGGTCGTGCTATGCGTGAATTATATGCGCCGTTTGTTCGTACGAATAAGCCTATTTTAGTTATGGATGTGCTTTCTGCTGAAATGACCAAGTATGCAGCGAATGCAATGCTTGCGCTTCGCGTTTCATTTATGAATGAAGTTGCAAATCTGTGCGAGCGTAGTGGTGCCAACATTAACCATGTTCGTATTGGTATTGGTACAGATGACCGTATTGGTATGAGTTTCCTCTTCCCAGGGTGCGGTTATGGTGGCTCATGCTTCCCGAAAGATGTCCAAGCACTCATCAATACAGGGCGCACGTTTGGTATGGAGATGTCTATCCCAATCGCAGTCGAGCAGGTTAATAAAGAGCAAAAACTCTCCATCGTGAAGAAAGTGATAGCAGAATATGGTGAAAATCTTTCTGGTAAGACTTTTGCGATCTGGGGCCTTGCGTTTAAACCAAAAACAGATGATACCCGTGAAGCTCCTGCACTCACTATCATAAGTGAACTCGTGAAGCGTGGGGCAAAGATTCAAGCTTTTGATCCAGAAGCAGTCGATAGTTTCAAAGCGCGTATGGGCGACAATAAGCATGTTTCTTACGTCAACCAGAACTATGATGCGCTCGTTGGTTCAGATGCACTGATCGTTTGTACTGAGTGGAATGCCTTCCGCCAGCCAAACTTTGAGCGTATCAAAAAGACCCTGAAGACGCCGGTCATCTTTGATGGTCGAAACATCTATACTCGAGATGATATGATGCACTACGGATTTACCTACTACAGCATCGGACGTCCGACGGTTCAAGCTGCTGCTTGAATAACCATTGCAAAGGATATGATATGAAAAGAATAGCGATTACAGGTGGAGCTGGCTTCATTGGATCACATCTGACCGATGTGCTCTTAGGTCAGGGTCACGAAGTTGTTGTTGTCGATAATCTTTTTACTGGGACCAAAAGAAATTTCGAGAAACACATCGGCAATCCTCAATTCGAATTTATTCGTCATGATGTGATAGAGCCTCTCTTCCTTGAAGTGGATGAGGTCTATCATCTTGCTTGCCCTGCTTCTCCGATTCACTATCAACATAATCCAGTGAAGACAATCAAGACGAACGTGCTTGGTACTATCAATATGCTTGGTCTTGCAAAACGAGTGAATGCGAAATTTTTGCTTGCGTCGACGTCTGAGATTTATGGTGATCCACTCGAGCATCCTCAAAAAGAAACGTATTGGGGTAACGTTAATACGATTGGCCCTCGTTCTTGCTATGATGAGGGTAAGCGAGTTGCTGAAACGCTGACGTATAACTATATGGGGCAAGAGCGCTCAGTCGATGCAAAAATCATACGTATCTTTAATACCTATGGGCCGCGCATGCTCTTTAATGATGGCCGTGTCGTTTCTAATTTTATCGTGCAAGCGCTCAAAGGTGAAGATATCACTATTTACGGAGAAGGGTTACAGACTCGTTCGTTCTGCTTTGTTGATGATCTTGTACGAGGCATTATTGCTGCAATGAATTGTGATGCAAAATTTGGTCCATGTAACCTTGGTAATCCAAATGAAATGACAATCCTCGATGCTGCGCAGCGCATTATCTCGTTAACGGGAAGCCGTTCAAAGCTAGTCTTTCGACCATTGCCAAAAGATGATCCTATGCGTCGTCAGCCTGATATTTCAAAAGCAAAATCCGAGCTTTCTTGGACCCCAACGATTGATTTCGATACGGGTCTGAAGCGAACAATCGAAGATTTTGATAAGCGGTTGCGTGCAGCGTGAATCGAAATCTTATCCGAAATTTTAGTATCATTGCCCATATCGATCATGGTAAGTCGACGCTTGCGGATCGACTCCTTGAGTATACCGGCGCGCTTGAGGCTCGCGAGATGCAGAGCCAGTTTCTTGATAAACTCGATCTTGAACGTGAGCGCGGCATTACGATTAAAGCCCAGACGGTGCGTCTCAACTATAAAGCGAAAGATGGCAATACCTATCAGCTTCATCTGATTGATACTCCCGGTCACGTTGATTTTCACTATGAAGTGAGTCGGAGTCTTGCTGCTTGTGAAGGAGCGTTGCTTGTTGTGGATGCATCGCAAGGTGTTGAAGCGCAGACACTAGCAAACGTGTACATGGCGATTGAGAACGATCTTGATATTGTGCCAGTTATTAATAAAGTTGATCTACCAAGCGCAGATGTTGAGCGTGTGAAAGCAGAGATTGAGTCAGTCATTGGTCTTGATGCACATGATGCTGTGCAAATCAGTGCAAAAACAGGGCTTAATATCGGTGATGTTTTAGAAGCAATTGTTACCAAAATATCTCCTCCAAAACGCGGTGATGTCACAAAACCGCTTCGTGCTTTGGTGTATGATTCTTGGTTTGATTCATATCTTGGCGCTGTGGTGCAGATGCGTGTTTTTGACGGCTCTATTCGTCCAGGTGAACGCATTAAACTTCTGAGCACTGGTGCAGAGTACGAAGTCTATAAGCTTGGAGTATTCACACCCCACCCGAAAGAGGTCAGTGAGCTGCAGAGCGGTGAAGTCGGGTACTTTAGTGCGTCGATTAAAGATCTTCGTGATATTAAAATTGGTGATACGGTTACATCCGCTAAGCTTGGCAGTGCTGAACAGCTTGCAGGTTTTAAAGAAGTAAAACCGATGGTCTTTGGCGGATTGTTCCCTGTCGATGCTGCTGATTATGGCTCGCTTCGCTCTGCCTTAGAAAAACTCTCAATTAATGATGCATCATTCACCTTTGAGCCTGAGTCCTCGGCAGCCCTTGGTTTTGGCTTCCGCTGTGGTTATCTTGGTCTGCTCCACATGGAGATTATTCGTGAGCGGCTTGAACGTGAATTCGAACTTTCTCTTATCTCAACAGCACCTTCGGTCGTCTATAAAGTTCGTACCGTTACAGGAGAACAGATCGATGTAGAAACACCGCATAAGCTGCCACCGGTCACCGAGATTGAATCAATCGCTGAACCAATCGTGAGTGCGACAATTCATTGCCCTAAAGAGTATGTCGGTAATGTGCTTAAGCTTTGTGAAGAAAAGCGAGGTCGCCAAGAATCCATGAACTTCCATGGTGAGCGAGCTGTTATTATCTATGCACTGCCTCTCAATGAAATTGTTCTTGATTTTCATGATAAGCTTAAGAGCTTTACCAAGGGCTACGCATCATTTGATTACGAAGTGCAGGGCTATGAGCCGTCAGATCTTGTGAAGCTTGATATTAAGCTCAATGGTGAAAATGTTGATGCGCTCTCAATTATCGTACATAGAGAGAAAGCATATCCCCGTGGTAAAGAGCTCACTGAAAAGCTCGAAGAGCTTATTGATAGACAGATGTACGATGTCGCAATTCAAGCTGCGATTGGAGGCAAAATTATTGCTCGAAGCACCGTCAAAGCCCTTCGTAAGAACGTTATTGCTAAGTGTTACGGCGGTGATATTTCTCGTAAGCGAAAACTCCTCGATAAGCAAAAAGAGGGTAAGAAGCGAATGAAGCAGGTAGGTAAGGTCTCAATTCCGCAAGAAGCTTTCTTGGCAGTTCTTAAGATTTCATCGTAACATCATTACGATGTTTGGAGCTGATGCCACGCCCCCCATTATTATACCTCCGCTGACAGGACGTCTTTTCGCTATCGGAGACATCCATGGCTGCCTTGCCGAGCTTGAGGTTCTTTTACGGTATCTTCGCCATGAGGCATCGCTTGGGGCAGAGGATCTGGTCATTTTCCTGGGTGATTATATTGATAGGGGACCGAACAGTGCAGGGGTTATTGATGCCCTGATTGATTTTCAATCCTCATATCCCTCAACCATATTTTTAAGGGGCAACCACGAACAATTTCTTCATGCTGCTGCTGGATTTAGTGCTGCGCCTCATGAAGGGGCTCAATTGTCGTGGTTAAAGTCTGGTGGTAAGGAGACTCTGTCATCATATGGTATCGGCCCTGAGGCGATTACAGCCTTTAGTGCGCAGCTTCCTGAAGCACATCGTTCGTTCTATAAGTCGCTCACTCGCTATGCTATCGGAGACAGCTTTGTGTGTGTCCATGCAGGCCTTGATCCTCATGAGCATTTGCTGGTGCAACCTGATGATGTCATTTATTGGATTCGAGAACCCTTCCTCCTTCATCCGCACAGCTTTCAGAAACTTGTTATTTTTGGCCATACCCCTCAAAAAGAAGTCCTCTTTGAGTCACCGTACCGTCTGGGAATCGATACAGGGTTGGTCTATGGCAATAAATTAACTATGGTTGAGCTAACGAAGAAACGAGTTTTTCAGGTAGCTGCCTCATCAAAGTCAGTGGTATCATCAGTGCTCGGGTCATAAAGATGACCGACTCTGCCTGCACAGCCGTGCGGTATCCGCGGAGGCTTAATTTACGAGGATTATTTTATGTCTGCTACTGCGTCTGGTTCACTTGCAATGATTGGTCTTGGTGTTATGGGTGCCAACCTTGCCCGTAATATTGAAAGTCGTGGCTATAAAGTTAGTGTTTTTGATCGCAGTCCAGAGAAGAATGAATCGTTTAAGAAAAATTTTGGTTCTGGTAATTTCTATTTTGCCTCTGATAGTGCTGACCTGATTAAGTCAATGCCTGGGCCTCGGACCATCTTCACAATGGTACCTGCAGGTGCACCAGTAGACGCAGTTATCCATGATCTTATACCGCTGCTTGCCAAAGGAGATACGATAATCGATGGTGGTAATTCTTTCTTTAAGGATACCGAACGTCGAGAGAAATTCTGTCTTGAGCATGGCATCAATTTCTTAGGGATTGGTGTGTCAGGTGGAGAAGAGGGGGCATTGCATGGGCCGAGCATCATGCCTGGTGGCCCAAAAGAGGGATGGGCACGTATTCAGCCAGTGCTTGAAGCTATCGCAGCTAAAGTTGATGGTGAGCCATGTACCGCCTACATCGGTACAGGTGGTGCAGGTCATTTTGTAAAAATGGTACACAATGGCATTGAATATGGAGACATGCAGCTTATCGCCGAAAGTTATGATCTGTTAAAACATCTTGGAGGTTTGCAACCCGAAGCGCTTGCCTCTGTTTATAAGACGTGGAATGAAGGCCGTCTGAACTCCTTCCTGATAGACATTACAGCTTCAATTTTTACAAAAGCGGATGATCAAGGTGGGTCTGGATATCTCGTTGATAAGATTCTTGATAAAGCTGGTCAAAAAGGCACGGGTAAATGGACATCACAGACTGCACTCGATGCTGGTATTGCAATTCCTACTTTGGCAGCCGCGGTAGATTCTCGTTGTATGAGTGCTCTCAAGAGTGAGCGTGTTGCTGCTGAAAAGAAACTACTCCCATTGCATGACGCTCCAAAAGATATCGATAAGCAGGAACTTACAAACCTCATTGAGCATGCACTCTATAGTGCAAAAATTCTTGCTTATGCTCAGGGAATGAGACTTATTAAAGAGTGTTCTGATGAATTTAATTGGGGCATTAACTTGAGTAGTCTTGCTGCTCTTTGGCGAGGTGGATGCATTATCCGTGCTAAGTTTTTGAATGAAATGCGAAAAGCATTCCAAGATACGAAACTTCCAAACCTTATTCTTGATCCTGAGATGAACAAAGCATTACAGGCTGGAATTCCAGCTCTTCGTAAAGTAGTAGCGCTTGCTGTCAATAGCGGTATTCCTGTTCCAGCGCTCTCATCTGCGATTGGGTATTACGATCAGTATCGCCGTGCAACTCTACCCCTGAATTTAACACAGGCTCAACGAGACTTTTTTGGAGCTCATACCTACGAACGTATCGATAAGCCAGGAGTCTTTCATACCCAATGGAGTTAACCTCGGTTGAGCTTGAACGATACCCTATATTGCAGGAGCTCCATACTGCAGGGGTGCGCTATGCTTTCTTTGAGCATCCACCAGTCTTTACGGTAGAAGAAGGGCTTGAACTGCTCGCACATATTCCTGGTCAGGGAACCAAGAATTTATTTGTTACCGATAAAAAAAAACATCGGCTAGGGCTTGTCACTGTTTGTGAAGAAAAGCGAGTGGACTTAAAGCAGTTGGGTGAGCAGATTGGCTTTGGAAGACTTTCATTTGGCAGCGCCGATAGGTTGCGTCAATGCTTGGGTGTCGAGCCAGGTTCTGTCTCTCCACTGGCTATGTTATTTCATGGGGCACAGCACGTAGACTGTTTTGTTGATGCAGATCTTTTTGCTGCTGAACAGATACAGATACATCCGCTGCGCAATACAGCAACAATTTTAGTTGCGCCGCACGAACTCTTTTATCAATTTTTTAGTAGTCGCGGCATTGCTGCACAACAGATCCAGATCCCTTGCTTATGAATCATCCACCCCTGAAAACGATACGTACTGCATCTTTTGTTGATACAGAGATTACGTTTCAGGCAAGTGATGATGATATGAAGCTTTTTATTTCAACATCGTTTCCTCCAGGAGCGATACCGGTGCACCCGCGTGCAACCTATAATGGACAGAACTTGCTGCAATATATCCGCGGGTTTTTCCCTGATCTATTGATTCATGAGGAAGTCGTGATGCAGGTTGCTGATGATATATATCATCGTAAGGTAACAACCGAACGCCGCATAGCAAAGGGCTATCCACCCAAAAAAGGTGATGATGGTCGACTTATATTTCTTGCTCGTCGTGTACCTGTGACGAAAGCGACTCTCGACTTAACACAGGTGAAGAGTGTGCTTGATTTTGAGAATATGACTCCAGGCAGAATCGTTGCACGAATCTATCCACCAAAAGCTGGTACGCCAGGAGCTACTGCATTTGGTGTACAAATCCCTGCTGAAGATGGTAAGCCGTATAACGTAGAGTTTGATTCTTCGTTGCAACGAGTCGCTGGTTCCCCATTTGATACACTTATTGCACAACATGCTGGAATGTTTGTTGATGATGCTGGCACATTGTCAATTTGTGATTCGTTGACCATTGAAGGAGATATTTCTCCGCACTTTGGTGTTATTGAGTTTGTTGGATCACTGACGATTGTTGGATCTCTCCTTCAAAAAGCCTCGGTGCGCGCGCAGAAAGGGGTACGAGTTCTTGGGAATGTGCTTCGTGATGCGTCTATTGTTGCAGCTGAAGGAGACATCATTGTATCAGGCAGTGTTGAAAATAGAGCGCGCTTACTGTGCGCAGGTGTTTGCCATGCAAATCGACTCCAAGGGGCATACCTTGAAGCACGCCAGGGAATCACGGTGACCAAAGACGCAATCATGAGTACTTTAAAGACACATGGTTCAGTTGATTTTTCAAACGCATCATTCATGAGTGGGACATTGCTGAGCGGGAGTAGCTCTGTCTTTCAAGAGCTTGGCAGTGCTACTGAGGGTGAGGTTCGTTTGCATATAAGTAGTGATGTTGCTTCTACAAAGGACTACCAGGAGCTGCTTGAACACATTCATGCAGCGGAAAAGCTTCGTGAGCTTTTAAAACTCCATCTCGGCCCGTTTGCGTTACATCCTGAGCATATCGAACGGCTTGGTGATGATGCACAGCAGAAAATGAAGATGTTGCTTGATAAATTACAACGAGCTCAGGATTCCATTCAGTCTCTAGAGAAAAAGCGTGAAGTACTTGCCCGCAAGGTTCGCGAGAAGCATCGATTCTCTGATGATTTATCAGTACGTGTGCTGCATAAAATGTATGTGGGAACGACGATATCGATCAATACACTCACCTGGACTTGTCACCAAGCAGAGGCTGGACCTCTCAAGGTCGTATCAAAAGATGGTAAAAAAATTATTATTGAAAAGGGATAACACGTATGACTATTGAACAAGCACTCCTTGAAGCATTAAAAACACGAGCTCATGGGCCCATTGCGCACGAGTTTCTTTCTCAAAGTGTTGGTGCATTAGTTCAAGACTTACCATTGCCAGTTGTTGAAGAACAGAGCTCGCTTCTCGATGTGCTGCAGGTGCTGAGGCATCATCGTTCAGGTGCGGTGCTCGTGACCGGAGCAGAGGGGGCGCTAACCGGAATTTTTTCAGAACGAGACTGGGTGTGTAAGGTTGCCGATACCGTGCATCTTGCACAGGCTCCTGTGGTTTCTTTTATGACTAAAGATCCACATACAGTCGCCCCTTCAGATCATCTTGCGTATGCATTAAGCCTTATGAGTCTCGGCGGTTTTCGTCACTTGCCCATCGTGCAAGATGGTATGATTTTAGGATTACTCACGGTAAAGAATATACTCGATGAATTAGTCAAAGGTATGGTCACACCGGGGTGATCTTTTTCGGAGCACGAATCTTAGGAACGCTCTGATACTAGATTGAATGAAACAGTAAACAAGTCATAGATCAGTTTGTCGCCGAGGTTCTCAAAAAATTTTCCAGATCCATAACGAATGTTAAAAGCAGTTCTATCTACTTTTGTTGTTGCTTGCGCAAGTGCCTCCTTACCATTCAGGGTTACTTTTGCAGGGAACGTAATCGGTGCAGTAAGTCTTTTAATCGTCAAGTCTCCAGTAATGGTATAGTTCGTACCGTCAGCGTTTGGTTCTTTGAGTGGTGTCGCAGTAGTAATCACAAAACGAGCCACAGGGAATTCAAGAGCGTTGAAGAAATCTGCACTGAGCAAATGATCGGTAAGCTTCTTATTGTATTTTGGATCTTCGATATCGAGGTTTTTGATGGTACCCATAGCAAGTTCAAATGAACCGCCTACAAGGGTGTTGTTCTCAATAATAGCTTCACCAGACTTTACAGAAAGTATACCGTTATGCGAACCAGTCACTTTTTCCCCAGTCCATGAAAGAGTGCTTTTATCTGCAATTAGGTTGTAGCTCACCCGTTCAGCTGAAGACAGCAGTGGGTTCAAGAGGGTAAGTACAAGCAGTAATACGGAAATGGTTCTGTGCGGAATGAGTTTCATCTTTGCCTCCAACTGATTAGCCTGGTATTTTATACCATACACTACTTTTTCGGGATTTCATGTACAAGCCTCTTCCTGATATTTTGGCATCTCTCCATACACAACAAATGGAAGAACTTGCCCTTGTTTCGCTTTCCCAAGAAAAGAAACACAAGCAGGACCTCTACAGGTCGAGTATTTTCTTTATCGAACAGAGCTGGCAGCGGATTGAGCCTGTCTTCCAAGGGGAGTCATTTGGTTTAGAGCTTGGGATGTCTCGCCCTGAATTAACAACCTATTTACAAGAGCTTCAGTCCAGAAATCCTGCCTTTGCGTGGGGATGGTTGCGTTCAAGGATGAATAAGAAGCTTCTTGGTATCGTTACGGAAGTGACGCCAGACCTACTCGAGCAGTTCCCAAAAGAAGCAAAACTCTATACCAAGTCACTTCGACAATGCGGGCAGTATTGGTTTCGAGAAACACCGCTTCACCATCTTAAGGCTGGCTATCATACGGCGCTGGGTGTGGCATGTAAGTGGTATGGAAGTTACTATGAACGATGCACGACGCAGGGCGTGGCGCCTGATCTTATATTTCGTGCAGAGCTTCGTTCCTTTGCAAGTTTTTCTATGACGATGTTGCATCGTACTGATGGGTATCTGTGGGATTCAGCAGCAGCATCAGATCTTGATGCGATCATTGAACGAGGGCAGCTCTTGCTTCGTGACCAATCTATTGAGCGAATTGATCCAAACACGATGCCTGATAAAGCGACGAGACTTGGATGTCCTGCTCTTCGTGCAAAGCAGATAGGAACAGCACAGCAATCACCCTTTGATGGAGTTGTGCAGTGGGTTGAGCAGGTTTTTCAAGAGTACCTGCAGCCATAAGGCGTTACCGTACGTGCTTACTCAAGAAACCGAATGCCACCAATGACGATACCAGCATCCACAAATGCTTTTAAGCTTTCAGGTTTACGAGCTAAACTTTCAGCACTAGAGACTAAAAGATCAATTGAAGGTGCATGGTGTTTTGTGCGACGTGTCAGGCGATGACCAATGAGCAGTGCTGCTCCGTAGTAATCGCGCGAGTCATACGAGAGTCCTAGCAGTTTGTAGGCTTCATTAGAATCTTTCGCTCTTCCACTTTCGACCATCATCTGTTCAAGGGCAAAAATACCAAAGCCTGCGCCGCGACCATCATGTTGCAGCAAAAGAATGATACCTGCGCCAGCTTGTACAATTTCAAGGAGGCTCTTTTTGAATTTATCACGATTCTCGACATCTTCAAGGGGAAAACGATTGAAAAGAGATTCGCTTTGAATCCGAACCAATGGGCTTGCATGAGCATGAACATTGCCATACTCAAGCAGGATAAAATCTTGACCTAAGGAAACATCGTAATAGGCGTGGAGCGTAAACCAGTAGGGAATTGAGAGCATCGCCTGTGCAAGCGAGCTGTTTTTCTTTTGCAATCTTGATTTAAGAGCAGATCGGTCGATGTGTGCTCGAAAGCGATCATAGGGAAGCGGGGTGACATGCGATATATAGAGCTGGGGGGTATCTACTTTCTTTAAGTCATCGAGTAGCCGCTCTAGCGTTTTTTTCGGCAGCATGACATCGCCACCAACAGGTTTGATGGGAAAGTTATAGCTTGCTGTATGAATGAAGCGAGAAGCTCCTTCTACCTGATAGGGAAGAAATGGTTGGTGAGGGGCAGGTGCTTCAAAGAGATAGCGATATGCACTTGAGGCAAGAGTTTTCTTTTTGCTCGCAGCACGTAGCTTGTGACCCTTACTTCTCTTTGAATCTAAATAACCTGCAGCTTGGTGGTAAGCCTGTACTTCAAGACCCTGTGTGCCAGCAACAGAGATGCCAGCAGCAGTGATAGCTGCAAGTTTGTGGGGGCTATTGGTAAGAAGGTGCAGTGGGGCTTCGATACCTAGTATCACATTAATTGCATGCACGACATCATAGAGCCGATAGTCATCTTTGAGCCCGCATAATTTAAATGCGTCATGTGAGCTTAGATTCTTATAGTACTGCACGAGCATTCGATCTCGCGCTTTCGCGGTAAAGCCAATCCCTCGTCCTTCTTGAATCAGGTAGTAGAGGATGCCACGTTTCTTGCCTGCGATGAGTTTGAGTGCAAGTTCAAGCTGCTGAATATCATCACTATCAAGACCACGGAGCGTCTCGCTTGTTAAGCAAGAACTATGGATTCGGGCAAGGAGTGGGGTTTTTGATTTGAGTGAACCAGCACTGAGCGCAATGCAGTATTCTTTTGAGTGGAGATCTTGAAAGACATCTGCTCGAAAAACGCCAAAACGAGTCTCGAGTGATGTTGTTGCCAGGTAGATAACCTGACCATGCATGGGTTTTGTCTGCTGTTTCATGTTGGTGATTGAAGGTTTTCTGCAATGACTTCAGCGATATCCTTGACGATCATATTCTCTTCTAGGTTATTGAGTTTGACTCCATCCTCCATCATCTGAAGGCAGAAGGGGCATGCAGTAGCAATATGCGATGCTCCTGTAGCAGCAGCTTGCTCAACTCTCACTTTGTTCACACGGGTACCGATTTTGAGATCCATCCAGAAGTGACCGCCACCAGCGCCACAGCACATGGCGTTCTCTTTGGATTGTTCCATTTCAAGAATCTGTAATCCTTTTACTTTTTTTAATGCTGAACGCGGTGCTTCATATTCATCGTTGTATCGACCCAAGTAGCATGGATCGTGGAACGTATAATTAGCCTGGTCTGCATTAAGACTTATCTTATCTTCGGCAAGGAGACGTCGTAAGAGGACTGAGTGATGAATAATATCAGGGGTCCTTCCTTCACCAAGGTTGCCAAGCTGTGGATATTCGTTTTTGATTGTATTGAAACAGTGAGGACAGTTGGCAACGATTGTTTTAAATCGAATAGATTTTAAAAGTTCAATATTTGAAGAAGCAAGTGTTTGGTACAGATTTTCCTCTCCAAGTCGACGAGCAGGATCACCTGAGCATCCTTCCGCATTGCCTAAGACACCAAAGGAAAGCCCTGCCGCGTTCATGATTTTGACCAATGATTTTGCAATCTTTTGTTTTCTTGGGTCATATGCAGAGACACACCCAACCCAGTAGAGGTAATCGACAGAGTCACCTGGTTGAAGAATTTTTACATCGAGGTCTTTTGTCCAGTCGCTGCGTTGATTTGGATCGCCATATGGATTCGCTCGAGCTTCAAGTGCACGGAGTGTGCCCTGTGCTTCGTGAGGGAGCTCTCCTTGCATCAACACTAAGTTTCGTCTTGTTTCAACTATCTGATCGACATGATTTATCGCAACTGGACATGCTGCAACGCAGGCCATACAAGTTGTACAAGACCAAAATGCTTGTGTGTCGATAACGCCACCAGCGATAGGTGTATCGATCGATTCTCCCTGAGTAGTCAAGACTGCGTTTTGTACCAGTTCATTAGGAGCACGCCACTGCTTATCCGCGGATTTGTATCCGATAGCAGGAAGAAAATAGTCACCAAGAAGAGACCGATCGGTAGCTGTCGCTAGCTGAGGAAGAGCAGATTTCTCTACCAGCTCTCCTCGCGCATGGAGGTCCAGCATGTGATTTCTTGTATCAAGGATAATCCACTTTGGAGAGAGCGGTTTGCCCGTATTGTATGCGGGGCAAGCATCTTGACATCGACCACAGCTGGTGCACGCATCAAGGTCGAGCAGTTGTTTCCAGCTATAGTCTTTGATGGTTCGTAAGCCAACAGAGAAATCATCTCCTGCTGTTTCCATAAGCGTTTCAAGTTTTCCTGGAAAGGGAAGCTGGCCTTTCGGTTTTGCACTGCGACGAAATGCAATGTTAGAGAGGCTTGAGATGATATGAAAAAACTTAGAGTAGGGAGCAAGTGCTATACAGCCAAACACAGTGAACGCGTGCCACCACCAGGTAAGCCAGTGGATGGTGCGGATCGTTTTTTCTGACATACCCCAGAATAGTTTTGAGAAAGCCAATCCAACTGGGCTATAGGAAGCCCATGGATCATTAGTCACTGCGATACGAGCACCCTCAAGAATATATCCTTGGATACAAAGGATGATAAGCATTGCCAGAATAAACCAATCTGCCGTACGACTATGCAGGAAGGAGGCATTCGTTAAGAAACGTCTATAAAATGCCATGCCACATCCAAGGATAAGTCCAACTCCAAACACATCACTCAATACGGTAAGGAGTAAGTAAAACTCTCCCTGATAAATTCGAATGCCAAGATCGTGGTGAATTGCGACAACTGTTGTCGTCAGTAAGAGAATTAAAAAACCGAAGTAGATAAGTGTGTGCATGGCACCGGCAGCTCTTTTTTTGACAACACCTCTTTGTAGAGCGCCCCACGTTGTTAGATCTTGAATGATATTACTTAAGGTTGGAGAGACTGATAGGTCTTGTTTGCCTGAGCGCCAAAGTTCAATTCTTGACCATGTTCCAGCAGCAGCAATCAAGAGTGCTACTATCATTGAACCATACATCACCAGGGACTGGGTTGAGCTTTCTACGTTCCAAAGAATTTCTCGAGTCGCTTCGGTCATCATAAAGGCATGCCTGCTTAAAAAAGACCTCCTTAGTATCGGCATAAGCCCCCAAAATCGCTAGTGAATATTTTGCCTCCTGTTGAATCCCTCATCCTCTTTTCAGAGTCTAAATATGTCTATGGAAGAGAATCGGATTGATGCGTCTGCTGATGAGGCAACAGCTCAAGCATCAACAGCGCAAAAAACAGAGAGCCCAAAGTCAGAAGCCCCTAAAACAGGAGAGGTAAGTGCCTCAACAATCGGTCGCATGATGGGGTTGGCCACCATGTCAGACTTGCGCCTGCTTGATAGTAAAATTGATCTTATGACCACTAAAGTGGCCGGTCTGACCGTCAAGATGGATAAGATCATGACCACGTTATCGACTGTTGCAACCGCGTCTGACCTTGAGCGTATTGATGTGCAAATTGGTTCGGTGCGGACGACACTTCGCGAAACCGTGCAAGAGATTAAAGAGGCAGTACGTGACCTTACTGATTCCAAAGTATAACAGTTTATCAATAGAAAATAATTATGGCTCTTATTAATAAAGTCGAAAAATCACAAACAAGGGCTAAATCGTACACCCTCGATCTTCGAATTCATTCCCCCGCATCTCTTGGCTATCTTGGCATTCAGGGGCTTGATACTGCACCTGCTCTTGTTCGGCTTGCTAAGGTCAAGGGCCTAGATGTTATCGCGCTGACTGACTACCACAGTGGTGCATACATTGATCGAATCTCGGCTGCAGCTAAGAACTCGCAGGTGACCGTTATACCGGGAGTTGACCTTCGGTGTAACATTGGTGGGTGTGATGATATTACGCTAACGGTACTCTTTGATGAGGGCTTCACTTCTGCCCAGGTAGACGAGTTCTTGCGTGAAATTGACGTTCCAGAGGCTGCAAGCGGCAACAAGGAGTACATTATACAGACACCTATCGAAAAGATATTAACCCTTATTGAGTACTACCAGGGGGCAGTCTTCCCAAGTAGAATCGATAAGACCCCTTATCGCTTGAGGGCTATCCCAACGCTGGTCGAACAGTACGGCTTTCGGTCATTTGACGTTGCGTACCATGAATCAGTTGATTTCTTTAAAAAGCACTGGCCGAAGTATAAATTCAACATTTTTTCCTTCTCTGATGCCAATGCTCTTGCCCAAGTTGGTAGTAGGACGGCGAACGTGAAGCTTGCAAGCCCCACCTTTTCTAGCATTAAAGAGCTCGTTCAGCGGGTTTAAAATTCTCGGTCTTTTTGTGTACTGATGTTTTGTTTTTGTTAACAACGCGATAAAATTCGCAAAGTTAAAACATGCCAAATAGTAAGTATACCAACAAAGCATCCCTTGATACCTTTATTGAGTTCTACCGAGGAGATTGGAAAGATATATTCTCTATCCTCATTTACGGTACGACGGTTGGTATTTTTTCTTTGGTCGTTCCACTTGCCTCTCAGTCATTGGTCAATACCGTCGCGTTTGCAACCTTACTCCAGCCCCTGATTGTTCTGACTGTAGCGGTAGGGCTTTTTATGCTCTTCTCATCGCTGTTAAAGCTTGTGCAATTTTTTATTGCAGAGAAACTCGCACAGCGCTTTATGGTTCGAGTTGCACTTGATTTATCGCAGTCCATACCAATGCTTCAGTATGATATTTTCAAGAGGAACTTTGGTTCCGAATACATCAATCGATTTCTCGAAATCGTCACGGTGCAGAAAGCGACTTCAGTGCTGCTCCTTGAGGGAAGTGCTGTTATCTTTCAACTTGTGTTCGGTATTGTTCTGCTTGGATTCTATCATCCATTCTTTCTTGCGTTCTCAATAGCAATCGCTATAATTCTTTTAAGCACGATACTGCTGCTCGGAAGAAAGGCAATCCCAACAAGCGTTGTTGAGAGTGATCGAAAATATGATCTGCTTGCGTGGCTTGAAGATATGGCTGCAGCACCAGCTCTATTTAAGTCAGAGCGTGGTCAACGCCTTGCTCAGCGACGCGCTGATTCACTGCTTGTATCGTATATTCAGGCGCGGCGGGCGCATTTTAAAATTCTAGTTACGCAGCAGACCGTTGTCTTGCTTATGCAAGTGCTTGGTAGTGCTGCATTGCTAGGTGTGGGTGGGATTCTTGTTATGAGGAATCAGCTATCGCTTGGACAGCTTGTTGCAGCTGAGTTAATTCTTACCGTTATCCTGAACAATACTGATAAGCTTGCAAAGTTTCTTGAGACTTTTTATGACCTCGTTGCAGGTATTACAAAACTAAACCTCCTTGGATCTTTGCCCCGAGATACGCACCTTGGCAGTGAAGTACTACCTGCAAGTGAAGCTGGATTTTACGTGCGTCTTGAAAATGTCTCGCACATATTATCGCACGGTGAAACATTGCTTGAGGATGTGTGCCTTGATGTTCGTCCAGGTGAAAAAGTACTGATTATAGGTGGCAATGGCTCTGGAAAGAGTATCCTTGCTGATATAATCGTTGGGTATAAGGCGCCATATCGTGGAACCATTCTTATCGATGATACATCCATCGATGATATCGACTGTAATGCCTATAGAAATCAGGTTGCACTCGTACGAGGGGTGGAAGTGATTCATGGTACGATTGAAGAGAATTTACGTATTGCTCGACATGGTATTCTTGCACGTGAGATGCGCGAGGTATTAACAGAACTTGGTCTTGCAAAAGAGATTGATACGCTGAGCGATGGCATGAGAACATACCTCAAAGGTGACTATGCACCATTGTCTCTTGGGCAAGCAGAGCGACTTATGATTGCACGTGCTCTTTTACAACGTCCCCGTCTCATGGTGTTTGATGCATCACTTGATGTGATCGACGAGGGCATGCTCGAACAGAGTATTCGTGTTGTCTGCGAACGTAGCCCTCAAACAACCCTGATTGCACTCAGTCGTGAACGAGACTCTATTGATTTCTTTGATGTCGTCTATGCGCTTCAGAATAAACGTCTGGTAAGGCTCAAGTAGTAAGTTTCGGAGTGATGGTATGACTTTTATCGATGATAGACACCAGTATTCGACGATTGAAGATCTTGCTGCTGATCGTTCGCTTCATACGCCTGCACTGGTACGGGTGACCTGGGCGTACTCACTTTTTACCTACATTCTCATCGGCTTTCTGCTGCTCTTTATTCTTGCATTAATTGCTGTGCCCTGGGTACAAACCGTGATGGGAACTGGACGAGTTATCGGGTTTTACGCAAATGAACGTCAGCAAAGTATACAATCACCTGTCGATGGTCGTATCCAACGATGGTATGTCAATGAAGGATCTCACGTTGCATCTGGTGATCCCATTGCGGATATAATTGATCTTGACCCGCATATTATCGAACGTCTTACCCAAGAGAAGTCTGCTGCTCAAGTGAAGTTGAAAGCCGTTGAAGTTGCTCGTGATGCATCTGCTAAGAACGTGCATCGTCAGCATCTTCTTGCGCAGAAGGGACTGAGTTCTCAACGCGCTGTAGAACTTGCAGAGATTGAGTATCAAAAACTCATGAGTGACGTTTCGTCAGCTACTGCTGAGTTGACCCGTATCGAGGGTCGCCTTTCTCGACAAGCATCACAAACTATCGTTGCTCCACGTGCGGGTATTATCATGCGAATTATCGCCCCTGAGGGTGGTGGTGTGTTGGTGAAAGCTGGTGAAACGCTGGCTCGTCTAGTGCCCCAAACAGATGACATGGCAGTTGAGCTTAGAATTCGTGGAAACGATCTGCCGTTACTTTCTGAAGGACGACATGTTCGCTTGCAATTTGAAGGGTGGCCTGCCGTGCAATTTTCAGGTTGGCCAAGTGTTGCTATCGGTACTTTCGGAGCCGTCGTAAAAGTTATTGATGCGAGCGATGATGGCACTGGGTCATTTCGCGTTATCGTAGTTCCAGACCAGAAAGATACCTGGCCACTTTTTCCTTACCTACGACAGGGAGTGCGAGCGCATGGTTGGATTCTTCTTGACTCGGTATCGCTTGGATGGGAGCTGTGGCGACAGCTCAATGGATTCCCTCCAACCGTATCAAAGGGATCAACCGTCGAGACAGATCCTTTGAAAGCAACAGTGCGGATGCATGATGGCGCAAAATAAGTTTATTTTTGTTTCCTTTTGCTGTTTCTGTTTTGTACTTGTTGGGCAAGCAGGAGCAGAGACATTACAACTCTCCACTGTCGTCTCGGCTGCACTGACTCAGCATCCTGTGGTTGCAGCAGCAGCTACTGAAATTGATGCAGCCCGCGGAGAAATTCGTGCTGCGGAAGGGGGCTTTGATCCAACGCTCAAGATTGCTTCTTCTGACTATATCACTGGCGATTATACTGGTGGTTACCTTGATGCATCAGTTGAGCAACCAACGGCTCTGTACGGTACCAAGTTTATTGCTGGCTATCGAAAGAGTGGTGGTTCGTTTCCTGTATACTATGCTGACCAAGAAACTGAAGATGACGGGGAAGTGCGTGCAGGTATTGAAGTACCTGTGCTTCGAGATGGCGAGATTGATAGACGGAGAACTGCACTGCAAAAAGCGAACTTACAACAAAACGTCAGTGAAGCTTCACTCTTACAGCGTCGCGTTGAGATTGCTCGTGCAGCAAAGCATGCCTACTTAGATTGGATAGCTGCAGGGCGACGCTTGACCATCCAAAAAGCACTGCTCGATGTAACCGAGCGACGGCAAGGGCAGCTCGCTCATCGACAAGAAAAAGGCGATATTGCTCAGTTCGATGTTATCGACAATGAGCGCTCTGTATTGCAGCGTCAGGCGTTAGTTGTGCAAGCTGAGCGTCAACTGCAGCAAGCATCATTCGAGCTTTCGCTCTTCTATCGCGCTGATACCGGTGAGCCCCGTATTCCTTCCAGTACACTTTTGCCAACTGACTTGCCTGCTTTTTCACCGCATGACCTTTATAGCTTTGAGGAAGAATTGCAGAAGGCCTACCTTGCTCGTCCTGATTTGATACGATTGAAGCAGCAGCGTGAGCAAAATGCGCTCGAAATTAAACTTGCAGATAATCAGCTCTTACCTCGATTAGATATTCAGATGGCAGCCGCACAAGACCTTGGTCCACAAGAAAGTAAGCTTGATGAGTTTGAGCTTCGTGGTGGTATCAAACTTGAAGTACCTATCTTTAACAGAGTTGCGATGGGACGACAGCAATCATTACAGGCAAAAGATAAAGAGCTTGGTTTTCTTATCGCATTTCTCCAAGATCGTATTCGTGCTGATCTAAAAGATGTACTCACTGCTATCAAACTGAGTCGTGAGCGTGTGGGTGTCCTGAAGAATGAATATCAGACAGCGCAACGAGTTGAGGAAGGAGAGCGAGAGCGTTATTCACATGGTGATTCAAACCTTATATTTGTGAACCTTAGAGAGCAAACATCTGCAGACGCGGCGATTCGTGTCGTTGATGCCAAGCTTGACTATCACAAGGCAAAAGCAAGCTTAGCTGCCATCCTTGGTAAGGATTCCTAAATTTGGCTCGCCGCTCAGCAGCATGGGGAAAGAAGCCCCTTTTGTGATGCTATATTCTAGGCCCGCGACGATGTATAATCCGCCCCTATGTATCGATACATACTGTTCGTATTGCTTTTTGTACTGAATGCTTGTGGCAATGTGCCACCAGATAGCTACACCGCTCCTCGATCACCTGAAGTCGTTGCGCGTGGTGCTCATCTTGTAAAAGGCCTTGCTGCCTGTGGCTTTTGCCATGGTGTTTCATCAGCGCCAACGTCACCACTTGCAGGAGGTCGACAGGTCTATGATATCTATGGTGCTGTTGAGAGTCCAAATATTACTCCATCCAAATCAGGAATCGGTCTTTTCTCTGATCAGCAGATAGAGCAGTCCATACGTGGTATTTGGAAAGACGCAGCTGATAAGCGCTCTCCAACCATACACCGTGGTCATGAATGGCTCTCATCCTCTGATGCGCTTGCTATCAATGCATATCTTCGATCGCTGACTCCAATTAATCATGTCGTGAAAGAGCGTCGTATTGGATTTGCATCAAGAAATTCAACAGGTCTTTTTTCTGCTGCAGCAACGGTGACGGGTCATGTTGCTGATACAAATCCTCATGACAAAATTCCCTATGGAAAGTATCTCGTTAATCACGTTGCACGATGTGGTTCCTGTCACACAACTGAGGCCTCAGTATTTTCATCTGAACGTTACCTTGCAGGGGGCAAAATTATCCGTGTGAATTCGCAGGAATTTGTCGCGCCACCGCTTCTTGGCACAGCACAAACAATGAATACATGGTCTGAACCTGCAATTATCGAATTTTTCAAGGCAGGCAAGCGTGCCGATGGAACGCAGGTCAAGTCAGAAGCTTGTCCCGTATCCTTCTATCGTCAAGCCAGTGATGAAGAAGTAACAGCGATGATGCTCTATCTACGTTCGCTCTCATAGGGCCAGTTATACTCTATGAAAGATGCCTACACAGTCCTCGGTATAGAAACAAGCTGCGATGAAACAGCGCTTGCGTTGGTACGAGTGCATCAAGATGGAAACAGTGAAGTCATCGGTGAAATGCTCTCATCCCAAATAGCACTCCATCAGGCATATGGTGGTGTCGTTCCTGAGCTTGCATCACGGCAGCATATTGAAGCGCTTCCGATTTTATTTCAGCAGCTTCAGGCTCGGTTTCCAGACGATGT
>JBILLA010000088.1:0-9734 GCA_044376365.1 Bdellovibrionota bacterium | reverse complement strand
AGAAAAGCAGCGGGCGTATGAGGCGGTTATCTTGATGTACATCTACTTGGGGAATATCTTTGCTAAGCCCGCTGAGTCTTGTAACTTCATCTAATCCAAGCATTGTATTTGCGATTTCATTCCTGTCGTCTGGCTTATTTTTTTCTACTTTTTTCACTGAGCCAGCGAGCATGCCGCAAGGAGTAAAGGTTAGCTGATTGAGGAGTGAGTGGGTATGTTCATCAAACCTAATGTTTCCATGTTTATCTGTAGAACATCCCTGTGGGAGCGGCGCGTAGGAGAGAACGCCCTGTTGGCAGACGGTTACTAGATAGCGATTAGTAATAAATATTTTTTCTGACAGCGCTATGAGGCTCTTATAAGCATCTATATTGTGAATAAACGCTGCTGGGGCACTGAGGGCTGCTGTCTGTGTTGTTAATGTGGTGAATAAGTCTGTGCGTTCTTTATGATCTCGTTCTGCAAGGAATATGGCATGCTGAATATGTTGAATGCCTAGGGTCAGATCACGAAGTACTGCATTTCGTTCTTGCTGTTTTTGTTTGAGGAAATTACCTAAGAGCAGCGTGCATTGTTCTGAAGGTAACTCTTCTAGCGTTTTCAAACAGCTATTAAATTTTTTAAATTGCTCTGACCGATCTTGATCAGTGATATCAGAATGAAAAAGGCGGAGTAATGGTTTTTTTAGTACGAGCAATAACTGCTTTACGTCGACATCATCTGGCTGCTGCTCTTGTGCTTCAAGCAGTTGTGCAAGGAGTGTCTGTGGTAAGGGCAGTACTGAGAAAGGATTTTGACGACCCCCTAAAATAATCTGTTCAACGAGGAGCGAGTCCGTTTCTGTTGGATGTGCATGTCGAAAGAGACTTTCAATCGCACGATCGGTTTTTTGGACCTGGTATGTGTGCTCTTGAAAGTTGGGGATCTTTACTCTGCTGGTGCTGCTTTCCAGACGTGCTGTCAGCAGCTCTTGGATCCACTGAGAACAGATAGTTTGCAGGGCTTTATCTGCAGTAGAAAGCTTTTGATGTTCAGCGTAGAGTCTTTGCTGCTCAGTTTGTAGGAGTGCTTCGGTGTGTTGCTCAGCGTCTTTGATGTCTTTCGTCCATACCAGCATCCAGGTAGAAACTTCTTCAAGAGTTGCGTGCTGAAGCGTGTGCACTGCCATATTAATATGTGCAAGGCGCTCGGGGTTTATCCCTAATCCCATTTCAGGATGGTCGAGTTTTTCAAAAACTTTTTGACATGCTTGAGTAAACCCAATGATTTCATCAATGTTATATTGAGATAAATCATGTGCTGGCAAGGGTATGACAGCAAATGGATTTGGCTCATGCCACGAAGGATGACGCAGAATCGCTACCGTTGCATCCTGAGGTTGAGGCGATAAACTGCTCATGGTGTATCACCTATAGCAAAAAGGCTACAGAAGCCTAGTTGCAAGCGCGAGGTCTCGTTCGTCTGCGGTAAGAGGCGTCTTGTCAGCAGAAAAGTTATTCATGAATTGTTTGAACTCTTTATTGTCCATGGTGTCAGCAAGTCTAGCGAGCCGTTGGTACATGTCATCATGCGTTTTGTTGAAATCTGATTGGTCTGCGAGTTTGCGACAGACAAGAACAACCCGACTCATCAGATTGATATCATCATCTAATCGTTTTGTGAGTTTTTCAGCATAGGTATTTTTAGCTTGCTCATCGACTGATCGACCAGCGTCTTGTAGCGCACGGATTTTGGAAATACTCAGCCCTTTTTTCATAAGAAGAGCGACTGATTCAGGCTGAGTATCGCTATCAAAGGTGCAAAGATTAATGATATCGCCGATGACTTTTGGGTCTGCAGGTATTTTATCTTCTTGAACGAGCGACAAGATCTCTTGAATCTTGCCCCCACGATCACCAATGCCTAGACCCTTTGAGATGCCAGCATTTTGCAGCCCAATAATAAATTTGAGTGCTTTGTCTGGGTCGTTATTGGCAAGTGCCAGAATGTTTGCTTGCACTGTAGTTGGAAGCTTTCGATCCTCGGGCAGATTCGATAAAGCAGTCTCGAATACGGCAAGGACTCTGCTGTTATCTGACTGCTTAACGACGAGAGCAAGTGCTTGCTGTTCAGGAGTGAGCTGTAGGTTTGTTTCTGCGTTTGTAGAGATTGAAGACATAGCGATAAGTTGCAAATGAAGTGTGTTGTTTTGATTTTACAACTCTCAATTTACCCCCTCTAATATCCCTAATCAAATATTTTTAAAATAATGATTCCCTCAAAAAAGCTTTATACGTTGCGAAGAGATCACTTTATGCAGAGGCCATTTTTTCTTTAGCAATGTAGACCTGTTTTCTTGAGCATCTATGAGTAGTTACTGCGTCTTTTGCTCGATAAAATGCGCCTCTTTTTTAAGGTACTCAAGCTGCAGAATAGGCCCTATAATACTGTGTTATCCCTATGGCGCAGCCACATCGTCCATCCTTTGTCCGTATTAATCTTCATCAGATCATAGACAATTACCGCACCCTGAAAGCACATGCTGCGGGTAGAAAGTGCTTGGCCGTGCTGAAGGCAAATGCGTATGGCCACGGTATGATTGAAGTTGCTGGTGCGCTCGAGCAGGTTGGCCTTGACTACGGTGGCGTTGCACTTGTTGAAGAGGGGATTGCGCTTCGTCAAGCTGGTATCAAGGTGCCGCTGTTGGTCTTTGGTGGGCTCTTTACTGAACAGATTGAGTCTTATGCCAACTATGATCTTGAAATCACTGCCTCCTCTATTGAAGCACTTGAGCACATCCATGCGGTGGCAGAACGGTTGCATTGTAGGATTAAAGTACAGTTGAAAATTGATACAGGCATGGGACGTATCGGTATGGCATTCGAGGATGCCAAAGAACTTTTTGCTGCATCTAGTCGTCTGCATGGCTGTGATATTCGAGGCGTGTACTCACACCTTGCAACAGCGGAGGAGGATGCTGCATTTTGTTATGAGCAGATTCGCCGATTCCGACAGTGTCAGGAAGAGTGTCGCCAGATACTACCAACGTATACATCAGTCATATTTCATCTCGCAAATTCTGCAGGCGTGCTGATGTATCCAGAGTCGCTCTTTGATATGGTCCGACCTGGCCTCTCGCTCTACGGAGTACGTCCTCCCGGATCTCCTCAGCTCGAAGTGCACACTGCTTTTAGTGTTGTCTCAAGGATTGTGTATTCGAAAGTGGTACAGCAAGGCACGCCAATTAGTTATGGATGCACTTGGAAAGCTCAATCCGAAACAAGGATCGTCACGGTACCAGTAGGGTACGGCGATGGCTATTTTCGTCGTCTTTCAAATCGCGGCACAGTGCTGATTGGTGGTAAACGATACCCTATTGTAGGACGTGTTTGTATGGATCAACTTATGGTTGATGTGGGAAGCGACCATGTCAGTCTTGGCGATGAAGTTGTTCTGATAGGCAGCCAGGGTGGTGCGGCTATCACGATTGATGAAATTGCTGCGCTTTTAGAAACAACACCCCACGAAGTCTTTACGTCGTTCCAAGGACGGCTGCCCCGTATCTATACAGACGCATCGCATTGATGCATGCGCTTGCTTCTGATGAGTGTTCGCTCTATAACAATTTTACATGGATCCCTATAGTCCCTATCCTTCGACACTCCGTTCATTTTGTCATCGTGTAGCATGGAATGTTTTTTATACACGTCGTCGATTGGGGCTCTTGTGTCGCTATATTGCCCAGTTTGGCCGTTTCCCAAATCTGTTCATTCCAAAAACGTTTAATGAAATTATTCTCAAAAAACTTCTCTTTGATCGTGATCCACGGTTGACACTTTTTGCTGATAAAATTGCTGTGCGTGCATACGTGCAAGAGCGACTTGGTACTGATGCGTACTTAACAAAGCTCTACGGAGTGTATGACACGTTTGCTGATATTGATTGCGACGCAATGCCGCAACAGTTTGTTTTAAAACCAAATCATGGATCCGCGTGGAGTCGTATTATTCGCAACTGGAGTGCCGTAGATAAAGAACAGCTTGCCGCAGAAGCAGATGGATGGCTTAAAAAAAATTATGGATTACTGTTCAATGAATGGGCCTATATTCACATACCACCAAAACTCTTGGCAGAAGAGCTTCTTGCGGAAGAGCAGCCGATTGACTATCGCATTGTTTGCTTTCATGGCTGTCCACGTATTATCTACACGCGCATCGTTCGAAATGGTCAAAAGTATATCAATATGTATGATATGCATTGGAATCTTTTTCCTGTTACCTACGGATTTCCTGTCTTTCCCGATCTTGCGCCTCCTTCAAAGTTTCAAGAACTTATTTCAATTGCTGCAAAACTTGCCCAGGGTACAGATTTTATTCGTGTGGATCTGTATCAAATAGAAGAGCGCATCGTTTTTGGAGAGCTCACCAACTATCCCAATGGAGGCCAGCTCGAATTTAATCCCCCTGAATGGGATAGGTTGTTTGGGCAGTTTTATGAGTTGTGAAAAAAAGCTATAAAAAAGCGATTAAAAAGAAAAGGAGCCGTTTATGCTTTCATCTGCGCACTCTTGGTCTCTGCGAGCTTATTTGCTCGTTGTTATTATCCTATCTTTCCTGGTTTCAACAAGCCTTGCTGAGGATCGTAAAGTACTCATTGTGAGTATTGATGGGCTTCGACCTGATGTACTTCTTCGTTCTGATGCGCCAGTGCTTCGTTCGCTTATGAAACGGGGCAGTTTTACGTTTCATGCTCAGACCACAGATGTTGCTATAACACTTCCATCGCATACGACGATGCTTACTGGTGTCCCACCGTCCGTGCATGGTGTGGTTTGGAATGATGATCGCTATACGAAAGCACCACGTTACCCATCAGCGCCAACTATTTTTGCCCGCGCCAAGCAAACAGGGCATACAACAGCGCTTATTGCAGGGAAGTCTAAATTTATATCCCTAGCTCAGCCAGGATCACTTGATTGGCAATTCATACCAACAACAACGCATGTATCTGATGAAAGAGTGGCTACAGAAGCAAGGCAAATTATAACCATGCATCACCCAGATCTATCTTTTGTGCATTTTCCAAATGTTGATATTGTTGGTCACGACCGCGGGTGGGGCAGTAACGAGCAAGTGCAAGCGATTCATGCTGCGGATGCCCTTGTTGGTGCAGTCGTGGATGCATTCGAGCGTATGGTTGGTTCTCGAGAGTACCTAATTATCGTGAGTTCTGATCATGGCGGTTCAGGTACGAGTCATGATGGTGACGATCCCAGAAGCCTTGCAGTGCCACTGCTGCTTGTTGGAACAAAGGTGCCTGCCGACCTCGACCTTACCCTGAATCGCTCTCGCATTGGGATAGAGGATATCTTTATGACCGCAAGCATATTCCTTGGTTTTCATCCAGACGCTATAGCGGGCAAGGCAATATCGTTGAAGGCTTCTGAAAAGCAATAAAATAGGGGGTTTGGTGCGGGTTGGGTGCGCAAAGGTTTAATCTCTTTAAACTAACCCCCCAAGCTGCTAAACTATCGAGCTGATTGTTAGTCCTCATGCTTCGTTGAACGCACGTATGTCTCAATTTGTTCACCTCCATCTGCACACGCAGTACAGCCTTCTTGATGGAGCAAATAAAATCAGCGCGGCCTTAGAGCGTGCGCACGCGCTTGGGCAACCTGCAATCGCGATGACTGATCACGGAAATCTTTGCGGTGCGATAGAGTTTTTTACGACTGCCCAGAAAGTAGGAATCAAACCACTCATTGGGTGTGAATTCTATACGACGCCAACGTCTCGTCATGATAAGCGTCCCCGATCACAGGGCGGTGCCTCTACGCATCACTTAACAGTTATTGCGATGAATAATCAGGGTTACCAAAACCTTGCACGGCTTTCCACGATCGCATACCGAGAGGGATTTTATTTTAAACCACGTATCGACTTTGATGTGCTCTCTCAATATCACGAAGGGCTTATTATTACTTCAGGGTGCATGGGTGGTGAATTTAATTCATATATTGAAAACGATAATATAGAAGCTGGGCGCCAGTACGTCGAGAAGATGCATAAGCTTTTGGGCGATAGATTCTACTTTGAAGTGCAACCTCATCCGTTACCAGATCAGCGAAAGCTCAATGCTGGTTGCCTTGAGCTAGCTACTTCAATGGGTATTCCTATTGTTGCAACGACCGACTGCCACTACTTAAGTAAAGATGACCACTTTGCTCAAGAAGTGTTGATGTGCATATCGACACAAAAGCAGATTACCGACCCCGACCGCTTACGCCACGATGGGCTGACGCTTCATCTTAAGACAGCCGAAGAGATGTACGAAGAGCTTTCGTATTACTCGAAAGTAGATGAAGCGATTAAAGCATCTGTTGAGATTGCAGCGCGTTGTAATGTGTCCTTTGATTTCAAAACACATTACATGCCTGTCTTTAAAACGGAGGAAGACCGTCCCCTGATCGATATCATGGGAGACCTTGCTCGTGCTGGTCTTGAGCAACGGTTTCCTACCATTGAAAAAAATGATCCTTCTTTTAATAAAGCAAAGCAGCAGGATTACTGGCAGCGTTTAGAATTTGAAATCAACCTTATCGGCAAGATGGGCTTTGCCGGGTACTTCTTAGTAGTGTCTGATTTTATCATTTGGGCAAAGGAGCACGACATCCCTGTTGGTCCTGGTCGTGGAAGCTGTGCTGGCTCTTTAGTGGCATATGCGTTGCGTATTACTGAGCTTGATCCAATTCAGCACAAGCTACTCTTTGAACGATTCTTAAACCCTGATCGTGTATCACTTCCTGATATCGATGTTGACTTCTGTATTTTTGGACGGGACAAAGTCATTGGCTACGTCATTGAAAAGTACGGTAAAGAAAATGTTGCGCAGATTGCAACGTTTGGAACGCTGAAAGCAAAAGCGGCGATCAAAGATGTTGGTCGAGCATTAGGTATACCGTATGCTGAAACGAATAAAATTGCTGAGCTAATCCCTGCGCCACGCCAAGGGTTTGATTATCCAATTGCTGAAGCACTCAAGATGGAGCCAAAGCTTCAAGAGTATGCAAATAACGAGGGTAAAGAGCTTATAACGCTTGCGATGAAGCTTGAGGGGCTGACCCGTCACTCGTCCACACATGCTGCTGGTGTGGTCATTGGTGATAGGCCACTTATCGATCTCTTGCCAATGATGGTCGATAAAGATGGTAAAGATGTTACGCAGTATTCGATGACCTATGTTGAGAAAGTTGGGCTTGTAAAGTTTGACTTCCTTGGCTTGAAAACACTGACTGTGCTTAAAACCGCTTGTGATCTTATTCAGCAGTCACAGGGCGTCACCATTGATCTCAACGAGCTTCCCTTTGTCGATCAAAAGGTCTTCTCACTGCTGTGCTCTGGTAATACAACTGGAATATTCCAGCTTGAATCAGGTGGCATCACCGAGATGACCATGAGGCTTCGCCCAAGTTCTTTTGATGATCTTGTGGCGATTCTTGCGCTGTATCGACCAGGACCGCTTGATGCAGGCATGGTTGATCACTACATCAAGCGAAAGCATGGGCAAGAGAAAGTTGCGTATTTGCACCCTCTGATGCAAGAGACGCTTGCCGATACATACGGTATTATCTTGTACCAAGAGCAGATCATGCAGCTTGCTCGAGTGCTTGCAGGGTATTCACTAGCAGAAGCGGATATTTTGCGTAAGGCGATGGGTAAGAAAAACCCTGAAGAGATGGCCAAGCAGCGGACATTTTTCTTGAAGGGGACCGCTGCGAAGCAGATTCCTGACAAGCTTGCCAACGAAATCTTCGATCAAATGGAGACCTTTGCACGATACGGCTTTAACCGTAGTCACTCTGCCGCGTACGCACTTGTTTCATACCAAACTGCATATTTGAAAGCTCATTATCCTGTTGAGTTCATGGCAGCGCTGATGAACCATGAGATGGATGATTCTGATAAAATCTTAAAGAATCTCAATGAATGTCGTAAATCAAAAATTCATGTTTTGCCCCCTGATGTGAATGAGAGCATTGCTGGCTTTAGTGTTACTGGTGACAAGATTCGTTATGGTCTTGAAGCGGTAAAAAGTATCGGTGAGCGATCGGTTGAAGCAGTGATAGAAGCTCGCCGAGATGGAAGCGTGTTTCAGTCTATTGATGATTTCATGAGCCGTGTTGATCTGACGGCACTCAATAAAAAAGTTGTCGAGAATTTTATTAAGTGTGGTGCTTTTGATTCCTTTGGTGAGTCGAGGCGCGAACTCTTTGAGTCGCTTGAGTTATTATTTCGTAACGCGCAGGCTAAGATTAAGCAAGAGCAGTCAAATCAGCTCTCATTGTTTGGTGGTGGTACGACAGTTGATGAAACGTTAGTTCGTAAGCCGCGTAACTTGCCTGAATGGCCCGTCAATCATAAGTTAGCTTATGAGAGAGAAGCACTTGGGTTTTATATCAGTGGCCATCCCCTAGAAAAATTCCGAGCTGAGCTTAAGAAGTTTGGAGCGATTAGCACTGTTGAAGTGAAAGGGCAGGGCTCAAAGCCAGTAGTGAAAGTGGGTGGTGTTGTCACTGCACTGAAGCTGAAGAATACAAAGAAAGGTGACCGCTATGCCTCATTTGTTTTTGAAGATTCAGATGGCACCATTGAGACACTTGTTTGGCCAGATACGTATAGAAAATTTAACTCTTTGATTGCTGCCGACGAGCCTATTTTGATAACAGGTAAATCTGAAGTGAACGAAGAGAAAGCCCAGCTTATAGTTGAAAAAATTGAGAGTCTTATTTCGTTGCGTGATAAATCAGCAAGTGTTGGTATTTTGCAGTTAACTGCATCGGACCAGTTTGAGCTTCGAGCATCACGTCTGATGAATATTCTTGAACGCCATGTCGGGAAATGCCCGATTAAAGTTTCCTATGAGTCCGGTGGTTCAAAGGTGAATATCGACCTCAAAGATGCCCGTGAAGCTCCTGTTTGCGTTGAGCCGAGTGAGATTTTGTGTGAAGCGGTGGAACAGGTGTTTGGTCGTCCCGTGCTCACCTTCGTATAGGGCGATCTCCTCTTTATAAGCTAGCTTTTCGAAGAGTCTTCCCCTAGACTTTTCATGTCCTAGATTTTTTCTGGTAGCACATGAAAACAGCTCAAAAACAACACGAACAGCTTTTGCCACCACTTTGGATTTTATGTCTTATATGTCTCTATGGACTCTGGTGGGTGTTCTCAGAGCTCAAAGAGCTTGTTTTCTTAATTGTTATTGGATACGCCGTGGCGTTTGTGTTCGATCCGATACTTGATGCGCTCGAGCGAAGAAAGATATCACGACCGTTCGGTTTTTTTCTGATTACATCATTTTTTCTTGTGCTCTTTTCTCTCTTCGCATTTATTGCGCTGCCACCACTTGTTGATGAAGCATCCCACTTCCTCGAAAATATTTCGCACTATGCGACTGTTGTCGTTAATCGAATAGAAGAAGGCGTTGCGCTTTTGAACCAACGGTTGCCTTCAGACCGACAGATATCGCTCAGTAGGGATGAGTTGATGCAGTATGCTTCTCAAATTGATGGAGCAACTATTAAGAGAGCGCTTTCAACACTCTTCTCATTCCTCCTTGAAGGCTATTCGATTACGATGACGCTTCTGAACCTGGTGCTCCTTCCCTTTATTATTTACTACCTGGCGATTGATATTGATCTGTTCCATAGCTGGGTGTTTGGTCTTATACCAAAGAGCTTAAAGAAAAATGCACAGAGCATG
>JBILLA010000248.1:0-2858 GCA_044376365.1 Bdellovibrionota bacterium | reverse complement strand
CTTGTGATCGTTACACATTTTGCTGAAGGGCATGTGCTGCCTGTTATCCCAAAGTTTTTTAACTTAGTCCTTGCCTACAACCCAGGGGTAGCATTTGGTGTGTTTGCTGGTATTGATCATGATACAAGTCGCTACCTGGTGCTTGGAATCACCTCATTGATTGCGCTATTTGCTGTCTATCATTTCTCGAATACAGAGATTGGTGAACGCCCACTGGGAGTTGTCGCCCTTGCGATGATTATTGGAGGTGCAGTAGGCAACCTTATCGACAGGCTCCTGTTAGGCAAGGTTGTTGATTACTTAGATTTTTACTATGGGCACTACCACTATCCTGCATTTAACTTGGCCGATAGTGCTATTTGCGTTGCCGTTGTCCTGCTTTTATTACTGCCCTCGAAAGTAAAGTCGCAGTAAGACGATTGCCCCCATGACTGAAAAATTGTCCGTGGTGTAAAGTATCTTCTTCATTTATCCTCTGCCTTTAGAACAGAGTCTTGAAGATACAATATATGAAGCCATACCTATTCTTAATTTGCCTTATAAGTGTACTAGCTCTGCAAGGCTGCGCGGTAAATCCCACTGATGTTGGAAGAAATCAGGAGACTTCTTTCGAACAGCAGAAACGTAAGCAAGAAGAGCTAATACTTAGACAAAAAGCAGTCATCGAGCGTCAGCAGCGCGAACTCACTGATATCAAGCGCCAGGCAGCATATGATGAGCAATTTAGAAGCTTAGATCCAAAGGAGTAAGACATGCAGCAAAGTAAAAGAGTACAAACAAAATTCGTTGGTTCGCTGGTTGCAATCATGGTTGCTGCCTCTGGTTGTACGCAGCCTGGAGAAACGACAGGTTATGCGGCGGCAACAGGTGGTGTGATTGGTGCTGGCCTTGGTGCAATTGTTGGTAGTCAGGTTGGAAGCGCCGGAGCAGGTGTTGCAATTGGTGCTGCAGCAGGAACTGGTGCAGGTTATGCAATTGGAAATGCAATCGAAGGCAATGAGAAAAAACTTGCTGTTCAAGAAGAGCGACTCAATCGACAAGAAGAAACGCTGCGAGCACAGCGAAATGAGCTTGATAATCTAAAAACTGTTGAGCGTGATTCATACAGATCTTCAGGTGACTCGTATGCTATGAATAGAGCAAACACTGGTGGTGGCGGCGTTGCTCGTTACGCTACTGCTACTGAGATCGCCGCCGCGCGAAACTCTGTTGATAGAAAAGATTATGGTCGAGCACAGCTCAATACAAATACGTTACGTGCTCCTTCAACTGCGCCAACACTTCCAGAGAAGTCGCGATCAATAGCACCCGCCGCAGCTCTCGGTGCTACTGCTGCTGCAAGTACAGGGGCAAGCTCAATTAAAGAGAAAAATCTGATCGATGCTCCTACTGCAAGTATTGATGCCTCAGGTAAAGAAGAGTTGCATCATACTGCCCCTGCTGAGTCTCAACCTAATACGGTAGCACAGCCAGCGTCGCTCAATAACAGCCAACCTGCAGCTGGGTGCACGAACGGAGATGAAGAGCTTGCAAAAGCATCAGCAGCGACTGATTCAGCGGACAAGCTGTTCCATATCCGACGCGCACTGCGTCTGTGCCCTGATAATGCGTCATACCATGTGCAACTAAGCGAACTCTATACAACGATGAATCGTAGTGATGATGCTCGGTTTGAACTTCAAGAGGCATTGAAACTTGATCCTTCTCACAGTGCTGCAAAAGAGAAGCTTGAAGCGCTGCAACGTGGCACGATGAGTAACTCGATTGCTGAAGCAAAGCAGCCCAAACTTCCTGGTCGATACTAAGCCTGCTGTTTTATCCAGCAGCTGCTTCTTTGTGATAGACAAGTACAGGTTTTGCTCCATCTTTAATCACTTCAGAAGTGATCACGACTTCTTTGATGCGACTATCATTCGGTGCATCAAACATGACGTCAAGCATTGCGTTCTCGATAATTGATCGTAAGCCACGAGCACCTGTTTTTCTCTTCAGAGCTTCTTCGGCAATCGTTTCAAGTGCATCATCGGTAAAGACAAGTTCGACACCTTCAAGTTCAAGCAGCTTTTTATACTGTTTGACGATTGCATTTTTAGGTTGTGTAAGAATTGAAACCAGCGCTTCTTTATCGAGCTTATCGAGTGCGGCGAGCATAGGCATACGACCGATAAATTCAGGGATTAATCCAAATTTATTGAGGTCTTCAGGCTCGAGGTTTGAAAACGTTACTTCGCTTGTCGGAGCAGCAGCAGTGCTTGCAGCGCCAAAGCCAAGGGCTTTTTTACCAATTCGTTGGTGGATAATTCTTTCAAGACCATCAAAGGCACCTCCTAGGATAAAGAGGATGTTTGAAGTATCAACTTGAATGAAATCTTGTTGCGGGTGTTTGCGCCCACCTTTTGGTGGCACATTCGCTTTTGTGCCTTCAAGCATCTTGAGCAACGCTTGCTGCACACCTTCACCAGAGACATCTCGAGTGACGGATGGAGAATCTGATTTGCGAGCGATTTTATCTATTTCATCAATGTAAACGATACCGCGCTGTGCACGTTCGACGTCATACTCTGCCGCCTGCAGAAGATTGACGATGATACTTTCAACATCTTCACCAACGTAGCCAGCTTCAGTAAGGCTTGTTGCATCAGCGATCGTAAAGGGAACATCAAGGATACGAGCAAGTGTTTGTGCGAGTAACGTTTTACCAGATCCAGTTGGTCCTACGAGCAAGATATTAGACTTTTGAATCTCAACATCATTTTTCTTTGCAGTAGAATTACTCTTGAGACGTTTATAGTGATTGTGCACTGCAACAGCGAGTACTTTCTTTGCACGCTCTTGTCCGATGATATATTCATCGAGTG
>JBILLA010000087.1:0-9817 GCA_044376365.1 Bdellovibrionota bacterium | reverse complement strand
ACGGTGCACGTGCTGATGTTGGATACGTCACATATGAGAGTTTTTCAATCGATGTAAAACCAGCGCGAAAGAAGTGACTCATATCTAGTTCAGATACTGTCAGGATGCAATCAGCACGACGTGCAAGCGATAGTTCAATATCAATAATACTTTGCTGCTCTTCATCTGAGAACGTCACGGCATGTTTGATATGTTGCAGTCCCATGTCTCGTACAGCAAAGACAGCTTCAGCGTCATAGATAATTCGAATATGTTTATTTTGTTGCGTAATATGATCTTGCAGTTCGATGAACCATTCCATGTTGGTTGGGCGGGAAACAATAATATGCGAGAGAGTGTGCGCATGTTCTGCTATCCATGTCAGTAATGCTTGTCGTGATGGATACAGTGGTGTCACCGATGCCATGAATGGCGTCGCTGGTTGATGCGTTTCGCGTGAAGCATAGAAGTATACCGCAGCGTCTTGGCGAGTGAGTGATTCAAGTAACCGAATAGTGCGAGGCTGCCCTTGGCCTTTCGTTGTGACTGGATAGAAATCATCAATGATCAGCACTGTCTTATATGCTCCATCTAGTGCAGATGTTTTATGAGCCGTTTTTTTAGCAAGATAGGTGAGATGATGCTGCTTGAAGCGTTCACGGTTTTTTTTCATCAGGCGAAGCGCATCTTCATGAGAAGGATCGCTGCCGTGGTGCAAATGAATCGCAGCGGCAAGAGGTTCGTACAGTACTTTGTAGCCATATTCTTGAAGACGTACGCAATAATCGACATCCTCATAGTAGGCGGGTGCAAACTGCTTATGAAACAGTCCCATATCAAGAAAGAGCTGTCGTGGGGTGAGTAAGAGGGCACCAGAGCAATAGTCAACCTCGGTACGCACACAAAACTCAGGAGTAAATGGTTGTTTGCCGCGACCAATGCCTGTCGTGGTGCCATCACTGTGAATACTTGAACCAGCCTCCTGCAAGAGACCGTCGGGACGAATCAGTTTACCACCAACTGCACCCAACCGAGGTTCTTGTCGAATAATATTGAGCAGTGCATTGATACTGCCTGGTAGAAGTATGAGGTCATTATTTAAAAACAGAAGGTTTGCGCCGCGCGCAATCATTGCACCGTGGTTTGCTGCATAGAGAAAGTGATTATTTTCAGGAAGTCGCTCAATACGTGCACCAAAGATGCGATGCAACAGATCGCTCGTCGCATCAGTTGAATTGTTGTCGACAATGATAACTTCAAAGCCAGAGCGTGCTTGCGCAAGAAGTGACTGTAAGCAGGCAAAAGTTAATGCCGCTTGGTTGTGGGTAACGATGATGACTGACAGAGCAGGCTCATCAATCGGTTCAAAGATGATTCGTTCTTTTGATTGAAGAAATGATTCGAATTGGAGTTCGCATTGCTTGCGATAAAACTGTTGCGCGGCATGTGAACCATAGGGTGTCTGCGCACCATCAGACGCTGCAGATGGTCGAGGTAGTTCCATCTGAATCTGTGTGGTTGAATAATCAGCAAGGGTAACAGAGAGCTTGAGCATAATGGTGGGATCTTTCTGCTCTGCATCAAGTGGAATATCAAAGGAGTAGCCCCAAATACGCTCTGGTGTAAATTGCGGAAGCTTTTGGCTCACGTCGAGGCGCAGAAGCTTGGTACTCTTGAACTGTTCGCCGCGGGGCAACACTAGGTTGAGCTGTGTAATTGGAAGAAAACGGTGCGCAATCCAGCCAACAAGTCTAATAACTTGATCGCCGGTGATCGTCTCAACGAATTTTGATGAGTCAACGTGTCCAACAAGGTCGGAGTGTGTGTCGGGAATATATGGTGGCATCGCGCAAATCTACCATGTCTTTAGATGCCATCCAGACAGGGACCTCTTCATAATAAAGAGGAGAGGATTTGCCCTATTTTTTATGGGGAATAATGACAACTCGCTTGCGAGGTTCATGCCCACAGAGCTCCTGAATCACCCGTGAGGAGGCTTCGCAGAGGGCAGTTGCCTGAGCAGCAAGAGCATCAAAAAGGCTCCCAAGCTCTTTTAAGTACGTGGTTTCAAGCTCTATGGCTTGAGAAGCGTTTGACATGCTGGGCCACTGCGCATTCGAGAGGGGATGATTAAAGGTGGCATCTTGCAGAGCGCGCTGCCGCTTTTTAATCAGGGCAGGTACATCAACCCAGAATTCAAATTCGTCCTTTTGGATAATAGAGAAGCCCTCGCGCCAGAGAAAGACGTTTCGCTCATTCTCTGCTTGGAACCAGAGGGGGTGGAATGGGAATGAGTGCACGCCATGGAGCAGGTTACGGGTGCGTATCTGAGTTTCAAGAGTTTTGAGGACGTCCAGAAGAATCGTGCCCTCGCCGGGCGATGCCACGGGGGCTTCGAAGGGCTCTGGTTTGTTCAGATTCGTGCGATAATGTTCATTTTTGTTAGGAGAAAGAGTGACTGCTTCCGAGCGTTTTTGTATAACCATTTGATCCGTCTAATAGTTACGATGAAAAAAGTTCACGCCCCAACAACAACTTCCAGGTCGTCCCAGGATCCAGGCAAGAATCACACCAGCCAGAAACCTGCTTTGAAAGTATGTCATCTGTCGGATATACACCTTGGGTATCGCAAGTATCAAAAGCTCGCAAAGTCGGGGATGAACCAGCGTGAGCTTGATGTCGCGTTAGCATTCCGCGAAGCTATTGATAGAGTGATCGGTTTAGCACCGCAGCTTGTGCTGTTTTCAGGTGACATCTTTCACCAGGTGCGCCCCACAAATGCAGCAGTGACCTATGCATTTAAAGAGTTGCGACGACTCAGTGTTGGCACTGGTGCTCCTATTATTCTGATAGCTGGTAATCACGATTCTCCGAAGCGATCAGATACAGGGTGTATTCTTCGGTTATTTGAAGAGATCCCCAATGTGTATGTCGCCGATCTGCAGACACAGCAGTTTCGATTTCTAGATAGCTCAGTATGTGTGACTGCAGTACCTCATGCAGGGCTTGAGACGCTCAACCCAGATACGCTTCGAGCAGATGAAATTTTTGCGTATAATCTGCTTGTCACGCACGGTCAGATTGGTGACAGCTGGATGAGTGAGTTTGGAGGTATTGAACGAAAGCTTACCGATCTCAATCCCCATGAGTGGGAGTATATCGCACTGGGGCATATTCATATTGCAAAGCAAGTTGATCATCATGCGTGGTATGCAGGTGCACTTGAGCATACCTCAAGCAACATTTGGTCTGAAGCAACGCAGAACAAGGGATTTCTTGAAGTAATGCTCCCCGAGCAAAAAGTTATCTTTCATTCCCTTACATCGCCGCGTGAAGTGATATCAGTGCCTCCAATTTTTGGTGGCTCCATTGCAACAGCAGAGATGCTGACCGAGGCGCTCTTGGATGCATGTACAAGTATTCCAGGCGGTGTTGATGGTAAAATTATTCGCCTCGAGCTTATTGATGTTCCGCGAGAGCTCTTTCGTCAGGTCGACCAGCGACTGTTCCGAGATATTCGTGCTCGAGCACTCCATGTACAGATCGATCTTCGTTCAAGTGAACGAGCACATCATGAAAAAGTACGTGGTGCGCTGATGCCAAAAGCGTACTCACTCAAAGAAGAGCTCGAAACATTTGTTCGAAAGCATCCTGCAAAAGCACATGTGACTCATGATGAGATGATCACGCTGTTTGATTCATTGTTTACTGCAATCGAGGCAAACGATGAAGCTCGTTAGAATGTCGCTGCGAAATTTTCGCCAATATCAGGAAGTCGATATAGAATTTTCGGCGGGCTTGATTGGTATTACAGGTACCAATGGTGCAGGAAAAACCACCCTGATTGAAGCAATCACCTTTGCGCTGTACGGAACAAAAGCAGTGCGAGGCAAACTTGAAGACTTAAAAACCAAGGGCGTTGAAAAAGATAAAGTATCGGTAGAGCTTGTGTGCAGTATCGGTGCTGATGTGTATCGTATCGTGCGAACTCCGACTGATGCTAAATTTTTTGTCGCTGGTTCTGCTGAAGCAGGCATTACGGGCAGTCGAGATGTGACCAATCAGATAGTGCAGCTGCTTGGGATGAATTTAGAAGAATTCTCAGCAACATTTCTTACCGAGCAAAAGGGACTTGAGTTTTTAAGTGGTAAGAAGGGAGCCACTGAACGAGAAAAATTTATTGTGCGCATGATGGGCTTTGACAAGCTTGAGCTGATGCACGAAGAGCTTCGAGAGCAGCGCAAAGAGCGCAAGCAACGTGTTGCTGGATTTGAAGCAGGACTGGGAAATCGAATCGAACTAGAGCAGCGCCTTGAACAAGAGCAGGCAAAACTCAAGGGACTTGAAGAAAAATTAAAAGAAAAAACAGCTGTCATCGAGCAGGTAAAACTGCGAGCAGAAGAAGAACGAAAGAAATTTGAGCTGCTTGAAAAAGAATTCGCACTGTACCGTACGCGCAAAGAAGCAGTGGTGCTGTGTCAGACTCGCTTTGAAGATGCAACGCAACGGCTCCAGCAGTTCGATGCACGTTTGAAGGCGATCGATGACACGGTCGTCTTTGGAAAGCCATACCGCTCGTTTCGGGAGGATGCCGCTCGTCATCCTGATGCCGCACCAGAGCATATCTTGCGCCAGATCACAGAACGCGTTGCGACACTTGAAACGCAGCTTACGACGCTCACTGCGGCGAGGAGTCGTTTTGAAACGGATCGCAAAGTGAGCCGTGCTCGTGCAGAAGAAAAATTAGTCGTGTTGTCAAAGCAGGTTGTTGCCGAGCAAAAAAAACTTTCGTCGTTTGAAGGCCTCACAAAACAGGGTGCTGCATGCCCAACCTGCGGGCAAGCACTTGGGGCTCAAAGTAAAAAAGTAATTGCTGATATTAGCCACGAGATTGCAAAGCTTGAAGCTGCAATTCAAGAAGAGAAAACGGCTCTTGAGCTTGTATTGAAGCCCTCGGCGGCAGAACATGATCTTGTCTTACAGTATGAAGATGTTGAAAAAGTACTTAAGGAAGAAAAGCAGGCAGTTCCACAGGCTGAGCTTTTAAAGGATCTTGTTTCTGAAGCTGCGCTCATTAAAACGCAGCAAGACTCCATAAGGAATGAACTCGTGTCTCTAGATGAACTCTTGCGTATGAAGCGCAAAGAGCTGACAGAGCTATCGTTCTCAGAGCAAAGCTATACTGCGGCAAAAACAGCTGTGAGTGCTGCTGAGAGTATGGTAGGTGTTGCTCGCAGCGATAAGTTGATGGTTGAGGGAGATTTTAAAACGATTCATGCTCAAGTTGAACGAACGGCTGAAGCACTCTTGGTCTTTGATCAAAAGCAAGCAGGACTTGCGTCGTTGAGAAAAGAGCTCCTAGTCTTTGATGAAGCTGATACGACGCTGACCGCATTCCGCAAGAGCGTCAATGAGAGTATTCGTCCCCGTATTGCTGCTCTTGCAAGTGAATTCCTGTCTGAGCTCACGGAAGCTCGGTATAATGAAGTATTTATCGGTCCTGATTTTGCGCCAACAGTTTATGATGGTGGTGAAATTAAATCAGTCATTAGTGGTGGAGAGACTGATATCTTGCACCTTTGCGTGCGCCTGGCGCTCTCGCAGCTCTTAGCAGAGCGAGCAGGTCAGACCTTTAATCTTTTAATTCTTGATGAAGTTTTTGGAAGCCTCGATACACAGCGGCGACAGAACGTACTGCAGCTCCTTGAAAAACTCTCGCAGCGGTTTGAACAGATCCTTATCATTACTCATATGGATGATATCCGTGATGCTGTTGATGCCGTGCTTGAGGTTCGTTTTAATCCTGATACAGGCACTGCTGATGTAGCAGAGGGTGAGCTTAACGACTACTATCTTTAATGACGCGCTGGCAAGCTTGCAAGAACTGCAGCGCACACTAAGAACCCTCCACCAAAAAGCTGCGCCACGGAAAGATGCTCTGAAAGAAAGAGCATACTCATCGTCGCAGTGAGCACAGGCTCAAGTGCAAAGATAAGTGCAGCTTGGGTGGGTGTTGCAGTTTTTTGAGCATGTGATTGCAATACGAAGCGAGCAACTGAGCCAACCGCTGCAAGGTAAGTGATGATAGCGAGCGTTGAGATCGACGGCGTTATAAAGACTGATTGGTTGAGGAAAAGTGTGATGAGCCCACTGACCACTGTGATGCTTACCAACGCAACGAATGATAGTTGGTATGAATTATTGTTGGGCGAAAAATGGGACAGTGATATAGCGTAGAGTGCATAGCTCACTGTACTTAACAGTAGGAGTACGTCGCCATGCGACCATGTGCTGTTACCAACGGTAGTCAGTAACCATAAGCCGAGGCCTGCAAGGGGTAGTGCTATCCATTCATTGCGATTGGGTTTGGTGCCTTTCATGAGGTAGAGCAAGAGCGGGACGACTAATACTTCAAGTGAGATTAAAAAATTTGCTCGACCTGCATGTATAAAGCGTAACCCAAAGTAGAGCAGCGTGCAGCCAATACCAAATGATGCTCCAATGGCGATGCCACCACGGATGGCGCTTTGCTTGATAGGGAATATGTCGCGAGGTTTTAAGAGTGCAAGTAGTAGGGATGCAAAGAAGAAGCGTACACACAGCAGGGGAAAGGGCTCAATGGATCGAAGCGCAATCTCTCCAAGGATCACCGTTGATGCTCCGATAGCAGTAGTGATCAAGAGGATGAGTTGAGGCGCAATCACACCGTGAGTATGCGTGAGCGCGTCTTGAAGTGAAATAGTACGGTTAAGATTATTTCAGATCTTCAATGCGACCGTCTTTAATACCAATTTCGCGAATGGTGCCGTCACTGTTTTTCATTTTGAGAACACCTTGAATGCCATCACGACCATTCATGCTTGATCCGTTTAAGTCTTGAAGGGTAATAGGACCATCGACATTTGAAGATTTTCCAATGTCAGTTGCGCCACGCAGGTGCAGCATCATAGTGCCAGTAAGTGATGCAAGCGAGATTTTTTGTGCATCTCGTTCATTGACGAGTAGGGTAACCGTTGTCGGAACTGGACCTTGTGCCTGTGCCTGTGCTTGTGCCCCTTGTGCTTCGACTTGACGCTCAGCAGAAAGCACCTTTGCATTTTGCACGATAATATTTGCAGCTTTTTTGCCGTTCATATCGCTAATCCACTGTACATCAACAAGTGCACCAGCCGTTGCCCATCCTTCTACTGACGAAATCGAGTCAACACGTATTGAGACTGCTCTAAATCCAGCAGGGATACTAGCGATAACTGGGTTAGCTGGTCGAATCGGTGTCATCACTTCGCGATTCAGAGGATTGTTTGCAGGAATAAGAGAACGTGCATACTGATTTTTAAGCTCTTCAAAGCTTAGTATTGCAGATTGCGCTGCGATTACCGCGCGGGGACGTTTCTCAATTCTAAACATGCTTGGTTCAAGTTTTTTGCCCTGTTCAATTTCACGAACAGGAACGAGGACATCAATCATTTCAAGAGGAGCTGTTTTCTCTACAACAACTATACGCTGATTCGATTTAGCGTCTGCAGCAGTTGCAGCGGGACTGGTCTTTTTCATTGAAGCCAGAGCAAAAGCAATAGTCAGAACACCGAACACACCGACGGAGATGGCTAAAATTAGAGGAAGCTTAGATTGCTGCCGTTTAAATCCGCTCATACGAAAAATCCCTATTCATAAGATGACACTAACAACTATATCGGCACCTTTTAAGAAAGTTCTTCATAAAAAATTCAAAAAAATAAAAAATTTTTGACTGATTTCAGTCTCTTGGACGTTTGAGGGGGGTAGGATAGACTTAAGTATGCCTATGGAGACCATATTTACTAAAATCATCAACCGCCAGATACCCGCAGATATCGTCTATGAGAACGAGAATGTGCTGGCATTTCGGGATATATCCCCCCAAGCCCCTGTGCACATCCTTGTTATTCCAAAGGAGCCCATGATTTCCCTCTCGGAAGCTACCCCAGATGATCTTATAATCTTAGGAGAGCTCTTGCTTGCGGTTAAAGAGATCGCTGTGCAAGAGCAGCTTGTTGCATCAGGGTATCGAGTGGTTATCAATAATGGTGCAGCAGCAGGACAGAGTGTATTTCATTTGCATCTACACATTCTGTCTGGACGACCGTTTACATGGCCACCAGGATGAGACTATGAGTTTACAAAAAGAAAAATCGGTCCTTATTGAGTACAAGCATGATGGTGCGTTGGTGATGCTGACGATTAATCGTCCGCAATCACTCAATGCGTTAAATCGAGATGTCTTGATTTCACTTGAGCAAGCACTCCTTGAGATTCGAGCAAAGGCAGAACCGCGCGTCATTATTATCACTGGTGCTGGCGAGAAAGCATTTGTTGCGGGAGCCGATATCGCTGCCATGCACGACCTCGGTTCGAATGCGATTGCTGATTACATTGAGCTTGGTCAGCGCGTGATGCGACACATTGAGCAGTTCCACCTTCCCGTGCTTGCTGCAGTGAATGGATTTGCGCTTGGTGGTGGCCTTGAGCTTGCCCTTGCCTGTGACTGTATCTTTGCTGCAGACACTGCAAAAGTTGGGCAGCCTGAAGTGAATCTTGGAATTATTCCTGGCTTTGGTGGGACACAGCGACTCATCCATCGATGCGGTATCGGAGCAACTAAGATGCTTTGCCTCAGCGGCGATATCATCGCTGCTGATGAAGCGCTGCGTCTGCATCTTGTTGATAAAGTTGTACCTGCAGCAGATCTGCTTGCAGTGACAGAAGCGTTTGCTCAGAAGATTATAGAAAAAGCACCCTGCGCTGTTGCAGGTGCAAAGAAAGTTATTCTTGATGCAGTTAACACGTCGCTCACTGCGGGGCTTCGTGCAGAAGTAGATGAGTTCTTAAGACTCTTTGCTACCAAGGATAGAGAAGAGGGAATGAAAGCATTCCTGCAAAAACGTCAACCACAATGGGAGAATGCATGACCTGGGAATCTGGATTTCACTTTCCGATAAGCCAAGAAGATCAGATGGTCATCGATATGGCACGCGCCTTTGCCCGCGATGAGGTAATGCCCCTTGCTGAAAAAATTGATAAAGATCACTACTTTCCTCAAGAGTTGATCCCCAAGATGGGTGCTCTTGGTTTTATGGGTGCGTTTGTTCCTGCTGCATATGGTGGTGCTGAACTTTCTCAGTTTGCATACTGCTGCATTATTGAAGAGCTTGCTGCCGCCTGTGCTTCCACATCGATCATTGTAAGTGCGCATAACTCACTTTGCTTAACGCCTATTATTGATTATGCATCTGAAGCACAAAAGCAAACCTATCTTCCAAAGCTTGCAAGTGGTGAGTGGATTGGTTGTTTCTCTCTTTCAGAGCCTGGCACTGGCAGTGATGCTGGTTCGCTGACCTGTTGCTATGAGCGACGAGGTGATGAGTTTATTATCAATGGTGCTAAGAATTGGATTACCAATGGTCCCGTTGCAGATGTGACTGTGCTGTTTGCTACTGGTGACAAAAGCAAAGGTCATAAAGGGGTCTCAGCCTTTGTGCATCCGATGAATATTAAAGGGCTTACCCTTGGCAGAAAAGAGGACAAGCTAGGCATTCGAGGTTCTGCAACCTGTGGCTCACAGTATGAGAATGTTGTACTCACCAAAGAGCACCTGCTCTTTGAAGAGGGCAAGGGGTTCAATATTGCAATGACGACGCTCAATGGTGGACGCACGGGGGTGGCAGCCCAGGCTGTGGGTATTGCACGTGCGGCCATTAGGGATGCCATAGCCTACGGTAAAGAGCGAAAAACTTTTGGAAAACCAGTTGTTGAGCACCAGTCCATCCAGAACTATTTGGCTGAGATGATTTGTAGAGCA
>JBILLA010000086.1:0-9823 GCA_044376365.1 Bdellovibrionota bacterium | reverse complement strand
ATTCTGCGTTGCCCGACATCATCTGCTCATATGCTGTGATCTTGCGCTCTCGGAGTACTTCCTTCACGGCAGAGAGCTTATCTGATTCATCCATATTTGCTGCAATGAATACATACTTACCTTGCTGTCGAGGTTGGCGAGCATATGCATTGATTGCGGCAAGTGCTCGTTTGGATGATCCACAATCAGAGCGCCAAAATACTAACACAACGGGCTTACCACGATAGCTCTCAAGATTTGTTTCATCACCATCTACAAGGGTATACAATCGCATCAATGGCGCTTCTTGACCAATAAGAACTTTTCCAGGTACTGGAGTGCAGGCAACAAGAGCAAGCACGATGCTCAACAATAGTATCCGAATCATCGCTTTACTCGCTCTCGAATAACCCACAGCTCCTCTTCATAGGCGCTGCGTACATCAGGATCTTTCTCTGCTTCATACGCTTGCAGAATTATCTGCAAGACAGGAGTGCTATTGACGTTTTTTAACCCACGAATAGCTGCAATGCGAACTTCTTTAAGCGGATTAGAAAGGAGTGCCACCATTGAAGGACCAGGAATCTGGTCATGAAATTTTTCGAGATAGTACGTCACGAAGGATTGGTTTGGCGCATGAATAAGGATACTAAACAGAGGATGTTTTGGCTCAAGCTTACTAAGCGGCTCAACAGCACGAACAAGCGTTTTACTAGAAAAATCTATATCACTAGCTGTTGATACACCCGCTAAGGCTGCAAAATGAAAAGGAACTGGTTCTTGTCGCAATGCTGAAGATAACTTTTCAATATAGAGGTTCCCACTGCTTCGACCAGAAAGATAATCAAGTGCTTCCTCTAAAAGCTTTGTATCCTTCATATCGATCAGCAATGCTTTAAGAATATCGAGCGCATATGGATGGAGCCAAATACCAAGCTCTTCTATATCACCTAACGTCACTCGCTGCGAAAGCAGTCTTCCTATCAACGCAAGGGCACCATCAGGAAGTGGATCATCTCCTTGGAGTGGCTGAAAGTAGAGCTTTGTCGTGTCTCCATACAGTTTTCGCCCAATAACGCTGTCGAGTACTGCAGAGGGAATCATTTTATTTTGCTGTAGTGCAGAGAGCGATAACCACCGCAGCTCATTATCAGAGCAGCTTTTTACCACTGCAGCAAATTGCGCTTGCAGCTCAGGTGAATTCTCGAGCAGTAATCCAATTAATGCTTTTGAGGAAATATCAGTAGGTGGCTGCATCGCATTACCACCAAGCTTTGAGATAACGGCACTCACACTCACTCGGTAAATATCTTCAGGGGAAGACAACACAAGAGCCGAAAGAAATTTACTTCCCAGTATAGGCTGCAGTGTAAAAATACGCTCAGCAATTTCACCGCGCGCAATTGCGGGAAGGCTCCCATCAAGGATTTTCAAGCTGAGCTCATACTCTGAAGGCGTATCTGCTAAGCTCATGGAATCAAGCCAGGTCTTCACCGCATCAGCTATCAAATCAAGCTGGAATCGTTGCGCCCGGTCTAGAATGGCACGCTCTGCAAGCAGCCGCTCTGTTGGATCGGTTGCTTTTGTTGCCGCATCAACCAAGAGTGTATGGGATACAGGATCATCTGACTGTGAGAGCTCTTCAAATTTAGCTCGTTTATCAGTGATAAGGGCATCTTGAGATTGTAAAACTTCTGCTGCCTGTTTGATTCTGTCATTGGCAGCTGCAAGCAAAAGCTGCTGCGTATGATCCGGTGGCGGTGCAGGAGGCGCATTAAGGAATAGCAATCCCAATGAAGTGATAACACAGAACAGGAAGAATACACCTGATCCAATCAGAAGCTTCTTCCTGGTCGCATCGCTCATACCAGTGTCTGCGGGTGCTGCTGCATCTTCATTTGTTTTTGAGCCTTCAAAGACTTCAAGCTGATTATCAGTCGATCGTCGTTCAAGACGTCGCTCACCCTGTGAAGTAAGTTGCGCTTCTTCTTGTAAGCTACGCTCTTTAATTTTTCGAAACTGTGCAGCAAACATGGTCGCACTTACAGGAGCAGTACCATTAGTAGCTTCACCTATTTTCAAAGCTTCATGAATCCACTTTGGAGCTTGCGGGAGTGAGGCACCAAATACATTGCGACAGATAGCGATTAGCCCCGCTACATCAGCACGCAACATATCTTCAAGCGTTCCTTGATACATGGGATCTCCCATTATACCCATGAGGGCAATGTCTCCATGTCGATTCAGCCAAAAGGATTTATCGCCCAAATCACCAAGAGCAATACCATGTGCATGTAACGTCTCTGTAATATGCAATGCTGACACGAAACGACGCTCTGCTTCACGAACATCAAGATTACCATGGGTAATTGGATACCCATCCATATATTCAACAACAACAAAAAGCAATCCGCTCGGATCAAGCCCAACACTAAACAGATTTGGGGTACGGATTGATACATTTGAAAGCTTACTCATTCGTTTAACAAACGTAACTAATCGCTCGTCATCATTTTCAAACTGGTCACGATAGATCCACACACCAACTGAGCGACCACGAGCCGCATCGTAAGCTTTGAATAAATCAGCGCACTCTAGATCAACGAGTAAGTTTTCAATTGAAAACATATCCGTAATCAAAGTACTGACTAAAAACCCAGTAGGTAGCGCCATGCTTAGATTCCCCCTCTGAAATCGACACCAAATACACCAGCAACTAAGAATTGCTGACTTGGATCGAATTCTTTCACGCTACAAACTGTAACGCCTCGCTCAAGACGTAAACTTTCAAGGAGCATACGAAATTGCAAACGTACTTCTTCGGGACATAGTATCGTTGCTGGTGCCGTACCACGTGACCTCAATCGCTGCACAATGAACGTCTGCCATTGATCTTTGAACGCTTTCAATGCAGCTTCATCAATTGTCATTGAGCGTAAGAGTTCATCGTAGCGAGCAGTTTCTAAGAGCTTTACAAAAGCGTCAGAAAGCACAAAGACCATGGGTCGAGTACCTATGTCTGGAATTGACTGCGTGAAACGACGGCTCAGTTTGCGACGAACATGGTCAAGCAGTGGCTTGAGAGCAACATCAGTATCATCAGCAGCAGAGATTTTATGAGCGATACAGACCTCTGAGATGGTCTGCAGAATAAGGGGTAAATCCGTAATCGCAAGATGCTCTTTAATCATCGTACAGAGCAACTGGTGCAGTTTCGGGGGAGAGATAAAGAATCGAGACATCGTATCAGAACGCAATCCAGAGGACTGCTGCTCAAAATGCTTCATCTCTGTGAGCAATGCTTGGAATGAGATCAATTGTTCAGGATGTTCTAAAAGCGCTGTAGCAGCTTGTAAGAGGATATACTCAAGGCTGTCAGCACCTCGCAGTGCGAGCCCTTCGAGCAGTCTGCTTGTCTCAGGACTGGCACTCACTGCCGTCATCGGTGTTCCAAAGAACGGATGACTTTGCTCATCCGCAATAATATCAAAGCCAAGTGCTCGAGCTTCGTGCTTTCGTATCGGAATCAATAATGCATCAAGTGAGCACGTCGTTGAAATCGTTCGGATATCCTCACCTCTTACATGAAGTTGCAGCGGCGATAAGCTCTCACTTTTTTCAAAGCTTATACCGGGAAGCCAGACGCCAAGCTCATCATGCACTTGATGCCGTAGGTCATCCCATCGAGCGTTGGTTGATTCAAATCGATGCTTTAAAAGATCAAAAGCATGCATACCAAGGAGAACACGAAGGGGCTCTTTCAGATTACTTGGATGAGGTTCGCCATGCTGAGGCAATGCTTTTGGCGCTCCTTTGCGATCGTCGCCTGCCCTGCTCTCTCCTGAAAAAAACGGCAGTCGGAGCAACGACGGCGTCATTGTACCACTCACTAACTCTGCTTGTTGCAGCGGCGGCCTTACAAAAAGACCAAAAAGTACAAAGACAGATCCAACTCCAAAGAATGGTAGAAATGGTATGCCAGGGAAAAGCCCTAACACCATAAGCAGCCCACCAGTTGCGACAATGGCGCTTGGATGAGCAAAGAGTTGCAGTGACAGATCGCTCCCAAGTGTAAGCCCATCATTACTGCTGACCCGCGTTACGACGATACCAGCACATATTGAGATAAGGAGTGCAGGAATTTGGCTCACCAAACCATCACCAACGGTGAGGATTGTATACGTTTGTGCAGCAGAGCCAATCTCCATACCACGAGATAAGCCAAGGTATAAACCGCCAATGATATTCACAAAGATGATGATAATGCCGGCAATAGCATCTCCTTGTACAAATTTCATGGCACCATCCATTGCTCCGAACAGCTGCGATTCTTTACGCAGATCTTCTCGCTTTTGTTTTGCAACCTCAGGACTAATCAACCCAGCTCGCAGGTCAGAATCAATACTAGATTGTTTTCCTGGAAGCGCATCAAGTACAAAGCGTGCAGCAACTTCGCTCACACGAGCAGCACCTTTAGCGATAACCAAGAAATTTACTATCGTGACGATGGTAAAGATAACAAGTCCCACAAAGAGCTCCCCGCGGATCAAAAAAGTACCAAAAGCATGGATAACCACACCGGCATCAGCTTGGCTGAGGATAAGCCGCGCAGAGGCAACGTTGAGCGAGAGGCGGAATAGTGTTGTTAAAAGCAAAAGGGTTGGGAAAGATAATAAACTCAAACTCGATGGCATGTAGAGGCCAAGGAATAAGAGAAGTAGAGAGATAGAGATATTAAGAACAATGAGGACATCAATCGCAAGGGTCGGCAGTGGGATAACAAGCATCGAGATGATGGCAAGGACCAATGCTGCTAATAGAATGTCTCCTGTTCTCCTCATAGCTATTACTCAAATGCTTTCATCATCTGCATACCAATACAAGTGAGCAAGATGCTCAGGAATCCAATAAAAACGAGGGCAACCGGCCCGGTTGCTTCAAGTTCAAGTTTTTTAATTTTTGCCTCAATTTTAGTTTCGCGTTGGGACGAGACTGCATCCGCCATCTCTTGGAGCTGCTTGGTAATCTCACCCCCATGCTTTAAAACCTGCGACATTGCACCAAAGGTCTGCCCAAGCTCCAAATGTCCACTGCGCTTTGCGACCTCAAGAAGCGCTGTTTCTAATGAAAGTCCTGAACGAGCAAGGGTGGTAACCATCCGCAAGTACTCAGTGACCACGTTATGAGAATCACGCTCATCCGCCATTGAAACAACTTTTTGAAGACACGGTCCTATATCAAGTGAGCTACTGACCCCAATAGCAATCTGCTCAACCACAAGGGGCAGAAAAAACATAATATCTTCAGACCGTGCAGCAATTTTTCTATCAAGAAATGATGTTGGAAGCTGTACACCGATCATGACACCAAGGATTGCACCAATCAGTGCGTACTGCATGCCCCCCATCGAACCACCGTACCCAAGTAACACAGCCCCAACGAGCGGCGCCAATTTTTTAAAAGTCAAAAACTTTTTACGCCCTTCTGGGGTGATAATGCCAGCTTGAAATAAGAGCATCTCTTCTGTGGGCTTTTCTTTGACTGCTTTTTTTTGCCGCAGGAGATCTTCCTTAGCTTTTTGGAAGACGTCAGTTGTTTTATCAAAATCACGCGAGCCTTGACGCTGTGATTTAATAATATTGCTTACTTCCGAACCACGATTTAGAAAGAGGAAAAGAAAGCCAGCCCCTGCAATAAGCAGTAAGCCAAAAGCAACGATGAGGACCCAAAAACTATTCATAGCGAATTATCTGAATATCGTTAACACCGAATCTTAGAAACTTGCTTCACCCAATACATACCCACACAAATCATAAAGACCCCAAACTGCCACACTTGCCACCCTGAAGGGTTCGCAATCGACTCCAATACAAAAACTGGAAGTATCAAATAGACAAACGTCATCAGCGCAACCTGAATACCAAGAATGAACCAAATAGAGCCACGCTGTAAGCCCACGGCTGCGACAGCCTGAGATCGAAAAAACTGCCGTCGTCGAACCTGCTTCGATAATCGCTCAAGCGTATCAGACAATGTTCCACCAACCCGCATACTCAGGAGGAGTGCCTGCACAAAAAGTTCTATTTCAGGATGGGCAATATCAGTACCAAAAGCACCAACAGATTTATCTTCAGGAGCACCAGCACGAATACGCTCAAGCATTAACTCAACTTCAAACTTTACCAGCGAATCTATTTCAAGAGAGCGCGCTGCTGTCTCAAGTGCTTGTAGAGGATTCATTCCTGTTCGTAAAAGCCCAACAAGCGAGAGCAAGAAAGGAGCATAGTCTCGGTCAAAAAGCTTAAATCGTCTGTCCATGTAATACCCAGACAGTGATCCCATAATAGTTGGGCCACTCGACAAGAGAATGACGCACCACAAGATATTGAGCTTTAAAAAAGCAATCATGACAAAGAATGCAGAGATAGCAACACAGTAGATGCGGTACGTCATTGGACTCATTTTCCACTGTGCATAAGTCAACCGCTTTTCAAGCGTCAACTCTGAGTTTGCAACTTTTAATTCAGAACTCAGTCCTGCTCGAGCCATGCGAGCAACAGGATCGTCAAAATCATCTGCCATGCCACCGCGAGCTTGCCGCATACCCCGCGATTGGGTGAGCAGATCGCCCCCTCGAAGATAGGGCCAGAGCAAGATAATGGCGACACTGACCAGAGACATCACGCCACCAGCAATAAGCATGAAAATGACGGTTTCACTCATCGTGCGTGCTTACCTCTTTCCACCTGTAGGATATGGTGTATTAAAACTAAATTCCTGTGGCCACTCACCAAGATAAATATTGTTATCTGCGAGTATCTTTTCAAAGCCACTCGACCAAGAATCGATTCGCCACATCGGTTTTTCACCCGCTTGCGCAAGTCGGAACATCGGACGCACCTGAATGACACCTTCAACAAAGTGTCCAACTTCAATAATTTCTGCAACACGTGGTCGTCCCGTAATCTTATCTCGTACCATCCAGATCACAATATCAACAGCAAGTGCTATCTGCTGTCTGATAATATCTATTGATACTGATTTTTGCGCTCGTCCAAGGAGGCTCTCGAGGCGTACCAATGTTTCACGCGCGCTTCGTGCATGGAGCGTAGTCATTCCTGTATGACCTGTTTGAGCACTCTCTAAGAATGCTTCTGCTGCAAAAGGCGTTCGCATCTCTCCAAGAATTACTCGTGTCGGCGTCATACGAAGGGTCGTTTTAATGTGCTCTTGCAGAGTCACTTCTCCGACTCCCTCTGAGTTCGGTGGTCTTGAGATAAGTGAACGGAAAAACGAGTGCTGAAAATTTACTTCCGGCGTATCTTCTACAGCGACAATAGATTCATCTTCACCGAACTGTGTCCCTAAACATTTGAGCAGTGTTGTTTTTCCAGTACCAGTCTCGCCTGCAATCATCATGGTGGCATGCCCTGAGCGTGTGAGCGCTGATAGATAGTCCACCACTAGTGGTGGAGCAACTTGATAGGTCACTAAATTTTCAAGTGCAACTTCTGTCATACGTGGCACACGCACGCAGAGCAATGGGCCACGAGAACCACAGACACTCTGATGCACTGCACAAACACGGGTTCCATTAGGGAACGCTCCATCCACCGTATGCTGCTGCGTCGTTAATGACTTACCAAGTCGTAAGAGTAATCGATCAAGGAAAGATATATAGGCCTGCTCATTGGGCCAGTGAAGGCCAGTAAGCTCACTAATTTTACCACGCTGCAAGACCACAGTCTGGTAATCATAGACATGAATATCGGTTACTTCTCTGTTATCAATAAGAGGCTGTAATACACCCCACCCCATCAAGTCTCGTTGGAGGTGTATGATAATATGAGCACGCTCAATATCATCAATGACTTCGTTTCGTTTTTTAACAACTTTATCGACGGCTGCTGCAATTGTTGCTTCATCACCAGATCCACCACCAGCTAAGACATTTTTATCAGCACCAATTTCAGTTCGAGCATCACGCATGATCGCCTGAGCAACCATTGAAAGCTGATGCTGTTTTCTTTGACTTTGAATTGCTCGATGCTGCGTATCCATTGCAGCAGCTCTGCCGGCTGCATTACGTGTTGCCTGCGTAGATATCGACGTATCACCAGAGGTCGGTGGCAGCGCTTTTTGTTCTGAAGCTTCAGAAGCTTTGTTCTTACCCCCACGAGTTGAAAACAAGCCCAAGAGGCTGTCTTTATCCTTGTTACTATCCACCATACCTACAGGTTACGGCTAAATAGGGGCTAAACGTAAGGATTAAATGAGTTTTTTGGGCACGAAAAGATGGAACATTATTTTAAATAGCCCCCTGTGCTTAAAACTATCCTGCTAAAAAACCAAGCATTAAAATTAAAAAAGGAGCCTCAAAGGCTCCTCTACAGTCAGTGGACTGATGCTCGAGAGCACCAATACAAAGAATCTGTCTAACAACTTAGTTATTAAGGTTGGAGCTGATTGAAGAGAACTGCGTAGAGACGCTGTTACCAACGCTTCGAACAGCAACAATTGCAACGATTGCGATAAGCGCAACGAGAAGAGCGTACTCAACCAAGCTAGCACCTTTTTGCTTTTTAACAGACTGCTTATTAATCATAACTGACCTAATATAAATACAAGTTTAACGTAAACCTTTTTCAGTCTCAGGAGACCTTCAAAGTATGCATGAATAAGGTCACCCCAGAAGAATGCCCCTTAAGCTATATAATATCCTGGAAGTTGGCTGTTTTGTCACGAAATTTTTTTACTTTTTACCAACTCCGCCAAAAATACGGGAGAAAATGCCAGAACTAGTAGCCGTAGGGGCTGCTGATGTACCAGCCGAATATTCGGATCTACCATCGTGGACTATACCAAGCTCCCTGGCTATCTTTTCAAGCGCAAGCCTGGTCTGCTTCTGGCCAAGGCTATAGATGGTACGCCCACTGCCAGGCCAGAGGTTACCTTTCTGATCGAAGGGTACCTGCGGCAGCCTCCAAGGGTAATCCCCAAGACGATGGGCTGGCTCAAGCTCTGCAGCTATCTGGTCAACACTGAGGGCGGCACCAGAGATTGGATTCACAAGGAATACAATTTTATCAGAGGAGCCGACCAACGTTTTCACAAAGCTTAGATAAAGGTCTACAGCAGTGAGTCCAAGTATAGAAGCATCAATCACGATAAGAACAATATCGGCAGCTCGCAGCACCCCACCAGTCGCGGGGCCCATGCGTCCTGCAGTATCAACAAGGATAACATCATACATCACTCGAGAAAGCTCTAAGATACGCTGAGAAAGACCAAGCCCGTCAGTATGACAAACAAGATCCATAGACTCAGCCATTCGGTCTGGCGGCATTAATACGGAAACATCACTACTAATTGGGATAAGCGCATCTTTGAGTGATTCACGAGAAATTTCTCTTGTTCCATTAACCCACGCACTCACGACTTTTGCTTCAACGCCATTGACGGTCAGCGCACGAGAGAGATCTCTGGTTTCAACATCCATATCCCACATCATGGTGCGCTGGTTAAAGACGCTACATACTTCTGCAAGAGCAGCTGTCATTGAGGTAGCACCAACACCACCTTTTGCATGAGCAATAGCAACAACTTTTCCGATGCGAGTCCTACCCTCACGGCGGAACTCTGCATGAATTGCAACCAAGTCTTGAAGGAAATCGAGCGGACTCGCTGAATCAGTAAATACTTTACGCACACCAACTGAATGCGCTGCGCGGAAGGCTCCCCCGCCGTATGCTTCATCCGTAACAAACATGATGATCTGTATCCACGGGGCCAGCGTATGGCATTGCCGTGCGATAAGTGTTGCACGCTCACCAAGACCAGAGCC
>JBILLA010000085.1:0-9836 GCA_044376365.1 Bdellovibrionota bacterium | reverse complement strand
TACCGTTCCAAGCTCTGGTGGATCCAAACGAACCGAGATGGTCTTGCCGTCCTTGGCACGAGCTACTTCTTTCAAAGCAGACTCGACCCGTTCCATGGTTCTCGATTCAATTTGAGGTTTCAAAGTTTTCATCGCTTCTTTCATCTCACCACGTTGGGCACTTTCTGCCCCTTTCTGTGGTTGATTCATAAGGTTTTGCAAGCCTTGTGCCGCCTGACTAGGACCCGAACTGCCAGCGGAAGATACTGAACGACTAAGTTGTTGATTTAATTGAGCTTGTACGAGATTATGGGTTGATTGATCAGCAAGAGCTTGTCCTTGCTGTCCCAATCCTGCGTCCATAGCCCCTTGAAGTAGAGCACGCTCGATAATTAATTTTTCAAATAAGTTCGAACCTTTAGGCTGATCTCCATGAATGGAAACATTGTTTTGCTTCTGGGCGCTATCCATTACTGCGTTTGCCTGTAATTGGGCTAAATTTACCTGCTCGTCTAGGGGCAGAGCTGCCTCCTCGACAGAAGCTCCCTGGTCGGCTGCAAGAGTTGCCTGTTGTACCTGCTGCGCTACAGGCTGTGCTGCAGGCTCTTTTTCAGCTGATTTAGCCAAAGAAGCTGCATCCGGCGCTGTCTGTTTGTCTAATTGGATAGCAGAAGCATCATGCTCAGGAACGGCTGTTCCTACATCCTGTTGCTCTGCCTGCAGTTGCAGACCATCAGGCAGCGAAGCAGGAAGATCCGAAAGATCTTGCTCCTCTGCCTGTTTATCTGTGACGGTTGTTTTTTGCGAGAGCAAAATCTGTGGGTTTGCCGCTGGTAGCACTTCAATGGCTTCTTGCGAAAGCAGCTGCTGGTCAGCAGTACTAGCTTCACCGGCATCGTTTAAACTGGCATCATGCGCATCACTTTCTTCATCAACGGCTACATCCTGTGCCTCTTCCTGAGGGGTAGCAATTGATTGCTGAGCAAATTCTTTCGCCGAGCCTTTGGAATCGAAACTGTGCTTCATCTGTCCAGGCTTTTTATCTGATTGGTTCTTAAGACCAAACGCATTTCGCTCAATAACGTTCTCAGGAACAGCAGCAGACTCCTCTCGCTGCTCTTTTGCAGCGTCAGCACTTTGTTCATAGCTACTGAACTGATTTTGTTGCTTTTCCTCAGCTACTTTTCTCTTTTCTGCACTTTCTGATTCATCAGCATGTCGCATTAGCGATGCTGCTTTATCGTGGCGCTGAAGCTTTGTAACGATTTTATCGAGTGTTTGAGAGAACTCGGCAAAAAGTGCCTCGTTCCCACCCATAATAGGTTTTGATCCCTCAGTAACAGGAGCGTTTATTTTTGATATGTCTTTAATGAGCATGAAGAAATTGCCGTAGTCCTGATGTTGATACTGCAGTCAGACACACTACGGCAAAAGCTCTGCCAACTTTTCATAGCAAACGATTATTATGCGTTCAAAGCATTTTTCTCTAATCGTTTCGCGGGATCTGCAAGGGGCATACGTATCTGCTCGCCTGAACGAAGGGTAATCACAACGACTGAATTTGCCGGATACTCTTTGCCTGCCCTGGTAAAAACATACTTTGCACGAGCGCCGTCATCGCCAAAGCTTGTAAATCTACCCTTATCGATTGTGTTACCTGATGCGTCTTGTATAACGACAGCGGTTGCTTCTTTGCCAAGCTGCGCTGGAAACAAGACAGAACCTGTACCACTACTATTTGCAACTGGCTTCCATAGGAACGCTGTTGTAGCTCCAGAAGCAACTCGTGCTCCTTGCATCGCATGAGGTGTGGCAGAAGGTGCTATGCGTTGAGGATCAATTAACGAAAGTTTGCCTGCCGCAATAGCATCAAGTTTTGCTTGTATACCCTTCAATGCAGCGTCTCGAGTTGCTACTGCTTTTGTAGGATCATTTGGACCACTGATACTATCCCAAAGCGCTGGATTATCATCGAGCTGCGCTGCCGTCCATGCCGTTCGTATAAGTTTTTCTGCACCTGCTTTTGAAAGCTCTTTGCGCTCAAGCATCATCTGAATCGCTTTTTGCCCAGCATCTTCAAGCTGCATATGCTTTTGCGAAGTTTTTGACTGCTCTACAAGCGATGCAACATGTGATTGGAATGACTGCACCAACTTTACACCACCAGGCTGTTGTCCTAACTGCTTTGATACAAGTGCGATAAAAAGCTGCTCTTCATTAAGCTCGCGAGCATCCCGCGGTATATACTGCTCAACTGTTACCGTTTGATGTGTACTAAAAAAACTATTGATAGCTGTGTGATTCATGACCTCTCCTTCTGCGATATAACTTTTCACAATTCATGGAATGAATCGAATGTTGCGATCCAGAAGTTTCTTGTGACAGAGCAAAGAGAGGTATAAACCTATGCTAGTGCTCTTCTAACATCACAATCTCAAGCATCAACCTATAGTAGGTATCTTTCGGGTCCAGAACTTCATCGAGGCGCTTTTTATCAATACCGTATTCTTTCATCACATCTAAGAGACGCTTTCTCTCGACTTTCTCTGCAACAACCAGTGAGGCGATCTCTGGAAAGGCTTCTTTGACCTTTTCTGTATTCACTTCAGTCTGCGTTATCGCTTTAATCGAAGCTTCTCCGTAAAGTCCATCATACGGTGGCGCTCCATGTTCAAGACGCTCTTTAAGAGCAGCTTTTAGCTTCTCAGTACGTTGCTCTATAAATGCAAGTGTTGGGGCAATATCTTTAAGCAAGGAAAACCGCTCGTCAGTGACCTCTGCAAGCTCTTTCATAATATCTTCAACAGTTGCATCAGTTGAAATAAGCAGTTTTTGCTCAAGGGTCATCAAGCTTTCATATACTTCAGCAAGAATCTCTACATCGAGAGCTGCATACTGCAACTGCTCTCGTGAGAGTGGTCGCAACGACCAATCGCTCGTTTGCGCTTCTTTACTGATAGTTTTCCCAACGACATGAAACGCCACTGTTTTTAATTGGTGATTTGGTAAATCAGGCCGCAGTGTTCGAGCCATTGGCAAGGTATCACGAAGCCCCTTCATTTTGATGCCTCGACTTCCAAGCTGTCTATCTTCGAAGCTCGCATTGTGTGCAACCTTTGCCGGTGCCACACCGACTAAGACCTCACGGATAGGATCGAGCGATTGGACGGCAAGACAGTCGACAAGAAATACAAGCTTCCTACTTGGAATGCCAATCTGCAGCAAGGCAAGCTGCTCATTGCCGGATTGCCAACCAACCGTTTCGGTATCGATTGGGAGATACGCTTCTCCAAGCGCTGCTTCAGCGATCTGTGCCAAGCCCTCAACAGTATCAATCCAAATAATATCCCATAATGGTTGTAATGCGTAGCTCGACATGAGGCTTTTCCTTGGAGTTTACAGTTCTAGAGAGCTCAATTATAGTCTCTTTAGTGACTTCTTCAACGCATCATCCACTCATGCAGATCATAAAGCGACTTGCTCCATGGATCATCACCGTGGCTGCGCTTTACCTGACGTTTAAGGATCTCGACTGGGCGCTGCTCTCGGTACATGCTGGTGATGCAAATGTCTTGTATTTGGCGAGCGCAGTCCTTCTCACTATCCTTTCCTATTTTATGCGAGGGAGACGTTGGCAAAACCTTTTCCCCACATGCCAGATGAACTATGCTAATGCGACAGCAGTCCTTATCCTTGGCTTCTTCTTTAACAATATTTTACCTGCTCGTGCAGGTGAGTTTGTGCGTGCACATCTTGGTGCGAAAGTATCACACCAAAGCCGCACTCTTGTCCTTGCAACGATAGCAAGCGAACGACTCATTGACGGACTGACTATCAGCCTTCTCTTTGCAGTCTTTGGACTTGGCATGGGCGATTCAAAAATAGCTCACAATCTTTTCTATGTTGCCCTTGGCTTTGCAGGTATTAGCATTGCTGTACTCTGCACTATTCTCATGCGCTCTAAACTGCAACATCTTGTAGTGAAACTCCAAGCAAAACAGGCTTCAAAAAAACTCCTCCTTGTGCTCTCTAAAGCAAACGTCTTTCTTGAGGGACTCGCTCCCTTAAGCTCTCTGGAACGTGCTCCTGTTATCTATGGTTGGTCTGCGATAATTTGGCTCAATGAACTGTGCGTCTTTTTCTTTGCTACCAAAACTTACGGCGCTAACCTTACCATAGCGCAGGCTGTCTTTATGATGGTGGCAGTCAACTTTAGCTCTCTCATTCCAGCAGCGCCTGGAGGCATTGGTGTCATTGAAGCAGTTGGCACCGCTGCACTTGTATCACTTGGCGTCCCTAAAGAGCTGGCTCTTATCATGATTCTTACCCAACATGTTGTGCAATATCTGGTCGTAGGGCTTCCTGGAGCCTTCCTAACCCTCACCTGGAAAAAGCGACTCGAAAAAATTAAAGTGGACGACGAGTATATCCTCGCTACATAGGATAAGCCCTTAGAATTGCAGTATTAGGGTTACACAAAGGCTTTCTCACAAGTGCCATAATGCATATCGCTTAGCTTTACATATCTATAGAAATTTTGATTAAGAAAAGCCGCAAATCGGCCGACTTGAATATCGTAAGCAATGTCATGGTGAGGATAGTAAGAAGCGTATGAAAGCACTCGTTGTCGAAGACGATTCAGTGAGCAGAAAACTGCTGCAGTCCATTCTTCTGAATCACGGAGAATGTAAAGTGGCCGTCAACGGCATGGAAGCAATGGAGTCATTCGTTTCAGCACTTGCTGAAGAACATCCCTTCGATCTTATCTGCCTTGATATCATGATGCCTGAGCTTGATGGGCTAGAAACGTTGAAAAAAATTCGTGAAGTTGAATCCGATGTAGGCATTGGCGGACTTGATGGCGTAAAAATTATCATTACGAGCCAACTTGCTGATAAAGAACATATTCTTAAAGCATTTCGCGAGGGCTCTGAAGCATACCTAGTAAAACCACTTGACCGTACAAAGCTTGCAGAACTTCTCACGCAACTCCAACTTGTCTAGTTGATAAAAACGGCATCCTCACTGTGGCACCAAGCGAAGAAACCAATATTTTCCTACTGGAAGCATACGAGAATCTTGATCAAGTTGAGCAGGATCTTGTGCTTCTCGAAAAAGATAACGCAAATAAAGAGCTCTTAAACCGCCTTTTCCGCGCCATCCACACCATTAAAGGTAATAGTGGCTTTTTTGCATATGCAAAACTCGAAATCCTCTGTCATGCAGGAGAAAATATCCTCGACGAGCTACGCAATGGACGTATGATGCTCAATGCAGATTTAACAACGCTCCTCTTATCTATGGTTGATGCAGTTCGAGCACACTTACAAACCATTGAATCTACCGATCTTGATACATTCGCAGGTAGCAACCACGTCCTAGAAAATCTCAGAAAAATTCTGAACTAAGCTCCGTTTCTTGCTTAAGAAAGTCTACAAAAAGCCGATAAAACTACAGAGCATTTATAGAATCAATACATCCAACTATCAATAATTGGTAGTTATCTATATCTGCCATCTTGTAGTTATTGGGAGGGCTGAAATTTGGACGAGCAACTAGAAATACTATCTGATTTTTTGGTAGAGAGCTTTGAAACGCTCGACAAGCTTGATCAAGAGCTTGTCAGTCTCGAACAGCAGCCGAATAACAAAGAGATCCTCAATAGTATCTTTCGCGGCGTGCATACTATCAAGGGCACCTGTGGCTTTTTAGAATTCGCAAAGCTTGAATCAGTAGCACATGTTGGCGAAAACCTTTTAGATAGCCTTCGCGCTGGACGCGTCGAACTCAATCAAGAGATTGCAACGAACTTACTCCATTTAGTTGATGCAATTCGCTCTATCCTTCATGCGATTGAAGCGACTGGCAAGGAAGGAGATGTCTCATATGACGAACTCAAGAGCCAACTCAAAGCATTGAATGAAGGCAAAAAGACAACATCCTCTGCCGATGATTCTGATGTTGACCCACTCGAAGAAGCATTTCTCGCTGCCCTTCGTGAACATCAACAGGTACAGGCTCAAGTCGAGGCAAGAAAGACTAAGCAAGTACCTACAAATGTCATAGAGCTCACAGAAATTATTGAATCAACACCTACGCAGCAAAGTACTCCAGTATCAGATGAATTCTCTCGTCAAGCAGCAACAGCACCACTCTCTGAGGATGGCCTCAAGAGCCAGCTTGCAGAAACTTCGCTTCGTATTGATGTTCACATACTTGATTCACTCATGAATCTTGTTGGAGAACTTGTTCTTGCTCGCAATCAAATTTTGCGTCTGACTAAAAATCTTAGCGATACACACTATGTTAGTGCATCGCATCGCCTCAATCGCATCACTTCTGAGCTACAACAAAATATAATGAAGACCAGAATGCAGCCGATTGCAACGGTCTGGAATAAGTTCCCACGTGTCGTTCGTGATGTCGCTAAATCAGTGAACAAACAGGTACGCCTTGAAATGGAGGGGAAAGAGACCGACCTTGATAAAACAATTATAGAAGCTATTAAAGATCCGCTTACACACATTATTCGTAATAGCGTCGACCATGGCATCGAGAGCCCAGAGCGCAGAACTGCTGCGGGTAAGAACCCAGAAGGCGTTGTACTCCTTCGTGCCTTCCATGAAGGTGGGCATGTTATTATCGAAATCCGCGACGACGGTGCAGGCCTCAACACCGATCGAATTAAACAAAAAGCTGTCGAAAAAAATCTCGTTTCCTCTGAAAAGCTCGCACGAATGTCCGAGCAAGAAATTCATCGACTTATTTTTGCTCCTGGTTTTTCAACGGCCGAGCAAATAACAAACATTTCAGGCCGTGGCGTTGGCATGGATGTTGTTCGATCAAATATCGAAAAAATAGGCGGCCAGGTTGATATTTATAGCACACGAAGCCAAGGAAGTACGATTAAGATCAAAATTCCACTAACCTTAGCTATTGTTCCTGCGCTGATTATTTCAAGTGGTGGGGAGCGATTCGCAATTCCTCAGGTTAACCTCATTGAACTCGTCCGTGTAAATGGGAAAAATATCTTTACACAAATTGAAGAGATACGTGGCGCGAACTTTTTTAGACTTCGAGGAAACCTACTTCCTCTTGTATATTTGAACCGCGAACTCAATTTGCGTGAAAAAGATCCAGTCGAAGACATTGATGATGCTGCGCTCAACATTATCGTTATCAAAGCTGATGAACGACTCTTTGGTCTTGTTGTTGACGAAGTGCACGATACGGAAGAAATAGTTGTTAAACCACTCTCAAATCAGATAAAGGCCATTACTGTTCTTTCGGGTGCAACAATTATGGGCGACGGTCATGTTGCCTTAATCCTGGATGTTCTTGGCCTTGCACGTCGAGGTAGAGTGCTTGGCAACATACGCGACGACGCTGCGACTCAGGTAAAAGAGAAAGACAAACAGCAAGTCAATAATCAAAAAGAAACATTGCTTATCATACAAGCAGCGGAAGGCTACCGAGCAGCAATTCCGCTCAGCATCGTCAATCGACTTGAAGAGATTGGCTCACAGTCGATTGAGATAGCAAGTGGTCAAACTGTTGTGCAATATCGTGATGGTATACTACCACTCATTGATTTAGCAGCCTATTTTAATGCGCCTCGCACAGAATGTTCTGATACTTGTCATGTTATTGTGTATGAAAAACAAGGTACGCGATGCGGATTTGTTGTGCAAAAAATCATCGATATCGTTGAAGAACATGTTGCAGTGCAACAGCATCGTAAAAAACCAGGCATACGAGGCTCTGCGATAGTTCAAAAGAAAGTGACTGACTTCTTAGATCTTGAGGGCATTATTGAAGATGCACAACAACAAAAACCAATAACCAGTGCAATCGCGCACCTTGATCAATAGGAATAATACTATGGCCCAAGCAAAGCAATACTCAACTTTTTATGTCGATGGTCTTATGTTCGGGATAGATGTTAGCACCGTACAAGAAATCATACGGTACCAAACAATGACTCCTGTACCTCTTGCATCGCCTATGGTTCGCGGTTTGATTAATTTACGTGGTCAAATCGTCACAGCGGTTGATCTTAGAAGGCGTCTCGGTCTGCCCGATAGAGAAAATGAACATGAAGTGCCCCCTATGAACGTTGTTATTCGGATACAGGATGAAGTAGTAAGCCTGCTCGTTGATCAGATCGGAGACGTTATTGAAACTGATAATATACCTTTTGAACCAGCACCCGAAACACTTGACCCTGTCATGAAACATATTGTGTCAGGCATCTACAAGCTGGACGGAAAATTACTTTTAACGTTAAACCCCGAGCACACCATCGATATCGGGGAAATGCATTAATAACATATCAGAGAGAGATACCATGAAAGTCATGATCGTAGATGATTCAACTGCCACAAGATTCTTGATTGCAAAAATGCTTCGTGGCTTAGGCATCATCAATATCGTCGAAGCAGAAGATGGCGCTAAAGCACTACAAGTGATGGCTGATAATCCAGATATCGAGTTTGCGCTGGTCGATTGGAATATGCCTGTCATGAATGGGTTTGAACTGGTAAAAGCTGTCCGTGCACAACCAGCATTTGATGGTATGAAAATCATGATGGTGACGACTGAAACAGAGATGTCGAATGTCGTACAAGCGCTCGAAGCAGGCGCAAACGAATATCTCATGAAACCGTTTGATCAAGAGATAATGTCTGGGAAAATTAAAATGCTTGGAGTCCTACCAGCGTAGGAATTACCTCATGGCAAAAACAAGAGTATTAGTCATTGATGACGCTGTCCTCGTGAGGAAGCTTCTCTCTGACGTACTCAATCAAGACAGTGAAATGGAAGTAGTTGCAACAGCAGCAACGGGAAGCATTGGTCTGCAAAAAATCCCCCATGTACATCCAGATGTTGTTGTCCTTGATCTTGAAATGCCTGAAATGGATGGCATTACTACCCTCAAGCACATACGTAATCTCTATCCCAAGCTACCCGTAGTTCTGTTTAGCTCGCTCACAGAACATGGTGCAGCTATCACGCTTGATGCACTTTCACTGGGAGCTGTAGACTATGTAACAAAGCCAGGAAATGTAGGAAGCGCTGCAATTTGTAAAAAAGCTGTCCTTGCAGAACTTACGAATAAAATTAAAGCACTCCGTCCTCACCGACCCGAAAAAAAACCACAACGTACGATTCGGCACCAAGATGGTGTGAGTCGCGGCTCTCACCACAAACACCCTATTGAGATACTTGCTATTGGCGTCTCTACTGGTGGGCCGAACGCACTTGCGGAAGTACTCACTCGGCTTCCTCAGTCATTCGATTTGCCGATTGTTATCACCCAACATATGCCGCCTGTTTTTACAAAAATGCTTGCCGATCGATTAACCATAAAATGCCCCCTTCCAGCACACGAAGGAGCAGACGGCATGCAAGTATTACCAGGGCATATCTATATAGCCCCAGGCAATTATCATATGGTGCTTGATCGTCATGACGAAGATGTCTTTATTACCCTCAATCAAGAGCAACCAGAGCACTGTTGTCGTCCCGCAGTCGATGTCATGTTTCGCTCTGTAGTGCACACATACGGCGCAGGCGTTTTAGGTATTGTCCTCACTGGAATGGGCATTGATGGCCTTGCCGGAGCACAGTGCATTCGTGATGCAGGCGGGCAAGTACTAGTACAAGACGAGGCAACAAGCGTGGTATGGGGCATGCCTGGTGCTATTGCAGATGCTGGGATTGCTGATGCAATTGTACCACTTCACGCCATGCCACAAGAGATTCTAAAACGATGTGCCGTACACCAAATAACGGCAAGACAAAAACAGCTCAATACTAAGGAACCATCCCTATGACGACTTCAACACAATTAACTG
>JBILLA010000247.1:0-2888 GCA_044376365.1 Bdellovibrionota bacterium | reverse complement strand
CACAAGCGCTCCTCATTACCCTTAACTTGACCTTATGTATATGAGTTTAAACCTGATAAAAAGAAAATTTATTTTTATTCGTCACGGTGAAACCGAGGGTAATGTGCATTCACTTTGTCAGGGGCATATTGACTATCCACTGACTCCTTTAGGTCGCGAACAAGCTGTCTTTGCAGCAGAGAAAATCAAAAAATTTCTTCCGATTCAAAGACTTTATAGCAGCGATTTAGGACGTGCTGAAGAAACAGCAAAAATCATATCCGATAAATTACATATTAAGGAAATAATCTTCCTAAAGGAATTACGAGAAAGAAAATGGGGTGATGTAGAGGGGCTTTCTAATGTTGAAATGTTTAAGCAAGAAGAACAGGAAAAACTGGGTAATTTAGAATCATTAATTAGAGGTTTAGAATTAAAACCTGAGTTTTTAAAAAGAATAGAAGCTGTAATGAATCAGATACTCAATATCGAAGAACAGCCGGTAATAGTTGGTCATGGAAGGTTTTTCTTTACACTATGCGATCTGTTAGAAATACCTCCAGTACAACAAATACCAAATGGAAGCCCAATACTTTGTTCGCCAAAACAAAATAAATGGATAATAGATATATATTAAATTTACCTCACCTCATATAGGGCAGCTTTCAGCTCTCTGCCTTCGAATCAAACATCAAAACAGATACATGCTGTAAATAAATTACAGTAAAGGATTCCATTCTGAATTTTCTTTTCTAATTAAACAGGCGGTCTTAATCTTGGGATAACAAGTGACAGAACAAACAGTACTAAGAAAACTAAAAATAAAATTTTAGCCATCTCTGCAGCTGTGCCTGCCAGACCAGTAAATCCAAAAACTCCCGCAATTATTGCTACGACCAAAAATGTTAATGCCCAATTCAACATGATGACCTCTCTATAAATTTTTATCCGAACTACTGCTTTTTTTACATAAATTGCAGGTATAGAGCGAGTCTTGTGGAATGTACCTTCTTTACAGAAGTTAATAATGGCGTCGAGGTTATTAGGTAGTGCAAGACATTGTAACCAATAATACATCGTGCCTCATAGCGCTTTCACAGCGGATATGTTTTAGGAAGATATCATCGAATCCAAAGCAGCTGGTTGTAATGCATTTCTTTATGAACCATTAGTCACTTTTTCTGTTCAACAGAAACATGAAACGTATCAGCAATATCGTACGTAACGGTAACTTGTTTTCTTTCAAGTAGCGGCGCATTTTGTTTATAGTCTATAAGATACATTTTACCGCCCCACTCTGAAATTAGTTCAACGCGATATCCACCAGTTGCCGGCATTACCGAGGTAACGGTTGCCTCAAAAGATCCTTTACCCTCAAGAACTTTGCCATCACGTATAAATCCAAAATCATTGGCAATCTTTTCGACAGGCTTACTTCCAGAGTTCGAACAAAGTGACTGAAGACCAATGATTGCAGCGAAGCCAACAATCAGAGGAGTACTATTTCTTTTCCCTTCTTCTTCATTATCTCTTGTAAACATATTCATATCGAACCTGCACTACATACTTTATTTGGTGTACTTCACTGATATGCTGATTTGCATTGAAACTTTGCATAGCAGGGATAACTTTTAAATATTACGATAGTTTTTTGATAATAAGCTACCTCTCCTGGCCCCCCTCCCAATAAAAAAAGAACCTCCCGCAAAGCGCACTTCTTCCTTAAGCCCCAAGAGTTGCTATCCTTGTAACGTGTTTTCTTCTGGCCCAGCCCCTATTCTTAACAAACCATTTGCGCAGGTCTTTGATGACGGTCAAGCAAACACCTACACACACTCTGGTGGTGGCGGAAACCGCGCATGGGAAGATATCGTCGCGAAAGGGAATATAAAAGAAGTCGAAGCAGCGCTTGTAGCGGATGGATTTCGACGAGCTACATTTGTCGGCTCTGGTGATAATGCAATCATTGCCTTAGTTAATAATGGGCAGTGCTTGCGCTTTCGAGGTAAACAGACTGAGTCACCGAATACATGGGAAGCGCCTGACATCGATGAAATGATCGGCGAGTTCTATCGTCGTGAAGTTGCAGGGTGTCGTATTATCGGTATCAACTATGTGCCCTCACTCCACACTGCTATTAACGCGGAACAAATAACCAAAGAAGATGCATTAATCTTGCTTGAACATCTTCGCATTTCAATCGCTCGTAATGGATCTGGCTATATGCTTGTCGATTGGAAGCGAGGAGATATCACTAAATTTGAGCAAGTAGGACTCTTGCCCGACAATACGCCAATCGTGCTTGATATGGGATCGGTGATGCCAGTTGCACATCTTGATGAAATTTTTACCACTTCCTATGCGCATGCGTACCAGGAAGAATATCGCGCACTCCAAACACAGCCGCTTCCTCCCCTTCCCGCAAAGATACAATGGGATGGAACGTGGCGCACCAACGATGGTATACGTAAAACAGAGTGGTTTTTTCCGCAGGTGAAAACAAAAAAAGTTATCGGTGTCGTGACTGCTCAAGACTTAGAGCAATTTCGAAAGCAGCGTGGCATTACTGAGCAAGGCAAAACTGTCTTTGAAAGAAGTATTGTTGATGATGGTTTGTCACTGACAGAATTTCAAAAACTTATGCAGCATACCTGCAAATATTTTCAACCATACGGAATCAATTACCTGAAAAGAAAAATTGCTCCCCGTTCTCAACGTGGACTCTGCCAGATCCTTGAGAAGACGCGAGCTGCTTATACAATGAAGCGTGAAGCTCTTCTGCAGCAAGAAGCGCGATAAGTGGCACGCTTATAACGTACATAAAAAAAGAGAGGGATTACTCCCTCTCTTCATTCATGCATTAGTTAATTATCCCAGATCAGAATGGAATACGATTCTGGTACAAGGTA
>JBILLA010000084.1:0-9850 GCA_044376365.1 Bdellovibrionota bacterium | reverse complement strand
CCTCGCGCTCTTAGATCCGCACTCTTCCATCAGAATCTGAGCCATGATCTTGATAAAGCACTGCGATATGAAAGTGCCATAGGTGTACGTGGCGCCCATAGTGGAGATCGCTTTGATGGGCGACTGGCAGTACTTCGAAAGCTGCTTGATGCGTCTGAATCGCGAAGTCCACTCGTTATATGCTCTGATGCTTATTCTCAAACGATGGTAGAAGGATATTTGCAATCTCTTACACCTGGTCGTGCTTCAATAGTAACCTCGACACTCGATGTTCTTAAATCTTTACATGATAACGAACATGCTCAAGCAGAGAAAAAAGAGATTTATTTTGTTGGTATAGGTCCTGTGACAAAAGAGGTTTTATTATACTTACAAGAAAGACCAAGGCTGGAAAAATATTCGAGTGCTACTTTTCTTTATTTCTCTGGCTCCACAGATGAGCAGTACTTTCAAAAGTCATTGGCACATTTGATAGTGCGCCCTTAATGTAATGCTTGCCTGAACAGTTACCGTAATCTCTTTCGAAGGGCAGTGCGATACATATTCGCGTACGTTTTTTTTGGATCGGGCATATCAAGAGTACAAATCGGTACCGAACCATACCCCTTATTGGTTCTCTGTTTAATCCGTATAAAATGCCATCCAAATTCAATTTCCCGATCAGTGCATTTATTAAATGCTTCTAGAATGCGGGCTCTTCCAAATGCGCGAGTGTTTCGTGGTGGATGCTTCGTCGCGTGATTAATGTGACGACTTGGGATTTGATATAAGATAGTGCCTTCTTGTGCAAGGTAATCAAAAAGCGAGTCAACACCAAACTGGACAGCGTGATATTCCTGATCGATTGCTAAACAGGGCTCATCGAATACAGAACACCCATACTCTTGCGCTTGCAGATCAATAAGCCACCGTTTTGTAGCCCAATCGTTAAAACCAATCAACGCGTCTGGATCATTTTTTGAGAGTCGGCAGAGTCCATCTTCCCATATACGTATGATAAATTTACGCAATGGCGACATGACGTTGAGATTCTCTTTTACTTCGCGCAGGTAATGTTCCTGTACAGAGAGCGCAGTCTGAGGAGATGGTTTTGCACCCTGTAGCATCCATCCTGATTGAGACCGACCAATCGCCTCAAGATCACTGAGCGCATAATCGCAGTCATACTCATAGGGACGGATAGACCCTTCTTCAAGCCCTTGTATGACAAGCGCGGTAGCCCCAAGTCGCAGTATGTCTGCGGCCGGACAAAGGGATGGGTCGTTAAGCACATGATGCATTCGCATCAATCCTCTAACTTCGCAAAGCGCTTGATCGCGAAGATCTAAGATAGCTCTCTCCTGATGGGCAAATTCGCCAGTGACTGACTTAATGAACTTTCCACGTTGGTGAATGCGCATAACGCTATCTTCCGGATCAATAAAACCGCCACCGATCAAGGGCTGTAATGATAAGAAAAAGGGAATAAGAGCTTGGCGCTGTTCGTGGGAGAGGGTAGTAAGATAGTTTTCATGAAAACCAGAGGTATGACCACCTGCATCAGCCGCACTGCGAAAAAAGACAAAATCTTTATTGAGCTCTGTAGCAATTTTAAGCATTGCTCTATCGTAGATGATTGCAGAGAGGGGATTTGCGCATTCTGGTGTAGCCACCTCATAAAATTTCCCAAGGTCTGGATAGGCTCGTCCTCCATTTGCTATAAAGCCTCCAAGTTGATCTATGTCATTACGAGGTGGATAGACAGGTTCGGGCACACAGTATTTTGGCAAGCAGAGTTCATGCAGGTGTGGTTGAGGTCGATAGAAAGGGGGAAGCTCCTGTTCCGTCCCATAGATACCCCAGGGCTCATTAATCAGACGCGAGGGAATTGTTGATACTGCCATAAACTTCTTGCTGAATAGTATCAAAAAAATAAAGATGAAGTAAGGAAACTATTAGAAAAACCTTTATGAAAAACCAGTCAATCCAAGGCACGTACCGACACTACAAACAGCATCTTTATGAAGTACTTGGGACCGTAATTCACAGTGAAAGCTGCGAAGAACTTGTTTTATATCGCTCTATCGAAGGTTCTGATGAGTATCCAGCAGGAACGCTTTGGGTGCGACCATACAAGATGTTTTTTGAAACGGTATTGCTTGACGGAAAGAGTGTGCCACGCTTTGAAAAAATGAGTGACGTGACTTCATAGAAACCTACAACTTCAACTGAAAACCCCTAAAACTGCTTACATGCTTGCGAACATTTCGTACGCACCCTCATGCATTTTTTGCAGATGGCATAGAAACTCTTTTGATGAGCGATACTCAAAAAGCCCTAAACCATTAAGTTTTTCCCATAAAATGTCGTCCATTCGAGAGACGAGGAAGCTCGTCTTTTATGCACGGACGCGACAGGTTATGCCAATAACAGTTGGTAGTAACATAGCTTCATTAGGAGCACTACGACAGCTCGGAAAATCATCCGAAAATGTGTCGAATGCATTCAATATGCTGTCGTCTGGCATGCGCATAACAAAAGCGAGCGACGATGCTGCTGGTCTTGCAATAGCAACCAACCTACGTAATGACACCAGAGTCTTTACGCAAGCGATTCGAAATGTGAGTGACGGCATTTCTTTAGTAACGATTGCATCTGGAGCTCTTGAGCAACTCAGGGATATAGCAACAAGGCAGATAGAGCTTGCTGCAACTGCAGCAAATGGCACATTCTCATTCCAGCAACGAAGGAGCCTCGACCGTGAAGCAGATGCACTATCTAAAGAGTGGAATCGCATCGTGCAATCAACGACATTCAATGGCGTAAGAATTCTTGATTTAAGCAATCCAACAACATCAATTCAAGCAGGCTATGGGTCTGAAGCTGCACTGGCTGTTCCTGTGGGTGCTGAATTGTCACGAACAGTTGGTGTTGGAACTTTTAACACTTCTAATGTAAGCGGAATAAACATTAACGTTGGTGGTACACTCTTGGCAGATTTTAACAGCGATGGAAATCTTGATCTTGTTGCGACACATCGAGGAACCTCCTCTGTTAACGTCGCACTGGGTACTGGTACGGGCTCATTTACTTCGGTTACTACGTTGGTAGCAGGGGCAACAAATAACGGGAGTTTTAACGAAATTGTTGCTGCCGATTATAATTCAGATGGGATTATTGATCTTGCTATCACTTCTTCAACAACAAATACGATTCAAATTTATCGTGGCAATAATAACGGCACTTTCCGTGCTGCAATGACAGTATCAAGTTTTGGTTTACTCGGAGGATATTCACTGAAAGGAGGAGACTTAAACCAAGATGGAAAAGAAGATCTTGTCGTAGGTAATGGTGCATCAGGAATCCAGACACTGTATGGAAACGGTGATGGCACTTTTGCGACAGGCTTTAGCTATGCAAGTACATCGATAGGCCATGTTGAGACACTTGATATAAATAATGATGGAAGAATGGACATCGTATCAAGTGGTAACTTTGCTGACAGTTTCCATGTCTTTATGAATCAAGGCTCTGGAACATTCTCAACTGCAGTCGTCACCCTCAGCATTAATACATACTTTACGCGAATCTCGAAAGGTGACTTTAACGGGGACGGCAATGATGATCTTGCCATGGCGAACTATGAAGGTGCTCAAGATAATGTTGTTATGTTTGTCAGTAATGGTGATGGTACATTTAAAGCACCCGTATCCATACAAACAGGAACAACATCGTATGATGCCAAAGTCGATGACTTTAACAATGACGGTTATGACGATGTCCTTGCAAACACTATCACATCTGGGCAGCAGATTATCTTTAGTAACGGCGATGGTACATTCAAAGCTGCTGTTACCGTTACCTCATCGGGGGGTGGATACTCAGTTGCTACAGGAGATCTTAATGGAGACGGCTTGAAAGACTTCGTTCTAGGATATAACCCAGGAGTCACCACATACCTCAGCACAAGCTCCACAAAATCGACATTAACCCAGAAATTTGATCTGTTTAGTCAAGCAACGGCCCGTGAAAGCTTAACGCTTGTAACAAGCGCCCTTCAAAGGGTTAGCAGTGAACTTGGAAGAATTGGCGCGTCGCAGGCACGACTTGGTGTTGCACTCAATAACCTTTCGGTCGCTCGAGAGGCATACAGCAGTGCTCTTTCACGTATTATGGATGTCGATATTGCAGAGGCAACTTCAGTACTGACACAAAAATCAATCGCACAGAAAACTGGCATGGCTATACTTGCACAGGCAAATATTCAGCCTCAAATAGCACTGAAACTTCTTCAGTCATAGCATACCAAGAGCATAAAAAAGCTATCGTCTTCGTCTAAGCTAGGATAGACTCTCGCCCATGAATAAAGCTTACCAACTAAAAATAAAAGAGCTCAAAGGTAATTGGCATGATAAAGATGAGATCCTCATTCATGCTTCATTTCAGCTCCTTGTTGATTTTATCGAAAAAGAGAAGCCCGCTAAGGTCGTTGATTGGTCGTACAACGCTGAGCATAAAAAAGCTTGGAAAGAGATGAACGATCTCTATGCATGGTGGAAAAAGAAACGCCCGCTTCGAGACAGAAAATATAAAAAGATTGCGCTCCCTAAAATGACCGAAAAGAAAAACGCCAAAGGAAGCGTCATGCAGGTGCCAGTTGATAAAGTTGCTTACAAGAAATTTATCGTCGTTGCAAAGAAATGGGCAACTGACGAGAACAAGTGGCTTAAGGAAGATCAAAAGAATCTACATCGATTGATAGACATTCGTCCGTATATGTGGACGTGAGTGGATTTAGTGGTTCCTAAGGGCTACAGAAAGCCACTCTCTTTAAAGCTATAGTGCCCGGATCGCGCAAAGATGATGTGGTCGAGTAGCTTGATACCAAGCACTTCTCCAGCTTCATGAATACGACGTGTAGCCTGATGGTCCTCTTGTGACGGCTCACAGTTACCTGATGGGTGATTGTGGGCAACGATAATGGCGCACGCATGGTCTTTAATGGCACAGCTATAGATTTCTCGCGGGTGTGCAATTGTAGAGTTTGCCGTACCTATAGTCACTGTCCTTGAACGTATGACTTCATGTGCGCCATTGAGGGTTATACAGATAAGGTATTCCTGCTTTTTATCCACAAGGTGCCCAAGAAGCTTTACGACGTCCTGTGGTGACCTTATTTTCGTATTACTCGTATGAAGACGGCGCCGAGAAAATTCATAAGCAGCAATAATCTTGGCTGCTTTTACGGGACCAATGCCGACTATATTTGATAAAAGATCATGATTATCGACTGCGCTTAAGCCATCAAGCATACCAACAGTTTCGTCTGCAACTGTCATAACATTACGTCCCTTTACCCCAGTACCAAGAAGAATTGCCAAAAGCTCCTGACAGGTAAGAGCCTTCGCACCATAGCGCTCCAATTTTTCTCGAGGTTGTTGAAATTCAAGATCCATACCAAAGACATAGACAGCAACACTTAATAAGTGAAGCTATTTTAGTAGGATGTTCGAATGAAGATTCGCCGAAGTTTCTTGAGCTTGCACTCACTCCTTTATATCCACAAAATAAGGACGCTGCATGACTATGTGGAGTTTGTCTCCTATGACTGCTTTTAAGCATGACGCTGGGCAATCGTTAGAAGGCTCGCCGACCAAAATTCGGTCTTTTACGATGGTATCAACAGTTGAATCAACGACAAGAAGGACTCGCTTTGCATCAAAAATCCTCTGTAATCCGACCAAGAGGTCATACCGACCAGGCCCAACAGGCGCTAACGATGACTCGAGGCGTGGTCCTTTTTCTAAAGGCCAACCAGGCAGCTCACCCTGGGGTCCGCAATGAAGTATAGCTAAGTCGAGCGGGGGAAGCTTGCTATCAGATTCTGAAACATTTAACCCATTTAAATGATGATAGTTAAGACGTCCAAGTTTGAGAGCACGCTGTAACTCATTGAGGCTGTATGCGGCATCATCATTCATAAGCCCATCACCATCAAGTGGAATTGCGCTGACGAAGTACGATCCGCCGTGTAAAGACTTATGGATTTCCTGAGTAACTTTTGGATGATGTGATAAACGTTTTATTATCTCTTGGTCACGTGGGATTTGTAATGAGATAGATGGTGCATTGATACCCTGTAACATATTACCAATTGCACCTAAGAATGCTTTTGCTAGATCTCTGGGATGGGCAACAATATCAAGACCAAATAAAGTTTCCCCATATTGTACCCCTACACGCTGACTAAATGTCCTGGGAGCTCTCTGTGGAGGAATAGTTTTACGCAACCCCGTTCGTGAAGGATCATTGAGCAATCCAATGAGATTACCAAGCTGTGGAACAGCAATACTATATGTTGGGTCACTCGCAACAATAGTTATATCACCAAGTACATTATTGATAGCTTTTTTAATACCTGAAAAGCTTATTCGATTAGCAGGATCGAGCATTTTAATAAGTGTGCCACTCATGCACTCTATAACCGTTGGCATTTTGTCAGAACTGATAGCTGCTTCACGAAGCTGTAATAAGAGATCTGCCGTAAGAGTATCGTAGCTCTTTAAACCAAACGGCTGCTTTCTGTCTACGAATGCAAGAGTTACTGCTTCAGCAAATGAGGCTGCATCGTCAGGGCTCGCCAAAGATAGAAGCGTTCGATAAGAAACAGCAAGGAACTTTGACTTTTCCTGCGCAGTAGTAAAAACCGACTGACTTAGATGGAAAATTTCAGTTTTAAGCTCGGCACTATTGCCGTGATCTATAGCACACTCAAAACACGTAGGAATAACTCCTGCCGTAACAATTGCAGTAGCAGCATCAGGCCTATTTGCTACTCCTTCGCGAAGATCGACAAGGAAGGCCTGAAGTTCTTGTTGCGTCAAACGACCGATCTGCTCGTTAAGCATATCTGATAAATTGATACCAGAAGCACCAAGATGCATAGAGGCCAATGCATAGTTTGACTCATTCAAACTCAATAATCGATGCATAACCGTAGAGGAATACTCTTCAACAAGCATGCGTTGAACATTGCCCTGAGAGTAATCCTTAGAACGTGAATCTTGATTAGTAGCTGTTGATGTTGTCCACCCAACTGATGGCGTCTCCATATCTTGCAAAACAAGAGCTATTTCAAGAATCATACCAACTCGTCGAGCATGAGACACAGGATCTTGCATTAGATATGTATCAAGTGCAGTAAAGATCTCATCTGTCATAGCAGCATTTTGTGGAAATGCTAGAAAATCTGCGATCAAAGAATCTGCACTATTCCAACTCGCATGCGTTGCTTCTTTTGCTTGTAACTGAAGCGCTAGAAATTGCTGAAACTGCCCTGGCTCCGTACAAAGTAAATTCCTAGCATGCGAAATGACATCATCATTAATGTAATTAAGGACGAAATCGAACAGTGGACGTTCAGGATCAACTATTTCTGCATTTTGCGAAGCATCACTCTCAATCAAATCAAGACACGCTTGTACTGGGTCGTAATTCTTCATGACAGCTTTTGGAGACCTCCAAAAACCACTATCAACTGCAAAAGACACTTTTGCCTGCAGTGACTCGAACGCTTTATGATCAGAACCCATGATCTGCGTTCTTGTTTGAGACGCATGAACAGACTCAGCCAGGGCATAGGCTACCATAAATCGCTCGATGCGATTTCGCTCATCAAGTGGCAACTCACTTCGACCGAGGTCCTCTAGGCAGATATCTACAACTCGTCGCGCATAAGACTTAACAATAAGCATCTCATCGAGCATAGAAGAAGCTTGTGATTCAAAATCATTAACAGACTCAGAAAGCTTTTTGACTTCTTGGGTAGCTTGAGTATGGTGATACAACGTCATAACGGCAGTAATTATCACAAAGCGGGGATTCTTAATCAAAAAGGGGGGGCCTAAGAGGGGTAAAAGCCCCAGGATTCAAGGAAACGAATGCTCAGTTAAAGCCCTTTTTGCCAATCTACAAGGGGGCTAGATTGAAACTTTTCACATAAGGTAACGAGTAACTGATTATGTTAAAAAATTGTGCGGCTTGTGGTCGCAAAAAGCGCAAATCCTGGGGGATGCGCGAACAATCTATTGGCGAAGTTGATTTATGCGCAAAATGTTTCAAGGCAACACTAGAAGCCAAAGTAAAGCGGTTAAATTACGATCGCACTAAACATGGAAAATCACTTATTCGCAAAAGGGACTTAATCGAACTTCTCATCCTGAAGAAATTCAAGAGCAAGAGGCAGATATTTTACATGATTAGAACTAGAAAACTAATGAAGTAAATACAACTTTCAACCTTCAGGCTACATTCTCAGCCCAGTGGGTCTATAGTACAATAAGATACAATCATACGAGGTGCTCTAAAGCTATATATGGAAATACTCCGACAAATTTCATCCTATGCAACTGCAAGAAACTTGAGATTCTTGATAATTGGTGGCCATGCGGTCGTCGCATGGCTCCTCAAGAAGAACCGCCGACATTGATTTTTTAGTTTCAATTGCTGAACGTGAACAGTGGATAGAACTCATAAACGGTTTTAAGTATACATTAGGACAGAACGACACTCGTTTCGCGCGTTTCCACCCCGAACAGATCACGCAGTGGCCGATTGATTTAATGTTTGTCAACGAAGATGTCTTTCATAAGCTATATTTAGATTCTCTCGCTCTCGAAATTGATAGTCTTGCCGTACAAGTTATTTCTCAATCCCACTTGGTACTTTTAAAATTACACGCTCTGAAGCACTACCAGCCACATAGATTTGACAAAGATTACACCGACTTAACGGAAATCCTACGAAGAAACCCAAAGCTCTTCACTATTGAAGAACTCAAAGAAGCTTGTTTTAAATATGCAAATCCTGAGATTTTTGATAGAATTTCATTAGATTTAAAACTGAATGACGAAACCAAGAAAAAACAATAACCAATCAGTATTGCCCGATAACTTGTTGTTGGACTTACCAGATTGTGCTGATTTCGCTTCGTATCCTCCTCAACTCAGTTACTCTGAATTAATGAAGCTTTGTGAACAACAGCTTCCCTATACGAATAAAATGAGGCTACAAGAGCCTCCACAATACTTAGATTTCGAACCATTCACTTTCAAAAGCTAGCCCTCGAGGGCAGCTCTTCTTACACTCTCAGCAACAAGCGCAGGCACCTTGGGGTCAAATGCGCTTGGGATAATATTATCCTCCCGCAGCTCTGATGTTGAGATGCTATCAGCGATTGCGTATGCCGCTGCACGCTTCATCGCAGGCGTTATGGAGCGCGCCTGAGCATCGAGGGCTCCTCGGAATATACCTGGAAAACAGAGCACGTTGTTAACCTGATTGGCATAATCAGATCGTCCAGTAGCAATAATGCGAGCTACATCCTGAATCTCACCAGGAATGATTTCTGGAATCGGGTTCGCTAATGCAAAAACGATCGGATCCTTGCTCATCGAAATAACATCGCTTCGAGTAATAGCACCAGGTACAGAGACTCCAAGAAAAATATCAGCCCCCTTCAGTGCATCGCTCAACGTACCCTTTTCATTATCTGGATTGGTAAAGGTTAAGACTTCATCTTTCTCTGCATTCATACCAGCGGCGCGACCACGGTAGACAACTCCTTTGCTGTCACATGGGATGATATTTCGCGCTCCAGCTTCATAGAGCATGCGGGTACAGGCAACGCCTCCAGCGCCGAAGCCATTCACAACAATTTTCACATCTTCAATTTTCTTTGAGACGATCTTTAGTGCATTCAACATGCCCGCCAGCACAACAACTGCAGTACCATGCTGATCATCATGAAAAACAGGAATATCGAGCATTGCTTGCAAACGACGCTCAATTTCAAAACATCGCGGCGCAGAAA
>JBILLA010000083.1:0-9981 GCA_044376365.1 Bdellovibrionota bacterium | reverse complement strand
GTACAACGATTAAAGTGTGCGGGAAACGGGGCAGCTAATCAATCGAAATCGCCAATGAATTTCGCGCCCCGTTTCTCCGTACGACTTTTTTGTTATACGCGGGGGTCACCACTAAATGGCAAATAAATACACTGCCAAGGTTCTGAACTTACGACTGAAGTAGCATGACCCGTTCCAGAAAGATCATCAGCAAGAATAAGACTTCCAGCCCCAAACTTTCTTGATTCGCCGTTACGAAGGCGTACTTCAATTTCGCCTTGTAGTGTTACCACCCATTGTCTTTGCGGAGCGTTATGCCATGGATAGTCATGGCCAACGTCAGTCTCGTTGAGAAGCATTGCAGTAGGTGCTCGAAGATTTGCAAACTGCTCAACGCCATCTCTTTCAAGTTTGATTTCCAGATCAGCAAAAGCTGACTCTCCTTTTTCGTTTGTATGAAGATGAGTTACGTGCATATTTTCTTTAAGCGTATAACGGTTAAACTAACCAGTTTCCACGCCAAAATTATGTCTCGCATCAGTATCTTACTCAAGCGGCGTGAAAATCTGCGTTGAGTTGATTGTTATCTCGCGCACTCAAATTTATTTATAGTTAACTTATCAGAGAAAATCAGGTTTTCCTCTATAATAACGTCAAAGCATTTACCTCCGATCTCAAACGTGCTGGGTGAAATTTCACCAAAACCTGTCCCCCAACTAATATTCTTAATTTGGGAACCTTTTGTAACTTCAAACTCATATGATGGCGCAGGTATAGCATCAGTCCTAAATCCATCTTCTACCGGTAATGCTGGTGCTTGATATTTTCCAATATACCTTATTTGAAAATCAGGAAATTGAATTAATTCGTCATTGTTAAATGATACTGAAGATCCATACCGAGCATCAGCGTATGCGGAGGTGTTGAATACCAATGCACCGAGGAGAACAAATTTACACAGTTTAGTCATAAGCGAGATAACGTCTAAAGTGTGCGGGAAACAGGGCAGGTAATCAATTGAAATCGCCACAGAATTCCATGCCCTGTTTCTCCGTACGACTTTGTTGTTACACCGCGTCTGATGCGAATCTCATTCCTAGTCTGTGCGACCCATGCCCGTAACTTGCATCCTGATTTACTCTTCCATCAATTGCTAATATTGAATTTATTTTCTTAGAACCACTTGGTGTAGGTAATTCCTCTCCAACACGCAAATCTAAGTTATCAGAGCCTAATTGCAGTACAAAACTAGATCCTTTAGAAATTGATTGAAACTTAGCATTACCATCACCCGTGAAGGTAATCAAAAACTCTTCTCCTCCAGCAACAACTTGTATTTTGTTGCAAAGTCGATCTTTATGCTCTGGATGCTTTACCAACACAGCACCATAGTTGCAATCAGCTGGTGAAATTGTGAGACCCTGACCTTTAATCTCCATTGCAAAGGCGGCGCTTCGGCCACCATCAGAATAATCAACAACACAAGGACGTGGATCGAGTGTCTTTAATCCAATTGAATTTTTAAAAATACCAGCCAATTCTTTAATCGAATCCATAGCAGCATCCAACCTTAACTGGTTTCCTCTGGAAAAATCGCCTTGAAGCTTTTCACCAAGAGCTTGTATGTCGCCAATAAATCTTTTGCAGTTATTTAATATCTGAGCCATATAAAAACCTATATTTTTAATATCTAGAACTAGTTATTACAGGATTTTAATCGGTGTGACTTAAGCGGTGTAACATAGGGATCAACAGATCCGTTCAATCCACTATACCAGTCCGTTGATCCTACTCAACTGTCCGTTCAGTACATCATCAGAAAATCATAAAATCCAATAATTTCATATAGTTATAACACTCTCCCCTGTCCGTAGATCCCCCCACCCTGTCTGCAGTTCCCACGGGTGTTAACAACCGTATCAAAATAAAAAATCTAGGTAGAAACTAAAAACTTAACTGGCTTCTGTGCGCGAATTGGCACCAGAAATCTTCTAAGTTTTCAAAAGGGTTTTTTATGGGTCTCTAAGCAATACAGTGCAAATCTCAGCACTCTTTCCTGTAAATCAACAAGGATATCAAAGCCTTACCACTCCATAGCCTTGAAAAATGCGCCTGCTTTTGCTTCAACTAAGGAGCCTTGAAAGATTTCGTTACGGGGGCCCAAAAACTAGAACCACCATTAAAGTTATGCTAAGCTCTCGGCATGTCTAAGAAATGTTCAGTATCTGGTAAAAATCGACAAGTCGGCAACCGTGTTAGCCATGCGAACAACCGCACCAAGCACGTCTTTAAGCCAAACATTCAAACCAAGACGATCTTCCTGCCATCACTCAAGAAGTCTGTTCGTGTCAATCTTTCAACACGCATCATTCGTACGATTGATAAGCTTGGACTTGAAGCAACGCTTCGTAAGTTCGGCATGAAGGAAGCAGATCTCGTTGCGTAGGTTTGCTCCTCACGCATACGCTGCTTCTATCAGTTCTGTTTTTAATGAATATCGCCCTTTCTTTGGGCGTTTAATTTTTCTACGGCAAGTTTTACAGCCGCAAGATTAGGAATCACTGGCTCTCCAGTCTCAGTAGAATCTTTCGATACTGCTTCCTTCAATTTATCAATTGAGATAATTCCAAGTCGCTGTGCAGCAGGGACAAAGATCTCAGAGCAACATTTACATTGTACGACAACGACAATGCCATCCAATGTGACCTTTGAAAATTCTGTAGAGAAATTCTCATCATCATTACCAGTAATGCCACATATTGGACACTCAATGGTATCGATAAATGTTTCCGCAAGACCTCTCAGTCTAAATTTAAGCGCCATGTCCACCTACTAAATTTTTCTTCATTCGAATTGTTCGTCCCGCATCCTCAAATGTTACTTCATCCATGTGAGACCGGATAATCGTCAGACCTCGCCCGTACGGAGCCAAACCAACTAAAGGACTCATTGTCGGGGCATAGAACCCCTCTCCCTCATCTTGGATAGTGATATCGAGCGTGCTTTCAAAAAACTCAACGGTAATCTTTACCTGCCGTGATGCATACGATGGATTTTGCAGGCGGTGTTTTTTTTCTTTGGTATACCTATCGAAGCCTTCATCGTCAATCTCATCTTTCCACGTTGACTGCAAGCCAAGGTTGCCATGCTCAAGGCTATTTGTCACAGCTTCCTGTATTGCAAGCTCTACTTCGAGCGCACTACCGGCATCAAGCTTGCCTGCATCACAGAGCTCCTCCAATAGATCAAGGCGCCAGCCACTTTTTGCTAGTTCAAGGGTAGGTATCTCATAGATACGGGTAACCTTTGAGGACATGGCCCTGCTCCAATTTTATAATATGGGATGTCAGCGACCCGCAGGTCACTGATTACTTATCAACGGGAAGAAGCTTATCGAGCATCAACAGCTCGAAAGTCTCTTTGACGAAACCATTGAGTGGCTTCACCATGAGGACACCGTTATCAGCCTTTAGCCGCTTGTAACAGGTAAGCACCTTACCGATCCCAAAGCTATTGATGATGCGCACTTCAGATAGATCAAGAACGATAGTACGCTTTCCGCGGTCGTAGACGTTGTTAAACGCCTTGCGCAGAGCTTCACCTTGAGGCTCACTGTCGAGGTCCCCAACAATCTTGATGTAACCTTTATCGCCAATAATTTCCGTTACAAATTCTTTATCTTCCATGTTTCCCCTTAGCCATAATACAGCAATCATGTTAGCTGCTCTGTGTACTTCGACAAAACTAATAAATCCCTTGAGAGGAGAGAAGCATTTTTTTGCTAAAAAAATTCGGGGGTTACCGATTAATAATAAAACAAGGGGTTAAAATTATAGGCAAATTATATTCATTTTGATCTCATGTTGTTTTTGAATTTTCACGATATAGTCTTGGCATGGATACGACAACGCCACAGGAATTTGCAGGCCGCTTAAGCAGCGGTAAAGATTGGAGAGAAATTGTTGCCTGGGTTGGCGACCTTCCGCCGATGCCAATGGTTGCAAGCCGCGCCATATCACTCATCGAGGATCCTGATTGCACTGCATCTGAGCTTACCAAAATACTCTCTACCGACGCCGCACTGGCAGCTCGCGTTCTAAAAATTGCTAACTCTGCAATGTTTGCTCGTCAGCGAGAAATAACGACCCTCAGCCAAGCAATAATGGTCATTGGGTTTAAGTCACTCAAAGGCGTCATCGTTGCTGCAACACTCCGCCAGTTTCAAAAGAAATTTGGAGACAATGAGCGCATGGTCTGGGAAGGATCTATGGCGACAGGCATGGCGGCATCTCAAATTGCCACAATTCTTAAGAAAAGATATGTCGAAGAGATCTTTCTCCTTGGACTTCTTCATAGCCTTGGTCAGATCGTACTCCTTGTACAGGCATCAACTGCAAAAGATTACCAGCTCGTGCTTGATAAAGTGCAGATACAACAAGTTGATTTTGCAACTGCAGAGCAAGACGTCTTTGGATTTGCGCACCCACTCATTGGAGCACTCGTTGCAAAGAAATGGAATTTCTCAAGCGATGCATGCCAAGTAATTCTCCATTACTGCGACCCACTTCCCTCACAAAAACCCGATTCTGAACTTGAAGAAAAAACGCTCTTGGTACAGCTCGCGAGCCTGGTCGCCCATGCCGCTGGCATTGGAAACCCTGAGGGCTATCCTGAACGAAAAGAGCACATGTACGCAGTAGCTGAGCTGCTTGGTTTTGACCCTTCCAACATGCGCAAAACCCTCAATGAACTGGTCTCAACAACCAAGCAAACATTCGAGCAAGAACGTCACATTTACGACTAAGGGACTCTCATTTCTCTTTCCAATTCTTAGTAACTGCAGGATAATAATGCCGCGGTTTTTTGCCGCGTTTAGTCGTTGGAAAGGAAACTTCTCATGTCAGAATCATCAGCACACCAAAGCTCGAAAATTCAAAAAAAATACCTCCTCTCTCGCCTCATCGATCTAAAAAATTTCCTCACCAAACGCATTACAAAAACGACCCCCCACTTTCTTGATATCACTGCTTTCTCTGAAAAATTTCTTGGTCGTGCTCCTTCAATACTCCTTGAAACATTAACGACTGAACAACTCGCACATCTTTCTGATGAGGGATTGTCTGTGCTTGAAGAAGCACACAAGCAACAAGAGAGCATGGTAACGCGCATCTCTCAAAACCAGCCTGGGATCTTTGTCGCATTGAAAGACAGACCATTCATCATTAGCTCACTTATTGAAGCTGGTAAATCACTTGGCATTACGATTCAAGCACTCCTCCATCCTATATTTTCAGTGCAAGGTACTGCGCTATCGCTCAGTTTCCTCTACCTGCCCGATACGACTCCTGAACAACGCGCTACCTTTGAACATGAAATCCAAACAATCCTCACTTCGTGTATCGCTGCAACTGATGACTTTACGGTGATGAAAACTGTCGTTGAGCGATATCGTCAGCTCTCATCTCAAGCCCACTTCATTGAGCGTTTCGTATCGTCTGACAACCAAGAGATAAAGCAATTCATCGACTGGCTTCTTGATGAATCATTCATCTTTTTAGGCACCGTTGAACATTCGATTGAAAATCAACAGACGTGCGGCTTGCCCAAAAATCAACTCGGTATATTTACTCAACAAGCGCCGCATATCCTCAAAGAATGTCGAGAAGATATCGAGCTCTTTGTAAGCCTCAATGAACCACTCTGGCTATCAAAGCTCTCACAGCACTCTCACGTTCATCGTCGCGTTCGTCTTTCGCATATCTATATTGCTGGACTCAACGAAGCAGGAGCTCTTGTTTCAGTGCTCTCGCTCGTTGGTATTTTCTCTTCAAAAGCAGTATCACAAGAAGGACAAACCATTCCGCTCATTCGCACAAAGCTACGATCGCTCCTCGAATCTGAAGATCTCGTTTCAGGCAGTCATGACTTTAAATTTATAGCCGACACCATTAATCGCATGCCGAAAGAAGAGGCGATTCGTCTGAATCGCGATGGGCTTCGAGATATTGTTGAACAAACAATCGATGTGTATACACGCAACGACTCGCAAGTATCTATTCGCCTTGATGCATCGGGTCGCGGTGCCTCCGTTGTCGTACTACTGCCATTAGAGTGGTATAGCGAAGCAACGCGACTTGAAATTGAAGCGTGCATTCAAGACTTCTTTTCCATCGAAACAACAAATACCGAGTCGTATATTGATACGTCAGCGCACGGTCTTGCGCGCCTTTATTACCACATCTCTTTTAAAACTACTCCAAGTACAGAATTCGATAGCAAAGCGCTCAACCAGCGCATCCGTACAATTGCTGAGTCATTTGACGCCCAGGCTATTAAAGCTGCAACGCACCCACAGGATCGCGAAGCACTCCTGCGGACTCTTGCTTATTTTTCAGAGGATTACCGTGCAACACATCCTGCGACTCAAGCAGTTATTGATAGCACTGTCTTTCAAACCCTCTCTGCGGCAAACCCTATACAAGTTCGACCAACATTTTCAGATGGTGTCACTCGACTCGACATCTACACACTCGAAAAAGAGAAATCACTAAGCTCATTATTGCCTGTGCTTGAACATGCAGGACTTTCGGTCTTAAAGGATCGTGCTGTAAGCGTACAGATTCCATCACTAGGCACGATCTTTATTCACCGATTTGAAGTAACTTCTGCGATACCACACGTTGAACTGAGCCCATCAAATCTTACCGCTCATGTTTGCGCTGGGCTCCAAGAGATCCTGAGGGGAGAAGCTGAAGATGACGTCCTCACGTCACTGATGATCTCTGCAGGTTTATTAAACCGACAGATCCTTATGCTCCGCTCGTACACGAGTCATCTGTGGCAATTCAACGTGTTTCCTCGTAAACACCAGATTCGACAAGCACTCGCTACAAACCCCACAGCTGCAAAATTAGTGTGGCAATATTTTGAAGCTCGTTTTCAAACTACCTTTGCAGGTGATAGAGCGGCTGCGCAAGCTCAAGCACTGGCGGCATACGAAGATGAAATTCGTAAAGAAAAAGACATCACAAAAGATCGTACGCTTCGTGCGCTTGGAAAACTTATCGGCGCAACGCTTCGCACGAACTACTACCAAACTACCAATACACTTGCTCACAAAATAGATCCAACTTCACTTGATTTTGTTCCAGAGCCACGACCATGGAGAGAGATCTTTGTTCACAGCTATTCCATCGAAGGTACACACCTGCGTACTGGTCCTGTTTCTCGTGGAGGACTTCGTTGGAGTGAACGACCTGATGATTTCCGTACTGAAGTTCTGGGTCTTGTGAAGACTCAAAAAGTCAAAAATGTTTTCATCGTTCCCGAAGGTGCAAAGGGTGGCTTTGTTGTTCGTCACCTTCCTACCGTGCCTGCCGAAATTCCTGCTGTCGTTAAAGAAAGCTATAAAGAATTTATTCGTGCAATGCTTACCCTTGCAGATAATCGTTCAAATACCAGCATCATTCCTCCGCAGAACGTGGTCAGACATGACGGAGATGATCCCTACTTTGTAGTCGCGGCTGACAAAGGAACTGCTACTTTTAGTGATACTGCAAACAGCATCGCAGTTGATGAAGCTAAGTTCTGGCTCGATGATGCTTTCGCATCTGGAGGCTCAAATGGATATGACCATAAAATCTATGGCATTACTGCACGCGGTGGTTGGGAGTGCGTACTGCGTCACTTTAATGACCTTGGTATCGACTACCTCAAGCAAACATTTACTGCTGTTGGCATCGGCGATATGGCAGGGGATGTGTTTGGTAACGGGCTTATCTTAAGTGATAATCTTCGCCTCTTAGCTGCATTTAACCACAAACACATCTTTATTGATCCACAACCCGACGCGAAACGTTCGTTCGCTGAACGCAAACGACTCTTTGATAATCCTTCACTCCAATGGACTGACTATAACCCTGCGCTCATGAGTGCAGGTGGTGGAGTGTATAATCGTTCGGATAAAGAAATTGCTCTTTCACATGAAGCAAAGCAAGCACTTGGCATCACCCATGAACAAAAACTCTTCTCTGGAGAAGAGCTCATTCAAGCGATTCTTAAAGCGCCTGTTGATCTGCTTTGGAATGGTGGTATCGGCACATACATTAAAGCATCATATGAAACACATACCCAAGTGAACGACAGCGCCAATGATCGTGTACGCATTAGCGCGCCAGAGCTTCGATGCCGAATTATCGGTGAAGGTGGCAACCTTGGACTCACCCAGCGTGCTCGTATTGAATTCTCATCGCTCGGAGGTCGTCTCAATACCGATGCTATTGATAACTCAGGCGGGGTTGGTCTGTCTGATAGAGAAGTAAACCTTAAAATACTTTTCTCTGGGTTGCTTGCTACTGGAAAAATATCTCGTGAAGAGCGCAACACACTCCTCAAAGAGATGGCACATGAAGTATGTGACCAGGTCCTTGCTACTAACCGCGCTCATGCATACCGCTTGACGGTAAGCTCTGAGCGATCGGTCGTACAGCATGAATTCTTTAAAGGCTTTATTACTTTCCTCCAAAATCAGGGGTACCTCAATCGTACACTTGATGCACTGCCACAGGATGATGAGATCTATCAACGCTTGGCGCACAAGCAAGGCTTCTTTAGACCAGAGCTTGCAGTATGCACTGCAGCTGCAAAAATGTGGGTAAAAAGTCTTGTCTTACGATCCCCGTTGCTTAAGAGCAAAAACTTAGAGCTCTTCCTTATTGATTATTTCCCTGTCGCGCTGCGTACACGGTTCCTTGATGCGATTAAGGTACATCCACTCCGTGATGCAATTATTGCAACCCAGGCTACAAATTACTTAGTTGATATCCTTGGTATTAGCTTCTTCTATCGCTTGATGAATAGCGGTAATTTCAGCGCTGAGGTAGTGCTCAATGCATCACTTGCAGCCCTCATTATCTTTAAAGCTCCACAGATCATTCTTGATCTTCAGACGATCGACCTTCCTGGCACATGCCAAGAATACATCAAGATCAGAAGCACGTTTGAAAGTCAGCTCAGAAGCGTTGCAAGTTGGTTTGCTTACCAGCCCGATGCACATGAGTCACTCGACGCCACTGTGGCAAAATATGGTACTGGGTATTTTGAAGCATTAACCCAGCTTCAAAACGAAACGGCGCCACATGATAGCATCGCTCAGCTGAGCCCGCAGACACAATCGATACTCATGGCGATGCCTCGTGCCGCTCAGACACTCGATCTCTATTCGCTTAGCCTGCGTGAAAAGATTAGTGTCAAAACAGCCCATACATATATTGAACAGCTCAAAGAGCTCTTCAACCTCCATGGCCAGGAACATATCAAGCACGCTATCGTCCCAACGAATCGATGGGAGCACGCGCTGCGCCGCAGCTCTCTGGTTGATATCGACCGAGCCCTGATGAACCTTGCGCGTATTGCAGCTCAGCGAAAAATTTCATCAGCTGAGCAATTAAAGGAGCTTGTCGAACGGTCGCCTTCGTACGATTCTCTTATTCAATCGATCAACGAACTCACCAACATTGGCTCCTCCGTGGCGCACCTCGCTGTTATAGCAGGACAGTTCCGTGACTTTGTGATCCTTGAATAAGTAGTGCTCGACCCTGAATGTTTTTTACTGATATACCGTTCTTCATATTTCTGCCTGCCGTCGTAGTCATCTATTGGCTCGTTGGCCACCGACAGCAAAATTACCTGCTGCTGGTCGCAAGCTACCTCTTCTATGGATGGGCAGTGCCCTGGACTGCCCTTCTCATGCTTGGCGTGACTGTCCTACATTTCTTTACTGCACTATGGATTGAGCGCTCATATACAACCCAGCAAGATGCCACTGCAAAAAGGCTGCTCGTACTGTGTACGGTGCTATCGCTATCGATTCTGTCATGGTTTAAGTACACAAACTTTGTTCTTGAAAATCTAAAATTCCTGTTTCCTTCGTTACCTGTGCATCTGTCAATCCTCCTGCCAGCTGGAGTCTCGTTTTTCACCTTTCATGCGCTCGCCTACACT
>JBILLA010000246.1:0-2947 GCA_044376365.1 Bdellovibrionota bacterium | reverse complement strand
GTATCACCACGCTGCGATGAGTATGAAATTGTATTTTTTATTGCTCAAAAGCAGTAAGCGTTATGCCGCAAGGTAGTATATCGAAGTCATTGCATAAAGAGTGCAATGATGAGCTTTTGTAAAAAATCACTCAAAAGATGTTATGCAAGAAGTGATGCATCGGTCGCAGATAAACGTCGTGCGATCTGTAAGATACACTCGCTTCCAAGGTCTCGGTAGGAACAGGCAAAAGAGATTTGGCGTCCATCTAAAGTTAAATTACGAATGGGGGGAAGTTTTTTATCAGAATGAGATAGTATCCATTCGCTGTTTGGGGCAAGCATGTGAGTCAGATGCTTTGCAGCCAGATCAAACCCATGTACCCCTGCATCAAAGCTATCATGAATGATAGGCAGCGCAGCGCTGATTGCTTCAAAAGCAGAAGCGTTGCCTGTTACCAATGCAGGTGTTTGTGCCCAAAATGATCTTTGTCCTGTTTGGTATGTTTCTTTTATTGGAAGACCGTGGAGCTCTGAAAGTAGGGTTAAGATATGATCATGGTTAAGGCTATCGAGAAAGCAGAATGTTACAGCGGATGATTCGGTAGGATTGTAGATAGTGTTGGTTTGTGTATCGATCACGCGAGCTCCTCTTGCAGCGATATCTTCTCGCCGTACCGTGCCATGAATATAACCAGCATGCTTGCCATCAATAACAAAGTAGAGCAATTTTTGTTCAGGTGTCAGGTGTTCTTTGTGCCACGCAATAACTTTATCTACGCCTTGCAAAAAGCCGTTGCTGTCTTGGTAATATCCAAATCCCCATCCACAGGAAGATAACGAACCATGACAATGCTCGGTGATCAGTGTATGTACTTCCTCAGTCAGTGCTTTACAGAGCCATGCCTCTCGTTGAGCAGTAAGCTTTGATCTGTCCCACGTATCGGCTTCACTGCGACGTGATGCCAGACTTTGATCAAAAGGAACGGCGCCAAATGCGCTCGTAAGATCCAGCGTCATAAGTTGGTTTTGTAAAAGTGCATTCTCTGCATCCATTTCACGAGGTAGTGTATCGAAGGTAATATCAGGTATGTTTGGTGATCGTTGACAAACCATAACACCGAATCCAATATTTAATATACAATCTGGTCGCTTTAAATGGGTGGCAACGCTATCGTTCATACCAAAGATCCGGGTTGAGTTGTTTTCTCCAACGATATCAAGTTGCACCTGTAGCCCAGGTAGACGATGTTGCAGATCGCGTGCTACCAGTTTTGCAAGGCCTGCTGTGCCTCCTCCTTGACTGATGTAGGCACTAATCTGAAGCTTGAATGGCTTTTGAGACTGCTGAGAAGTTTCAGTTATGGTTCGTAGTCTTGGCTCAATAACTTCTATCTTTTGAGCTTTATGATGCAAAAGCATTTGGTATGTCGAAGAATTAGTATCTCGATGTGCAAGTTTATAAAGAATTTGCTCAGCTTTTTCTAGTTCAGGGAATGATTGTGTCAGAATCGGATCGTTAGTTGTACGTAGTTTCCTGAGGCGTTTGGTGAGCTCAGATGGTAGAATTGGATCGGCATGATTACTACGCGCACTAAAGATCTGACCGTATAGATCATAGTCTGCTTTTGAAAGAGGTTGAGCCTTTGAATGTATCTGGTCTTCTTTAGATATAAGAGCAGACGTAAGACGGATAGCGACTTGAAAAAATGATGCACATTTTTCTATGAAGTTCGCAGAAGGAGCTCGTGAGAGCCTAAGATAGTTGGCAATACCAAGCAGAATAGAGCGACATCGTTTATCGAGGAATGTCTGAATCATCTGACATTCAGCATAGAGGTCTCGTCTGCGGTCTTCTTGTTCGTATGCTATAAGAGATTTTGTCTTTGTATCAAAGATCGTGCAGGCACCATCAGCTTGGTAGTAAAATATCTTCCCTTGGGACCGTATTTTAAACTCTGAAAAATCAGCAATTGTTTGATGCGCAAGACGGTTTGACTGTGAAGGTTCGGTAGCGGGGGGCATAGTATTTGTTATGCCATTTTACCACCCAGAGCGTACTAAGAAATGGCAGTGAGATTTTTTGCTTACTATTGTATGAATTATTTTAAGCCCTCTTCGTTGGTATGGATAGACAACAGTCAGGGTCGTGGAGTAGCGTTGTTTTACACAAGAGACACTTGCTCTAGGTCATGTTAAGATTCTGATAGTTGTCTCTCTGAAACGTTATGGCAAAAACAAAGCAAGCAGTGCAATCAGGAGTTAAAAGTACCCTCATTGGTGCTGCAGTCAATACGCTGCTCGCTCTTATCAAGGGACTTGCAGGGTTTTTAGGTAATTCCTATGCATTGATTGCTGACGCCATTGAATCGCTCTGTGATATTTTTACTTCCCTTGTGGTACTTGCCGGTTTAAAGATGGCAGGACGTCCTGCTGATACGAATCATCCCTATGGTCATGGTAAGTATGAACCACTGGCTGGTGTTATTGTAGCAATGATACTTTTTGCTGCTGCTATCTTTATCGCCATAGCCAGTGTGAATGAAATCATCACGCCTCACCACGCACCAGAACCTTTTACCTTATGGGTACTGCTTGCCGTTATTGCTATCAAAGAAATCCTGTTTCGCAGAGTCTTTGTAGTTGGTGATGAAATTCAAAGTACCGCAGTGAAAGCTGATGCATGGCACCATCGAAGTGATGCGATGACTTCTATGGCTGCATTTGTTGGTATCTCGATAGCACTTATAGGTGGTCCTGGTTATGAAAGTGCAGATGATTTTGCTGCATTGATTGCTGCTGGTATTATTTTAATCAACGCACTTTTTTTATTAAAGCCAGCACTCTTTGAGTTACTTGATACTGCTCCTAATCCTGAAATTCACAGACGTATTCGCGATATTGCTCAAGGGGTTCCTGGTGTCTATGGAACTCATAAATGTCATGTTCGTAAACTAGGTTTTGATTAC
>JBILLA010000245.1:0-2959 GCA_044376365.1 Bdellovibrionota bacterium | reverse complement strand
TACTTTTTCAAGGACTGAGATCGTCTCTGAGGGGATTTTTGATGCAAGACGATCGAGGCCAACGATGACCAGCTCTATGATATTTTTAGAGGCATCTACTGCCAGGACTTGTTCCATGAAATCTTACACTAGTATGGCCTAAGTCGGGCTGTTGCAAAACCGATGAATTACACTCAGTCAGACTTAGACTTTGGTAGGGCAATCACCGTTGAGTAGGTCTGTGTATTGCCAAGCGGAGAGCGGATACGGAAGAGCAGCACAACGAGGGGGGGGAGCTTTGTATTTGGATGTTTCCCCCATGAGTCGACCCAAGCTTCTTTATTGTAGTCATAGAAGAGGAAATCGAACTGAAGAATATCCTGTGATACAGGAAACGCGAGTGTTCTTTTATACGCAGCAGCTGGTGGGTTGAGAAGGGGTACTTCTTCTCGAATTAGGCGTAATCGCTCTTTGTTGGGGTCGTCGGGATCAGGTTCTACGCGGTACGTTACCTGGATATACTCTGATTGAAACTGGGGCTCGGAGAGAAGTGTTGGCTGTGCAAGGGTAATGAACGTGATGGTGGTCAGCTCTTGCCCAGAATCGATTTTTTTACGCTCAGCATAGAGTCTTGGACTTCCAGGGTATGGTTGATTGAGCTTGGTTGGGGGTGGGAGTAAGTTTTGATTATTCACAGCTTGCTGGAATTCTTTGGTCATCCGAATCAGTATTGAATCAGCGATAGCTTTGCCATCACGTGCGTCATCAAGAATTTTTTTTGAACGAATAATCTGGTTGAGAGAGCTGTAGGTGACTCCCATAATGACAGCAAGGATCGATATAGCGATGACAATTTCAAGAAAAGTAAATCCTGAACTTTGGTGCTTTTGTATGGGCTTCCTCACTGTTCTGGCTCCCGTGCAGTGATAAAATAGTAAAAAGTCATACTATCTGTAGGTTGATCGCTCCAACTCATTGTAAGCGTGACTTTTTGAAGTGCATCCTTTCGCAGATCTTGCATAGGCCAATACTCGATAACGAGTTTTGCCCGCAGCGGGATTTTTTGCTCTTTGGCAACGATAGGAGCGACAGCTTCTTTACTGAGGAATCGCAAAGCAATCTCTGAAGCAGTCCCCTGTGCTGTTGTATTTCGTACGGTACTCCCTGCGTACTCAATACCAGAGAGAATAGTGCGCGCAGCAAGCATCGCTTCCTGTTTATTTCTGGTTTTAATTGCAGTTTGTGTTGCAGCTGATTGCATACCAAGAAGCGTCGTTAATGATACGGCAAGAATCATCACTGCGATAATTATTTCAATCAGTGTGAAACCGCATTGAGTGTTGTTATGAGGATGTTTGCGCTGCTGCTGGTGCATCAACGATACTCTCCCATGAAATGTCTCGGTTATCTCGGTAAATATCAACAAGATTGGTAAATGGATTAATAACAAAAGTGACGGGAGCACCGCTGGCTTGTTGCATCATGATAACGCCAAAGTCAGAAGAACCATTTGGTGTGAAGTAGAGGTATGCTTTGGATTCTTGTCCTGTGCCAGCTTCAATAATGCCACTTGGTGTTTTTACTCTAATAAATTTCATGCCGTTTGGAAGTGGCATCTGTTCATACAGTGATGGAAAGGATGGGGATGGGATGATAGTTGCTCCTTCACTCATCGGAGGATTAAGGAATGCAGCAAGCTCAAGGCTTAAGTCTCCAAGATTTTCCTGCAGCTCTGCAAGGATAGGATCCGAAACGACATCTTCCTTTACAACACCGATGCGGTACGTGTTTTGAGCAAGATCGATTTCGAGCTGATAGGTGGCTTGATCAGAAACACTTTGGGTATAGACAAAACGAAGCTGCTCTTGGAATTTTCGGATAAAGCCCTCCTCACGCCAGAATGTAAAAGATCCATTCTGTACCCCAACAAGGGTAAAAAGGAGGGCGACCAGCACCATGACGAGGACAAGTTCTATAAGGGTAAATCCACGTTGGCGCATGAAAAAGTATCAGAGCTGAGACGATTAAGGGCCAGTAATGGTGAAGTCGCCTTCAGCACCAGAGCCACCATCTTTTCTGTCAGCACCGAGGCTTTTAAGGGTAAAGCTTCTTCCATCATTTGAGTATTGGAACGGAGTACCCCAAGCGTCTGTAATTGTATCTTCATCAGTAATCGGTACGCAGGCGCCACCAGTATTTGGGCATGAAACCAATGATTTCATATCTGGAGGAAGCTGATTATACATAAGCTGATATTGACCAATTGCGGCCTTTGCTTTTTGCATTTTTAAAGAGTTGATCTGTGCTTTTGCTCGTTCACCTTGGCTGAATAAACCACCAGTGAGGAATGCAATAAGGATAGAGAGGATAACCAGCACAACGATAATCTCAACAAGGGTGAGACCTGCCTGTGCGCGACGACGGTGAAGGGAAGATAAAGGGGAGCGATTCTGTTTCATAGTGCTCTATTTTTGCACAACGTTGATGAGGTCGACCATAGGCATTAGTACGGCGATAACAATGGCAAAAACGATGCCCCCAAGGGTGATAATCATAATTGGCTCTATCAGTGAGGTAAGCCCTGCAAGCGATGCCTGAACATCCTGCTCATACGATTTACCAGCTTTTAAGAGCATCGGTTCCATACGACCACTACGTTCGCCCACAGCAATCATGTGAGATAGGAGGGAGGGAAAGATGCCACTACGGCTGAGTTCTGAGGCAAGACTCTTTCCTTCACGAACACCTGTGGTGGCATTCTCAAGAGCAAGGCGCACATGCACGTTGTTGACGATGTTCTTTGCGATATCCATGGCAGTAAGAAGGCTAACGCCAGTGGTGAGCAGGGTCCCAAGAGTGCGTGATACACGCGCAGTGACAATCTTAGTATAAAGATTTCCGATAAGGGGCATCTTGAGCACAATCATATCAAAGGTTTTTTGACCTTCTTCAGATTTCTTCCATGCAGTAAAGCCATAGA
>JBILLA010000082.1:0-10051 GCA_044376365.1 Bdellovibrionota bacterium | reverse complement strand
AAGATCGCTTGTACCACTCTAAATGCTTGATTTTATTCTATTTTACTTTGACGTAAGCGTTTGGTTCCTGAACGCTTTTTCTTAGATCGCAGGCGCTCTTCGATAGAGGCTTTGGAGGGCCTAGTTTGTTTTCTTTTTTTTGGCTCGGTGAGTGCTTTTGTAATAAAGCGTACAAGTTTTTGGATAGCGGTGGCTTTATTGCGCTCAAATGTACGATGTTCCATGGCAGTTACGAGCAGGTAAGGGGAGTCGTCCATACCTGCAAGAATAGAGGGTCGATGCTTTTGGCAGTATGCAATAAGCTTTGCTTGCTCATTTTGAGACAGCACTCCAGCCGTCCCTATGAAAAAAGTTACCTCAGCCTTCGTGCTACGCTTGTTCACGTTTTGCCCACCAGCCCCAGAGCTTCGAGCAGCCGTAATTATAATTGCACTGCTTGGTATATGACCGCGCCATGTACTTTCCGCCATAGCAAGAGTGTAAATAATTCGCTATAACTCTGCCTATGAAAAAATACCTATTTGCTGCAGCTATTCTTGTGCAGGCTGCCGTTCCTACTGCTTTCGCCTGTGATTATTGTGGTATCTATACGCCGCTCATCGTTCGAGAGCATCAAGCCAAAAGTGTAGAGCTTGGTATTCGTGAAGACCTCCTCGGGTATTCTAAAACAAAGCGGGATGGTGACGATGTTGAAAGTCTTGGTAGTCAGAATCAAAAGATAAACCTTACCGAGTTGACTACTCAGTACGCGTTCACGAATCGATTTTCTATTTTAACAGCCGTGCCAATTATCAATCAAAGCGTGAAGCGTCGTGTAGGTGGTGAATTTGAGACCTACAACGACACCAATATCGGTGATGTAGCTATCTACAGTGATATTGTTCTAGCTCGTCGAGCTTTACGTGGTGGAGGGATGCTGCAGTGGGATTTTTTTGCTGGATTTAAAGTTCCTTCAGGCAATACCGATCCATTATCTGAGCCTGCTGAAAAGCGTTGGAGCGAAACAGGCATGTACGGTGGTGCCGTTTCACCGGGGAGTGGTTCTTTTGATTTTCCTCTCGCGACAGGCATTCGTTCTGAGTTCAATTCGTGGCTTATTGATGCAACGATTCAGTACAATCTTAGAACGGAAGGTGATCTTAATTATCAGTATGGCAATGATTTGAGGTGGAATCTTGGCGCGGGACGCCGTTTTTATGAGGATACAGACTTCTCTTTTGATGCACAGCTGTTTCTGTCTGGTCTGAGTAAAGATCAAGATACGCAAGATGGTTCTACGATTGCCGATAGTGGTCAAAGTTATATGGCTATTGGTCCTCGTGTCGATTTAACTTTTGAGAATCGGTACCTTGTCTATGTTCGTATTGATGCTCCTGTCTCATATGATAATGATGGGCTTCAAACATTGCAGGATCATCGTGTGCAGATTGGTTTTAACGCCCGTCTATGAACCGAAAGATAATCTTCTATGATGGGGTCTGTGCACTTTGTAATTGGTTTGTGCTCTTTGTCATTAAGATAGATAGAAGCGGCATTTTTTATTTTGTTGCTCAAGAAAGTTCTACAGCAAAAGAGATTGCACAGCAGAGTAATGTTTCATTTACACCAGGTGAAAGTATTGTGCTGCTCGATGAGAGTCGCGGTGTCTTGTATCAAAAGAGTGATGCCGTGCTGTTTGTTTTTGCTACGGTAGGTGGTCTGTGGCACCTTGCTCGCCTTGCCCACCTGGTTCCGAAGATAGTTCGAGACTATATCTATGACCTCATTGCAAGGAATCGCTATAGAATATTTGGTAAGTACGATGCATGTCCGCTGCCTCCAAGCGAGCTAAGAGCCCGATTTCTTTAGTTATTCTGCTAATTCCCCCAATTAATTCGCTTTTTTCTTTCACTTGCTGAGTCGCATCGAGTAGTATCGAAAGACTGATGTCACAAGCTGGTTTTACATTTCTACTAGAAATATCTGAACTGTTATCTGATTCCACCTTGTCTTCTCCTCATGAACTTCTTCCAGCTGTGCTTGCAAAGGTAGCTCAGTTCGCTGATGCCGATGGCGCATGGCTTATTCAGGTTCGTAAGCATAGAGCGCTTATGACGCACCAATGGAGAAAAGATCAAGAGCGCGTCGACCTTGATCGAGACGTATCGTTCTTGATGCGCGACCTGCAGTGGTTTACTGAAAAGCTTACTGCTGATCGAATTATTTGCATTGAGAAAGAGTCTGACATTCCTCGTGAAGCAATGGCTGCACATCGCGTCTTTTTGCGGCAGCGTCTGAAAGGACTTTTAGTATTACCAATTATTCTTGATGGTGCACCGATTGCTGCGATTGGTATTTCTTGGACGAATACTCAGCCTCGGTTTAGTGATGATCTTGTGCAGTCTGCGACGATCTTTTCGCAACTTGTCGCTCCAATTATTCAACGCCAGATTCTTGAGACGAGTAACGAAGAGCTCGATCTGCGATTTCAAACAGTACTCGATAATTTGACGGAAGGTGTCACCATCGGAGACCTTGATGATAGCATCATCTATGTTAATCATCGGTATGCTCAAATGTTAGGCTATACCCCAGAGGAGTTGCTTGGTAAGAAAGCCTTTGAATTTGTTATTCCGAAGGAAGAGCAGCATAAAATTCTAGAGGGGACTTCCCGGCGCCTTACAGGAAGTTCTGATTCATACGAAATAACTCAGCTTTCGAAAGATGGTCAACACTTAACGACGATTATTAATGCATGTCCATATCGTAATGTGCATGGTGAAGTGATTGGAAATATTGCTTGTCATATTGATATTACCGAGCAGCGTAAGGTTGCCCAAGAAGCGGCAACGCTCCAACAGCACCTCTTTCAGGTACAAAAAATGGAAGCAGTCGGACAGCTGGCAGCTGGTCTTGCACATGATCTCAATAACCATCTGACAGCTGTTGTTGGACACTTAAACGTCGTGCAACAGGATGCGGCTGCATCAGAAGTGACTCGTTCGAGTACTCATGCTGCCCTGAGTGGCTGCCGTGTTGCGAGCGATATGATTCGTCAGCTCTTGTCGTTTTCAACTCAAACAGAGCTCTCAATGAATCGAGTGAGCTTAAAGACTATAGTTGATAGTTGCCTCGATCTATCTCGTAGTCTGCTTGATAAAAACACTACATATAAGGTCAGTGGTCAGCTTGGAGATCATTTTATTTTGGCTGATAAGAACCAGCTCAGCCAAGTCATTACAAATCTTATTATCAATGCAATTCATGCAATGCCCCAAGGCGGCACAATCGGATTTCACTACTCGCTCTCAGATGTTGAGCAGGTAAAATATTCAAACCCTCAAGCGGAGCCTGGTCGTTACCTTGTACTTACTATTAGTGATACGGGGTCTGGTATTCCCGAAGAGAATCTGTCGAAGCTCTTTGAGCCGTTCTTCACAACCAAGAAAGAGGGTGAGGGGTCTGGGCTTGGACTCTCTATGGCATATGCGATTATGCAGAAGCACGGTGGCTGGATTGAAGTTGATTCGCAGGTAGGATCTGGCTCTGCATTCTCTCTTTACTTGCCTGTTGTCGGTGAGCCTGCTGTGCCGCATCTGCAATCACAAGTTGTCGTCACACGTGATGTAGAGCCATCATTGGGGACCGTCCTCATTATCGATGATGAACCAGTGCTTGCTGAATTAGCGTGTAGCTTTCTTGAGCGAGCTGGATTTAAGACCTTTAGTTTCTCTGACCCCTTCGCTGCTTTTACCTGGTATGAGCAGCACAAAGATCAGGTATCTCTCATCCTGCTTGATATGAAGATGCCACAGTGCCATGGCGCAGAGAGCTTTGAAAAGTTAAAAGCAATCAATCCCGACGCGCAGATCGTCTTAATAAGTGGGTACCTTGATGATCTAGAAGTTTCACGGCTACTTGCTCGCGGAGCGCTAAGTTTTATTCAGAAGCCAATTAAGTATAGTGAGCTGGTCGAGTGGATAACAAAGACTGTCAAGATTGCCCAGGCAGGCACGGCAGTTGAGCCGCTCTTTCACTAAGTTTAAATTACTTAAAGAAAACCTCTTTTGGGATCCTTAAAAGCTGTATATGGTATCCCTCAGCAGAAGATGTTTAGTAATTTTCAGCCAGCCTCTCATCGTCGATTTCCCGTATCAACTCGCGAGCTGAAGTCGCTTTGCCGTACGTCACGTTCTTTGGAAGAGATTGCTCTGAGCTGGTGTACCGACAAAAAAAGCATCTTTATTAGTCGTGATATAGAGCATGCCCCTGATCACTTGACCTGCGTATTCCTCATTAAAAAGCGCATTATTGGTACGGTTACAGCGCCAATCGAATCTATCTTAAGTGAATATCCCGTCACCGAGCCAGTTGATCAGCACTTTGCCTTTGATCAAGCTACGATGCGCCCAGAAGAGAAGTGGTTTCGCAGTCGTCAGCAGCGACTTGGGCTTTCTTTCTCAAAAGAGCTTGGTGCCAATATCGCCCCGTCAGAGAGTATTGGGGAGCTTATTCTTAGTTACTGTCTTTCGGCTGTAGGCTATGCAGAGATGCGAGGGATTGCTCGCGATGATGCAGATCACCATCAAAATCTGCTATTGGATCTTGTCTGTGTTCATAAACATTCACAAACTGGCTGGTCTGAGCAGTTCCTTATTAACCGCCAGCAGTTAAGTTTTACGCTACAGTTTCGCTCAGCGATGCTCAGTGGCGTTATGCACTAACGCTACTGATAATTTTAAAGACCGATGATGTTGCGAACCTTAATAAAGCTTGCAAGTGCTTTATCGAGCTGTTCTTTTGTATGCGCTGCAGACATCTGTGTTCTGATACGCGCTTGCCCCTTGGGCACTACAGGAAACGAGAACCCAACTACATAGATACCTTCTTGAAGGAGCGCATCGGCGAACTCAGATGCTTTCTTTGCGTCTCCAATCATGACAGGAATAATGGGGTGAATACCTGGTTTAATCGTAAAACCTGCTTCTGTAAGTCCTGCTCGGAAATAGCGTGTGTTCTCTTTTAGTCTATCAATTGCCGCAGAGCTTTCTTGTAAGATATCAAGGCAGGCAAGACTTGCTGTCACAATCGCAGGTGCAAGCGAATTACTAAAGAGGTACGGGCGGCTGCGTTGGCGAAGAAGGTCGATAATTGGTTTACGACCTGTGGTGAAACCACCTGAAGCACCACCAAGAGCTTTACCAAGCGTTGAGGTGATAATATCAATTTTACCCATGACATTGCAGTGCTCGATAGAGCCACGACCCGTAGCGCCAAAGAAGCCCGTCGCATGACATTCATCAACCATAGTGAGCGCACCGTACTGCTCCGCAAGCGCAACAATTGCATCAAGTTTTGCAACATAGCCATCCATCGAAAAAACACCATCGGTAGCGATGAGAATCTTTTTGGCTCCTTCTTGGCGAGCTGTTTTAAGGTGCATCTCAAGTTCGTCAAGGTCGCCATTTGCATAGCGAAATCGTTTTGCTTTGCAGAGTCGAATGCCATCAATAATTGATGCATGATTAAGGGCATCGCTAATGATTGCGTCTTCTTCTGTAAGAAGAGTTTCAAAAAGTCCACCATTAGCATCAAAGCATGAGGAATAAAGAATGGTATCTTCGGTGCCAAGAAAAGAGGCTATCGCTTGCTCAAGTTCTTTGTGAATAGTTTGTGTTCCACAGATAAAGCGCACTGAGGCGAGTCCAAACCCATATGTTTCAATGCCCTTTATTGCTGCAGCTTTAATGCGCGGGTCGTCAGCTAAGCCCAGATAATTGTTTGCGCAAAAATTTAAGACCGTTTTGTCGTTGACTGTTATTTCAACGTTTTGTGAGCTTTTTATTATCCGTTCGGATTTATAGAGGCCTGCCTCTTTAATCTCTTCAAGGGTTGCGCGAAAGGGAGCAAGGAGGTCTTCTGATGAATTATGCATATTTCTTCTTAATAGCAGGAATTAAATACTCTGAAAATGCTGAGTCGAAACAGTACTGAGGTTTCCATCCCCAATCGCGTCGCGCTGCGGCGTCGTCAATATCACCTGGCCATGATGCAACAATAGCAGAGCGTTTGGGATGTGGATCATAGCTCACCTCAATCGCAGGGAATGCCTGGCGAACTTTTGTTTCAATCTGCTGAGCAGTAACTGAAAAGCTACCAACATTATAAGCCCGTCTGGTCAGTGACTTTTGCGGTGCTTGATAGAGCTCGATAAGGGCACGTACGGCATCTGGCATTGTCATAAAGGGCAGTCGAGCTGTTGGCGGAACAAAGCATGCATAGGAACGACCAGCGGCACCTGCATGAATCATCTCAGAGCCATAGTCACTGGTGCCCCCTGTTGGCATAGTATCTGCGCTTAAAAGCCCTGGGTAGCGTACGGCTCTAAAATCAAGTCGCACGTCCTCTGGTGTTGAAGTAAGAAACTTATAGTACTCAGAGTAATACCTGCCAAGATTTTCAACGTAGAGCTTGTTATTGCCGTACATGGTGATGGGCATTGTGTGCTCTGTTTCTTTAATGCATTCATCGGAACGTTTTGACGCTCCATCAACTCCATAGATAGCGATAGTGCTTGGAAACATAAATTTAATTGAGCGGCCTTGGGCACTGCTGCTTGCTTGTGTCGCTTTCAGCAGGTTTAGGGTACCACCGACATTGACGTGGTGTGTCTTTTCAGGATCTCTTTCACCACCAGATGATAAGACTGCAGCAAGGTGAAAGACCCCTGTAAAAGTATAGTCGTGGAAGAGCTTCTGTATAGCCGCCGCATCGGTAATATCGCCCGTCACATGAGTAACACGAGGTGATGCACTATGGTACGTTGTGGCAGGCTGACGAAGATCGAATGCAACAATATTCGCATCGCTTTGTGCTAAAAAGTATTCAATAAGGGAGTGGCCAACTTCCCCCTGAGAGCCAGTAATAAGAATTGTGTCCATTAGGGCACAATCATCGTACCAGAACCTTCATTAGTAAAGATTTCTTGTAAGATTGCATCCGTTCTGACCCCTGAAATGAGGTGAACCTGTGGCACGCCATGGTCAAGCGCATTAAGAGAGGTGGTCAGTTTTGGAATCATCCCTCCAGAGATAGTAGTGCCTTTGAGGAGCTTTTCGACCTCAGCTTTATTAAGGATAGAGAGCAGCGTTTGAGGGTCTTTAACGTCAAGGAGGACTCCGTCCACGGTGCCTAAAATGCAGAGCTTTGTTGCCCCAATAGCCGCAGCAATTTTGGATGCAAGGGTATCTGCGTTGATGTTGAGCACTTGGCCTGTGTCATCAGAGGCAAGCGAGCAGATAACAGGAACATAGTTTCCGCTAAGCAGGTGCGAGAGGATAGCACTATCAACTGACTCGATATCAGCAACAAAGCCATAGTCGACTTCACGTTCTTTGCCCTGTGCGTCGTCAAAGACTTTTTTGGGGTTTCGTTTAGACGCCTTAATGAGTCGTCCATCAATGCCGCTTAAGCCAACGGCAGGAATATCATGTTTACGAAATGCAGCAATCAGGTCGGTATTGAGCTGGCCTGCAAAGGACATTTTTGCCACATCAAGCATCTCTTTTGAGGTCACTCTTCTACCAGAGACAAATTCACTTTCGATACCAAGCTTGTTACCAAGATTTGTTGCATGTTTACCACCTCCGTGAACCAAGATCATTTTGATCCCAAGGAGGCTCAGTAAGGAAAGTTGCTCTATGACATTCGTAGTCGCTTTTGTGTCTTCGCACAGGTCACCTCCTAATTTGAAGACAAAGACTTTGTCTCGAAATCTTTTAATGTAGGGTAGGGCACTGCGGAGCGATGTAAAATCGAGGACTGAAGAAAGTTGTAGAGACATAGTAATCTACCTTGTTACGCTGGTTGAAAAATTGAGTCAAGGAGAGCTGCTTGAGCCCACATGCGATTTTCTGCTTGATCGATAATAGCTGCAATTGGGCTATCAAGTGCTGAGTCTGCAACTTCGACATTTCTTCTGACAGGAAGGCAGTGCAGGAGCGTTTTCGTGTCTGCAAGGCTTTTTGCCGTCGGCATCCACTGTTTAAATTCTTGATGAAGCTTTGAGATGCCAATAGTTTTTCCATAGAACGACACAGGTGCCCAATTCTTTGCATACACAACAGTGGCACCTTTCAGTGCTTTTTGTTGGTCGAAGGATATTTCAACAGATCCGCCCTGTAATGCCGCAATGTCTGATGCCTGCTGCACGTATGAGGGGGCGAGGTCAAAGCCCTTTGGATGAGCAATAGTAATATCCAGCCCAAGATGAGCCGCAGCTAATAACGCAGAGTGACCAACTGCCATGGGTAGTGGTTTTACATGCGGCGCCCAAGTTAAGACAAATTTTACTTTTTCTTGTCCATGTCGCTCGCGAATAGTCATCATATCGGCAAGAGCTTGAGCGGGATGTTCGATAGCAGATTCCATGCTGACAACAGGAACAGTGCTGTATCGGTCAAAGCTACGGATAATTGTATCCTGCAGATCTTCCTCAAGAGTTTTTAGCATTGCAAAACTTCGAACACCGATGGCATCGACATAGCGACTTAAAACTCGAGCACCTTCTTTGACGTGTTCAACGCTTGAACCATCCATGACTGCGCCCTCTTGAAATTCAAGGTTCCACAGATCACCCCCTGCAGAAAGAGGAATAGCTTTACCTCCAAAGCGGTGCATCGCCATTTCAAACGACACACGTGTTCGAAGTGATGGATTGAAAAAAAGCATCCCAAGCGTTTTGCCAGCGATGTTTGATGGGATTATCTGACGGTTCTTGATAGCAAGTCCTTTGTGGACAAGTTCAAGAATGTCTTCAGGTGAATGGTCAAAAAATGAAATAAATTTCTTCATAGATACTCACGATAAAAAAGTTTTTAAATGCTCAGCAAATGTTGCAATGTGTTCTGGTTGAAGAATCACCGGCGGCAACAGACGAAGGACGTGGGGATCTTTACAGGTACCAGTAATGATGCCCTTTGTTAAAAAGAGCTTTAGGAGTTCTTTGGCAGGGATCTTGGTTTTAATACCAATGAGACACCCTTTGCCACGAATCTCTTCAACTCCTGGAATTGTTGCAAGAGCACGCCAGCATTCATCAAGATGTTGGACATGACGAAAGAGGTGACGGCTGGTTAGCTCGTGAACGGTTGCAGCAATTGCAGCCATCGCAACAGGTGCAGCACCATAGGTAGATCCAAGGTCGCCCATTTTCACCTGGCAAGCGATGTGATCGTGCACAAAGAGAGCGCCTATTGGATAGCCACTGGCGATACCCTTTGCAGTCGTAAACATATCAGGCTCCACACCACTATAACCTGAGACAAAGGGAAGACCTGTTCTGCCAAATCCGGTTTGGACTTCGTCATAGATGAGAAGTGCACCAACCTCTGTGCATCGTGCTCGAAGTGCTTTGAGGAATGGTGAATCAAAAGAGGTAACGCCACCAATGCTTTGAATTGGTTCAAGGATAACGGCAGCGTACTCATTGGTGATGAGAGCTAGATCATCAAAATTATTTGGTGTGAGGAAGCTAACACGATCACCGCACCATCCCTTTAACTCAGCATGTGTTTTTGCGCCTTCAGTTACCGCAGTGCAGAGCAGTGAACGGCCATGGAATGCACCTTTAAACGATATAAGTCTTTCCCGTCCCGTAAGACGTATTGCAAGCTTAAGAGCATTCTCGTTTGCTTCTGCACCAGAGTTGCAAAAGAAGAAATGATGAAAGGTTTTCCATACAATTTTAGTGAGTGCAGCAGCAGCACTATCTCGAATGGGAACTCGTGCAATGTTTGAGTAGAAGAAGAGCTCTTTGCTCTGTGCTTCAATCGCTTTGATAATTGCAGCAGGGCAGTGCCCTAAGAGCGACACTGCGTGACCGCCGTATAGATCGAGGTAGCGTTGTCCATCTTCTGCGTACACATAGACACCGTCTCCTTTTACTAGAGGAAAGGGAAGCTGTTCGTAGGTATCAAGGAGTGGGGAAGTGTGTGCCATAGGGTTATATAGGACGGAGTCCTCCAAAAAATAGACCAGTTGTTTCAGGGATACCGAGAGCAATATTCATATT
>JBILLA010000081.1:0-10068 GCA_044376365.1 Bdellovibrionota bacterium | reverse complement strand
GAGCGAAATGCGCCTTCCTGGAATCCTTGCGATTGCATCTCCAGTTGTGGTTGGCTTTATCTTTGGTGCAGAAGCACTTGGTGGTTTCCTCCTTGGTGTGACCGTTGTTGGTGTTATCCTTGGTATCTTCATGGCAAACGCTGGCGGTGCGTGGGATAATGCGAAAAAGTTCATTGAACAAGGGCTTATCGCTGGTGAGAAAAAAGGAACAGATGCTCACAAAGCAGCTGTTGTTGGTGATACAGTTGGCGATCCTTTCAAGGATACATCTGGACCTGCCCTCAATATCCTCATCAAACTTGTTTCAATCCTTGCGCTTGTTATCGCGCCACTATTGAAATAAAGACCTTCACAGGTACAAAAAAAGGGGGACAGGCAACTGTCCCCCTTTTTTTTATGTATTTTAAGACCCTGGATTATCCTCGGCGCATTCTCTCTCCTTCATCCAGAAGACCCTTCATATCCTCGACTGCATCTTTGACCTGGTCGATGTAGTTCGTAGCGTGATTCACGTAATACTCAACTCCAGAGCGTGACCATGTGTTATGGGTCGGAATTTGCACTTTATGTATCGCTTGGTTCAGGAACGGAATCGCATCTGGAAAAATCAATGCGACTTCATTATATCCCCACTGCGCAACACTTGAATAAAAAATACAAGCAAGTATGAAACGTGTCATATAAGACCCTCCCCTCTCAATTCTCTCTCTTTCTCTCTTGTAGCAACACCGAAAGGCCTCTCATAACCTTTGCTGCTCACAAAAAGACCATCGGAATGCTCGAAACGTAATTTTAGTTTTGGGAGCTTTTTTTAGTTCAACCCATGATTTTTTTTACAAGCCCTCTGCAGCTCTGCACGAACGCCTCTACGAATTTCACTGAGGAAAAACCGTTAAGACTGTTTAGATGCTGCTTACCAAGCAAGCTTGGACCACACCAGGGCGTGGTCAGAGGCATTAGCATCTGTATTGATAATTCCAGACATATAATTACCCTCTGTATCTGGATCTTCTCGCGTAAAATTAATAGCCGAAACGTTAATAAGAATATCATCAAGAAACGAGAACACTTTGTTGTAGACAAAGGTACCAGGAAGCTTTGAAGTCTCAGGGTCATAGGTCAGTAAGCTCATAAAGCTTATTGGACGCCGGGTGTCTCCCTGACAAAGTGGTGTCCCTCGTTTGCTGAGTCGACAACGGCTCTTTGCTTTAAAATCATCAAGGGTGAGCGATCCTTCAAGAATTTTTGCTGTTGCAGTATCATTATGCGCATTCCTATCCCCCAACAGGATCACCGGTTCTCCAGCTTGGATCTGCGCTTTAAATCTATCCTCAGCAACACGTCGAATACCTTCCGACATCTCCATGCGGTATGTCTCCCACTGCAGAGCAGCAGGATCGTCTTTTGAGCCACTCTTGGACTTAAAGTGAAAGTTCAAGAGCGAAATATTTTTATCCATGCGGCCATCTTTACCATCGACGGTGATCTGTATCTCAAGCGGAGACCTTGTAAAAAGACGAGGTTTTTGAGTTGGATCAATCTTTGGAAGAAAAAGCTTTCGGTAGGTTACTACATGCACAATATGCGCTTTATCATCGGCAACAAGGAATGCATTTCGTTGAGAGTTCTCATTAACATCGCCAATCTTCATAGAGAATCGTCGTTGGGTTCGCGCATACAAGAGTGTTGCAAGCCGTTGTAAGTTGCGCTGCGCAATATCATCACTCATACCACCAAGCTCTTGCACGCCAATCACATCACATGCGGCACGATCGAACCGATTAATAAGCGCTTGCTCTTTATCACTTGGGCCGACAGGGCCAGGAGGATCTTGAGGCTTGCGAGGAGACTCTCCTAAATAATTCTTTAAGTTTTGTGAACAGATGATGAGGCTGTTCCGACGTGAATCAAGGGTTTGGTTCTCAAGATTTGTGCGCGTCTGTGAACCAGCAGCTGAAGCAACCAGAAGTGATAGGAATAATGATTTAAATAAAGCAGCTCTCAATGGAAACCCCTGTTGTTAAAGCACTCTTGAGACGTGATGTCGCTAAGTGACCAAGTAATATTGCATCAATAATATCCTGATGTGATTTTATCACTGAAAGACCAAAGGCTCGAAGAGAATCAGCATAAAGCGACTGTACTGTCTGAAGAGCGCTCTGCTTAACAATAGAACGCTGTAGTTGCTTTCCACGAAGCCCCATCACCTCAAACTGAACTGTCCGAGGCGATATGCGCCCAGGCACGATGCACCCCCTCTCTCGCCCCAAAGTTTCAAATATCCCTCGCACCCGCTCCACCTTGAATGCCGCCTTGGGGTCAATCATGGTTGTTTCTGATTCGCATATGACCACGTCAGAGTTTCCCAGATTAAAGTGTAAAAAGAGCTGTGAGACCTGTCGCTGCAGGTCCTCATAGCGCTCTGGCAGGCTGTGGGCCGAAGCAGGCAGGCTTTTTATCTTCCCAACTGCCTGGAGGGAATTACTTGAAATATCAAAAATAGCCCACCCTGAGCAGGTTAAACTTGGATCTACTGCCATCACATACCGCATGCCCTATTTTTAACTGTTTAGGAAAGGTAGACAAAGCCCCTAAAAACTTGAGAAACTCACCCTTCGTTATGGATCAAGAATTAATTGCAGACCTCTATCGCCAGATGCTCCGAATTCGTCGCTTTGAAGAGGAGGCCGCGCGCCTCTATACAGAGCGAAAAATCGGGGGATTCCTTCACCTTTACATTGGACAAGAGGCTGTTGCCGTCGGTTCTGTTTCGGTGCTCGACCTCAAAAAAGACTATGTCATGACAGCATACCGCTGCCACGGCCACTACCTTGCCTGCGGCGGCAGCTCCCGTGCTGGCCTCGCAGAGTTGCTTGGTAAAGAGACTGGATGCGCCAAGGGCCGTGGCGGCTCAATGCACTTCTACGATGTCGCAAACCACTTCATGGGTGGTTGGGGTATCGTTGGAGCCCAGTGCCCTGTCGCCTCTGGCATAGCATTCGCCCAGAAGTATCAAAACACTGATGGTGTCACCATTTGCTTCCTTGGTGATGGTGCTATCAATATCGGTCCATTCCATGAAGCGATGTCGCTTGCGGCTCTGTGGAACCTTCCCGTTATTTTCATCGTTGAGAACAATCAGTTCGCAATGGGAACACCACTCCATAAAACAGCTCCAGTCGAAGATCTTTCTATCCGAGCAATGGGGTACCCTATGGCTCGAGACACCATGGATGGCCATGATGTCTTTGCCGTACGTTCCGTTATGCATGCTGCAGTTAAGCGTGCTCGCGAGCAAAAACTACCAACCCTTATTGAAGCGAAAACATACCGTTACCGCGGTCACTCTATGGCGGATCCTGGTACGTACCGAACGAAGGAAGAAGTTGAAGAGCGTAAAAAACTCGATCCTATCTTCTCGCTTGGCAACAAGCTTGAATCACTAGGCATGGCTGCAAGAAAAACCACCATTGACCAAGAGATCGAAGCTGAGATTAAGGATGCTGTCACGTTTGCTGAAGAATCAAACTTCCCTGATCCTTCAACAGCAACGCAGTACGTGTACTGCGATGACACACCCCTTATGTAAGGCAACAGAGTAGTTAACGTTTTTATTTTTTCATCAAGAAGTCGATGGCAACAGCAATGAATGACATTCCACAGGTACGAGAGATAGCGATTCGTGATGCTCTTAAAGAAGCAATGGCAGAAGAAATGGCCCGCGATGAGCGCGTCTTCCTTATGGGCGAAGAAGTAGGATCATATAATGGTGCTTACAAAGCCTCAAAGGGGCTCTTAGAGCAATTTGGTTCAAAACGAGTTATCGACACACCAATCGCAGAGAACGGCTTTGCTGGTATCGGTGTTGGTGCGGCAATGCTTGGTCTGCGCCCAGTGATTGAGTTCATGACCTTTAACTTCTCACTGATTGCTATCGATCAAATATTAAACTCTGCCGCTAAGGGACACCTTATGTCAGCAGGACAGCTCAGCTGCCCTATTACTTTCCGTGGTGCTGGTGGTGCTGCCTATCAGCTTGGCGCACAACATGCGAGCTCATTTGAACATTTCTATGCGTACACTCCAGGACTGAAAGTTGTTGCTCCTGCAACACCCTACGATATGAAAGGGCTCCTTAAAGCATGTATCCGTGATGATAATCCATGCTGCTTCTTTGAAAGTGAGCTGACCTACGGCCTGAAAGGCCCTGTTCCTGAAGAAGAGTACATTATCCCTATTGGTAAGGCTGATATTAAGCGTGAGGGTACCGACATTACCATCATTAGCTGGTCTAAGAATGTATTCATTGCACTCGATACTGCGAAAGAGCTTGAAAAACAGGGTATCTCTGCTGAAGTTGTTGACCTTCGTACACTTCGACCACTTGATAAAGAAGCGATATTTAAGTCTGTCTCTAAGACTCATCGCTGTTTGATCATCCAAGAGCAGAATCTTGTTGCAAGTTATGGTGCCTATATTTCGCACCTCATTAACTCTGAAATCTTTGACGAACTAGACGCACCTGTTCGATTGCTCTCTTCACTTGAAGTTCCGATGCCTTACTCGAAATCACTCGAGGCAGTCATCCTTCCAAATAAAGACAAAGCAGTTGCTGAGGCCCTTAAAGTACTCGCATAAAAGACATGGCGATTATCCCCTATCAAGCGAAGCAGCCCCTCGTTCATGAAAGCTGCTTTATCGCTCCTGATAGTTGGATTATCGGTGACGTGAAACTTGGACAGCACGTTTCTATTTTTTTCGGAAGCGTGCTGCGTGGCGACATCGAAGCAATATCGGTTGGCGATAATACCAACATACAAGAGCACTCCCTACTCCATACTTCACACGGCAGAACTCCCTGCATAGTAGGTGCAGAAGTCACGATTGGTCACCGAGCCATTATCCACGGTTGTACCATTGGCGATAACTGCATCATCGGGATGGGATCCACTATCCTCGATGAAGCGGTCATTCCTAAGTACTGTATCGTCGGAGCAAACAGCCTTGTCACTGAGGGCAAAACATTCCCCGAGCGATCCCTAATTCTTGGAAGCCCTGCCAAAGCAGTTCGCACTCTGACCGACGCAGAGGTACAGCATATCGCTCAATCAGCACGAGGGTATGTTGAGACAGGAAAGACGCTCAATGAGTTTTTCTTGAACCAGCCATAGCTAACTCTTGTTTGTACTTTATGCAGCAATAGCTTTTTTTAGTACAGGGCTTCCCTGTTTTAAAAGATCTTATAAATTTAACTCTTTATGCCTGTCATCAATAAGTTACAAAGTAGCCCCGGTACAGGTATAAATTTATCAGCGCGACCCACGCTTACCTAGTATCAAATCCAAACGACCCGAGTCAGTACAAATATTTTGCGCCCCTTGGATTCTTTCAATTTCGATCCCTGCAGAAATTTCTGATGGAATTCCCTGGTATCGCTCTGCGGTATTACGAATATCAGATGTGTCAACAGTGAATCGTTCTAATGATAATCCATCAAGTTGAGCGCCAAAAAGAGTGGTTTGATGGTATAGTTTGACACGCCCCCTGAGAATAGGCATGTCGTTTAATCGAAGGACGACAGAATTTCTTCTAATGCGAATTGAACCAACATGATCAGTGGTGACGGTCTCATTCTGGCAGCCTTCATAAGTCGCTTGAGCCGATACTAAATATACTGACGTGCGAGCTTTATCTGAAGATTTCTTTTCTGCGATTGCATTATTCGATGATAACACCATCAACAAACCACATAACATAGCACTCAAAATCACTCTTTTATTCATACAATTTTCCATATCAGTTTCCCATTTAAACACTAATTAAACCAACTTAAACTCACCTTCTCACGTGTCGGCATGTTGAGCCTTTTTGGTTCAGATAAAATAGAAGATTTTAAGTTACAAAGTAGCCCCGGTACAGGTATACAAAGTAGCCCCGGTACAGGTATAAAATGATCTTATAAGAAATCGCAGAGAATGCTACTCAATAAGAAACAAATAGATTTTGAGTTTTACTTTTACGGTAATTTATCCCCTGCAAATATTTCATAAACTGGTTCATTAATCTTATCACCAACAGATCTAAGACGAATAAAACTTGAATTTCTAATCCAATTTTGATCTATATTGATAGCTTTCTCATTTATTGAAGGCTTGAAAATTTCAAAAACTTCCGTTACAAATGAATTTGTAATTCCGCTTGTGCAAATTGTCTTTCTAGAAAGTAAAGTGGCCTCATTTGTCGTAGTATTAACTGCAATGCTAATTTCCTCATCGCCTTTTTGATAAATTTCCTCCTCTATTCTACTTCTCGTAAAATATCTTTCATTTATCCCTAGAATACTCTGAGAGAATTGTCCCTGTAGAGTATTAGTAGAAAATGGAACGACGGTATAATGATAAGGATAATCTTCATATACAGTATTCATATCAAGTTTAGTTGAAAAGTATTCATCAAAAGTAACACCTTTAACAACAAGTTGAATGCTTTTTAACTTCGCTTTAGATTTAATTCGCGCAATATCTTGCGCGCTGCCTGTGAAAACAATTTTGTAGTACTGGGGATCTTTGAAATTAACCTTCACATTATTTTTAAAGCGTTCAGTTAAAAAGTTCTCAATCCCTCTTTTACTTATCAAAACACTTGAGGGAGCTTCTCTTGCGATCCATCCATCATTAAGTTCAACAATTGAATCATCATCCAGGTGAAAGCGAGCTTTCGCTGATATTTCTTTCATCGCCATTTTGTCTGGAAATTCATTGAGTGAAATTTTAATTTCCACCTCTCTTATAGATTCATCATTAGAAGGTTGATTCGGAAATGAAACATCTACTATTTTTGCGCTTATAGACCCGCTTATAGCTTGCGGAGCTTCAGCTTGATTCGAGATTAGTGTACTTGAATAATCTTGTTTAAATACGACTGATACGTAAAATATTATCAGAGCAGATAGTGAAAGTGCGGTCAATAAACGCTTCCCATAAAGATATTGAATATAAGCACAGAGCCCAAAGATTAGTGGCACTATTAGTGAATCAAGAATTACAGGTGAAATATGAAAACTAAATAATTTACTTAGAAGAGATGAATCAAAATTTGTATTAAGGAAACCATTCGTAGATACTAAAAATAAGCTTCGCATAGCAAAACTGCAGATAGCACCTATAACAAAGGTTCCCACAAATAAAAAAAGAACCATTATAAATTGATAAAAATCAACTGTCACAGCCGAAAGTAAAAAAGCTACAACTAGTATCAACAATTCACGTAAGAGAACGTCAAATAGAGTGCCGAACACTTCGTTTTGAGGAACTCCTTTACACACAAGCATAAAAGTTTCTGAAAACGCTGGTAGGAGTACCACAAAGATAAATAGTAAACTGAATTTAGAAAGAAAAAGTTGTAGTCGCGATATGGGCCTTGTATGCCAAAAGGAGTTGGGCAGATTCAAAGAATTATCATGTGTAACTATTGGGATGACAACAAAAAATGGAATCATCCATCGTAATGCTCTCAGCAAAAAGAACAGCCCTTCTTTTGCCGAAGCAATGAGCCATATTTCATACGAACCTTTAAAATTAAATGTTTCTACATAAGTGGCAAAGAAAAGAAAAAAAAGCCATGTAATAAAAAGTAGTCGAAAGTGTGAGATATCTTTTCTGATTATTGCAAAAATAGTTGACACTATATTTCCCTTTATTTTTGTTTATTCTTAGAAATCTGAAGATAGATCTCTTTTAATGATAGAGGTACAATTTGTGTTACTTCAGCACCGGATGCTACAGAATTAATATATTCTCTAAGCATCTGCTCATTAAACTCAGTATCTACAAACTCAATACGACCTTCATGTATAGAAACATCTAGCCAACTGCTCTTTATTACTGTTTTCGAATCGAATATGGATGGTAGAGTAGCTACAATACGCTTAAATTTACTTAGTATTGTATCCATAGATCCATCTATCTGAATCTTACCATCTGACAGAAACCCTATCGAATCAGTAATCTGCTCAATTTCAGGGAGGTCATGTGAAGAGATAAAAACTGAAAGACCTGCTTCTCGAACGAGTTCTAAAATTGAATCAACGACTTCTTCTCTTACTTTAGCATCAAGCCCACTAAAAGGCTCATCGAGTATTAAAAGTTTAGGTTTGTAAGCCAGTGCAGATACCAAAGCAGCTTTAGCTTTCATACCTCTGGAGAAAAATTTCAAAGGCTTATTAGTCGGAATATCTAATTCGTTAATCATTTTTGAACATAGCGAATCATCCCATGTAGGATACAATGATCTACAAAATGAGGATAATTGTTTAATAGTCATCCACTCAGGCAGTACCTGACCATCAGCCATGTATCCAATATTCTGTAAAATTGCAGGAGTTAATTTAGTTGATTCACATCCCAATATTTTGAGGGTACCTTTGTATGGGTAGATATTAAAGAGTGTTCGTATAAACGATGTCTTTCCACTTCCGTTTGGACCAACTAGTGCTGTAATCTTACCTTCTTCGAGAGACCAAGAAAGTTTTTTTAGAACTGCAATACCATCAAATCTTACTATGAGATCGCGTGCTTCAATTACATTCATTATTTCACCTTATGTTTTTGAATCATCCAATGTTTCTCTACCGCTTTCAGAAATGTTGCTTTATCAACTCCAAGTGCTTTAGCATCTACAATTAAGTTACTGAGTTTATCGCCCAGTATTATTTCCGATCGTTCTTCATTTGGTGCGCTTCCGGCGCAGATCACAGATCCAATTCCAGGCCTTACTTCAACAAGCTTTTCTCGTACTAAATTCTCTAAGATCTTCTGAGCAGTATTAGGATTAATTTTGAGTTCCCTACTTAATTCACGTACAGATGGGAACTGCTGCCCAATCTTTAGCTCTCCAGACACGATTGATTTCTTAACAGCTCGAACCACCTGTTCGTAAATAGGCATCCCTGCGCTTAATGAAACGATAAACCCTAAGGCCATAGAAAAAACTTCTGAATCAATACATTGATTACAGTTGACATAGGTGTATTATGTGCTATAGTACACCTATACGTCAACATATACTTTATATTTAAGGGCCTTTTTGAATAATACTTTTTGAGGACAACCTATATGCATCGCCCACTTTGGATAAAAATAACTTTCGTGCTTTGTATTTTATACTTTATTGGAGGAGTACTTAAATTAGGCTCTTCAGTACTTACGCCAGTCATGTTGAAATTTAGTTCATCTACTATGGAGCAATCGATGGAGATGATGTCTAAAATGGACAGAAGTAAATTGCCACCAGATCTTCAGATGATGGATCCATCGCAATACTCAGAAACAATAGAAAAAGTTAAAGCCATGTCGGAAGATTCAAACTATTTTCTTTATACACTCATGACGGGAATCTTAGGAATTCTCCTCGGAATTGGTTATTTAGTTGGTGGTATTTGGTTACGAAGGTTAGAACTACGGGGGATTTTTATGTTGCGCATGGCTGTAGTTCTGGATCTTATCATCTCCATTATGCTCATTTTTGTTGGGAAAACAGTTTACGCTTCCTATATGCCCACTGTCGGTAGCGTTACAGCGATAGCACCGATCGGATTTGCTATGGGAATTTTTTGGGTAATATGGAAACCGATGTTAGTGTTCTTTCTGACTTTAATTGGCGATAAATCACAGCTCGATCCAACTGTATAGATAGATACAATTTAGTATTAAATGCCTTTAGGTTACAAAGTAGCCCCGGTACAGGTACAAAATGAGTTTTTCCTCAATCAACCATAGGAAATCTTTTGATTCCCAATCAGCAGCATTGCTTAGCGGCTAAGCCAAGATAAAATATTGGAAACGCTTCATATCCTAGAGGTCACATACTCGTATGCACAAAAAAGAAACTTACCGCAGACAGGTTGACCCATACCTCCTTACACGACCAGAAGATCGAGAGATAGAGAGTCTCTCTAAACACGTGCTTCATCAGGCAACTGCACTTGAAGTTCAAAGCAAAGAACTTCTTGCATGCGCAGAGGAGTACCGAAAAATCGTAGAAGACTCCAAAAATAAAAAAAGCACCACG
>JBILLA010000244.1:0-2975 GCA_044376365.1 Bdellovibrionota bacterium | reverse complement strand
AGGAGTAGTCAAAGACTTTCTATAGAAAGTAAATGATGCTCAAGTAAAAACAGATATACCAGCACGGCTGAATGATTCAGTGAATATCTGATCGGTTGGAAATCCTGCCTCTTGTATGACTTGTTCAAGGATCTCACGAAAATCAATACCATCAACTGCTGTGCCATCATCACGACGATAGCCATAGCCCCCTGGTATTTCGCCGCGACTTCCCTGAATACCTCGTTTATAGAAATCAATCGAGTTATATCCAGTGGGGCCAAGCACTCCAGGACGTGCTTTCGTATCGAGTACAAGCATCATGCCACCATGTCCATGATCATTTCCTTTGCTTGCATTCTCAAAACCATTACGACCAAATTCGCCCTGAGCAACGATGACAGTTTTGTCTGCAACGCCACCAAGCGAAAGATCTTGGCAGAACGCTCGAAGCGCAAGATTAAGCTGTGTTGCAAGCTGCGGAATTCGTTCGTCACCATCGCCATGTGTGTCCCAGCCGCCTAATTCAATTGTCACAAACTGCGGCGGAATATTTGAGCGAATCATTATGGCGGTATCTCTGAGGCGCCGTGCAAACCAGTGCATTTGATTAGGGTCTTGGGTTGTACCGCTAAGGTCTCCAGTAGGATACGCAGCACGCTGTCCAGAGGGCAGTGCTTCATACGCACTGACAATGGTTCGCATAATACCAACTGAATTATCCATTGAGGTAAGAGCTCGCTTCATCGTGGTCTCACTCACATTTCTATCCGCACCAGTGCGAATCGAGCGGAAGATCTGTCGAGAGAATGCACCAAGACCGTCCCAGTCTTCGCCGTAAAATTGATAATTGCTTAGATCATCAAGAAGCAGCGGTTGATAGCTTTGTGACCATAGGACTGGTGAACGTCCAGCAAAACTCAATACAGCAAAATCATTCCCTGTGCAGAATTGATCGGCGAGTCGCCCAGCCCATCCAGTACCAGCAGCCGCATAGTTGCGGGAGCCAAATTTCATAATCGAAGAGCTTTCCTCATGTGAGTAGTTTTGATTTGGATAGCCAACATAGTTAATCATGCTCGCTCGAAATGAATGCAGTGATGTATTCATAGCATCGCGAATTGCAGTTAACGATTGATGCAGCACGTATTCTGAGGTGCCAGTGATTGATAGCCCAGCAGGATTGGAACCAACGCCGACACCAACTGTAGGATTATTGGTACTGTAAGAGCTAAACGCCGCTGCAGTTGGTGAAGGTGCTAGAAGGAGATGCGATGCAGGACCTCCATTGAGCCATATGTGTACAAGCGATTTTTTAGCCGTCCCGCATGTATCAGCAAATGCAGTTGCGCCAAAGGGTCGCAAGGCATCAAGCAGGACAGCTCCTGCGCCTGCCATTGCTGTTTGTTTCAAAAAGTTTCTTCGAGTTGTAGCCATAATTTACCTCAATGAATTTAATGAAGTCAGAAGCATCCATAATTTGGGGAGTCGATAGTTCACATCCCAATAATTAGTAACATCGAATGGATCCGCATAGGTTGCTCGGATTTGTCGATGCTCACCATCGTAGTCAATTTCTGTATCGAGTACCTTTCTTAGCTCTGTACGCTGTGCAGTGGTGAGCTCTGTTAAATTAAATTGCGGTAATAGATGTGCAATAATTTGACTTGAGGTAGGTCGTGCAATACCAGGCGGAAGCAGCGATGACCATGTCCATAAGACTTGGCGATCTGGTGCTGATTCCCATGGAGCATATGGACGGAAAATATCATAGTAACTAAGCATGCTGAGTGCATTCTGAAGGTAGAGCTGCCAAGCACTATTGGCATAGTCGAGGTTTTTCGTGCCAAACACTGTCGGCATCTTAGTGAGACGAAAGCCAGCATCACGAAGCTCCCACACAATATTGCGTACGACTTCAGTTGAAGAACTACCTTGCGTCCCAAGCAACGCGACTTTCATATTTGCTTTAAGAATACCCTGTATAGTCATTTCAACGGGGCTCATAGCAATGCTTTTTCTGTTACTGTTTGCGTAGAACACATTTGAAGTAAAGAGTGTTTTTAGAGTCCTGTTGAAATTAAATCCTTCTGCTCGAAGTATCGAAGCAAGCGTTACAACAACATCATGGTCTGGTGTTTCATTGAGGTATTCCTTTGCAAGTTTCCATGCAAGCAAGTGTTCAGGGCGGCGACAGGCAAAGGTTTGATCAATAACTTCCATGTCTCGTGGAAGTCCGGTACCAGCATCGAAACTCATGAGCTTCTCGCAGGGAGTTCCTTCAAAAAGTATTTGAGGATCTTTATCAACATTAATTGAGCGCAGTACACGCGTATTTGCCCAGACGTCAGGCAGTACTTCGATACGATCGACTCCCCATCCAGCATGCATACGTCCAGAGCGGCGTACATCTATTTCGGCATAGTCTTTTTCTTGAGGAAAGAGGGGGTTCGGCGAGCCAAGGGTAAAGAGTTCAAAGAGTTCTCGTGCATAGTTAATATTGGGGGCAAACTTTGTATTGGTTGCTCCATCAAGCCATATAAGCATTGCAGGATCACGGCTTATTGATTTTAAGAGCGGAATATAGTCGCCGCTAATAGCACCTGATCGTAATGTATTCATGTGATCAAGCATGAGGTCTTTTTGATGCCAGCTTAAAACATCCTGTGATGTTGCTAAGAGATTATGCAGAAAGAAAAATGCAAATCGTTCGTGATAGCGATTTGGTGAGTGCAGTAATAGGTACACCGACCAGTACATAAGCCCCCATTCACGCACGCTTGGATCTACTTCAGTACCATCAACATTATCATCAAGAAAGCGAGCAGCATCCGCTTCGACTTGAGCAGCACTGTGGTACTCCATCATTGCATCGACAACAGCTTCAACGCCCTGTGTTCGTGCCAACTCATAGGCTTCAGGTGGCACAGCGCCAAATGCTGCCCGCTGGTAGAGGTGGCGCACGTCATCAGCAGTCATCGTGCGACCAAGGCGTT
>JBILLA010000080.1:0-10157 GCA_044376365.1 Bdellovibrionota bacterium | reverse complement strand
CACATTAACACTAAACAACTCACTTCGCTGATGCTTCGCAAACAGCGACTTATCAATAATGAAATTCAAAAAAACATCCTGCGCTCTATTTCAGTGTGCGGAGATGATTGCGTAAAGGTCAGCTTTATTGATGAAGTAAAAATTGTCAAAACAATGCTCAAGCAGTACGGTGGACTTGCGCTGTCCAACGCCCGCAAGGTTGTTACCTGTTCTAAAAATCCACGACAACCCGGCAGTGGACTATCAACCTCTCAAACAACACTAGGAAGAATCAACAATACGATTAATAAACCAATTTCAGTGACGTGCAAAGTTTGCAAATAAACACGTTGCGATAGCGGATAGCTGTAACCCTCTATGCTTATAGTTCTCCAAGGGGAATTTGCTGAAGCGTCTCTTCCAATGGGTAGGTAAAAAAAGATTGCCCTAAGCGCCAAGCGGGAAAACTCTCGCATCAGCGAGGAGAAAATAATAAGGGAGCGCCAAGCGGGAAAAACTGCAGGGGTGAAGCACCGACTAGGTGCGAGGGGCGGCACGCCCCTGGGCTCGAGCGCCAAGCGGGAAAAACTGGTTGCGGGGGCAGGATTTGAACCTACGACCTCCGGGTTATGAGCCCGACGAGCTACCTGGCTGCTCTACCCCGCGTCAATAAGGTAAATATATACTAAGCTGCGCTGCTTGGCAAACTACTTGAATTTCCTAGCTTTTGAGCTATGTCGCATCTGTAAAAGTTCCACGGCAAGAGCAAATGCCATCGGCAGATAGATATATGTTTTTGGAACGTGTACCTGCATTGCTTCAAGAAAGAGCGTCACACCAATAACGACAAGGAAACTGAGCGCAAGAATTTTTAGTGCAGCGTTCGCCTGAACAAACTCAGCAATCGGTTTACTGAACAATAAAACTGCAACAAAAGAAACCAGCACTGCAATATAGATAACAGAGAGATGATCTGTGAGCCCAACAGCAGTGATAATCGAATCGATAGAGAACACCAAATCAAACATCAAGATCTGGAACACGGTCGCTGCGATAGTTGTATGAACAGCTTGAAGCACCTGCTGATCAAAATCTTTTTCAACCACATGGTGTATCTCTTTGACCGCTTTATAGAGAAGGAAGAGCCCTCCTCCAAGCAGAATACAATCTTTACCAGTCAATGATGCAATCAGTGGCGTTGTTAACTTTTGAATAGCTGATACACCCAAGAGCGCAATAATACGAGCACCAAGAGCCACAGTTAAACCAAGCCGTCGCGCGAACTCTTGCTGAGCAGCAGGCAACTTACCAACTAAGATAGAGATAATAAGGATGTTATCGATTCCAAGAACCAGTTCAAGACCGACAAGCAGCGCAAGAGTCGCCCAGGTATGGGGATCGAAAAATATTTCTGTCATGCCAAGGATACTACCCTACGAGGTCTCGGTGGGAAAACCCATCAATTCTGAGTTTTAAGTAGACAGGAAATAACAAATCATGCAGCTCTGAAAGCAATTTATGGCGCACACGCAGATCATTGCCTGACGCGCTAATTGCCTTTTGTAGCATTGCAACATGATTCTTACAGATGCCCTTACTCTCCATCGCTTGATCGATATAATCAAAGAATTCAGCAGGCGTCATCTCTAATTTTTTATCAGTATAGCCCTGAAGGTCGCCATCATGTGCATGACCATTGGTACTCGTACGGCGATAGAGCTGCCCAAAGGTTTCTCCAGGCAAAAAAACATTTTGAATCGTGTTGCTACGATAAAACCCCCCGGTAACCGAGCAGAAAAAATTATTCAAATATTCGGGCGAAGTCTTTTCGATCGCAATCTCCACAAGCGGGGCTGTCATAGAAACAGTTGATAAGGCTTCAGATGTATCGTTTCTCATCTACTTACCTCACTAAAAAATCAACTAGCTTATCTTTAAGCAACGGCTGTGCCATGGAAGAAGTATCAGGATCCACAAACAACTGAAGGCGTAACCCTCCACCATACACTCTAGAAACAAGCGCATTCACACCATTAGTCACTTCTGGCAGCAATCCTTTAAGAGCTTCCTTTTCAGAGTCAGAGCAAAACGTGACACGTATTTTCCGAATACCACGCTGAAACATCTCTCGCTGCAGCTGAGAGTCACGCAGCTGCTCAGAGATTGCTTCATAAAGACCTTGCTTGGAATTCGTTCTATCAGAAGACTGGTTGGCCGATTGTGGCGTTTTGTGTTGGTTACTAAATTTACTGCTCAAAGTACACCGAACCTGGGCCCTAGAAGATAAAAGCGTACGCTAGATTGCGACGCATCTATGAATTAAGACGCTTGGTAGGTGAATTTCGTAGCGGTAATTTTAAGACTTTTAAAGCTAGTCTCGAACCCGTCTGCGGACATTTTTCTTGAGTGTTTTCTTGGGCTTAGCAGCTCTCACAGGGGCTTCTGCTTTCTTCACTGCAGGCTTTTTGCCCTCTTCAAGCTCGGCAAAGACTTTCTTACGCAGCGCTAGGTACTCTCCCTGAGTGAGCTTCTTAAGCTGACCACCAGCAAGGGTCCCAAGCTTTACCGGACCATGTTGGATACGCTTGAGGCGAACAACAGGATGCCCAACGCCGTCGAACATCTTTCGTACCATGCGGTTCTTGCCTTCCCCGACGATAATGACAAGTTCAGTTTGCCCCTCTTCTGTATTTTCAACAGTGACATCTATCGCTTTTACAAAGTCGTCATCTATCTTCATGCCGTGAAGTAAACGCCGCAATGTTTTCTCTGTGACTTCGCCTCGTACACGCACTTCATAGGTTCTTTCAAAACCATAGCGCGGGTGCATTAAGCGATTTGCAAGGTCACCATCGTTCGTGAGGATCAACAAACCAGAAGAATCGTAATCGAGTCGACCCACAGGGAAATAGCTCTGGTGATGTTTGGTAAGGTAGTCAGCAACACTTTTTCGCCCCTCAGGATCTGAGAGCGTCGAGACAACACCACGAGGCTTATGAAGCAAGATAACACCCTTCTCTGCCATTCGTATTGAACGATTACCTACCTGCACATTATCGCGACCAGGTACGACCATCGTATTAAATTCTTTCACGACGATACCGTTGACGCGCACTTTCCCTTCATGGATAAGCTCTTCAGCACCACGCCGGGCACATTCGCCGCATTCGGCAAGAAATTTAGTAATTCGGATAGGTGTACTTGTCACGAGCTTATGGCGTCTTGAAAATCTGGGATTTCATTATCCTGCTCATCTTGTTTAGAAGCAACTTCTTGTGGTTCACCTGGATCTTCCTCAAGAGGAGCCAAATCACGCAGGGTTGGCAGCTCGGCAAGAGAGCCAAGGCTAAAGAGCTTCAAGAACTCTTCCGTGGTTGCATAGAGCGCAGGATTACCGACGGTTGATTGGTGACCAACAATCTTAATGAGGCTTCTTTCGAGAAGCGTCTTAATGGTTGGCGTTGCATCAACACCACGAATACCCTCAATATCGCTCTTGATAATAGGCTGTCGGTACGCAATGACTGCCAATGTTTCAAGCGCTGCAGGGCTAAGCCGTTTTGGCTTTTCTTCTTTAAGCTTTTGAAGCACTGGTGCGAACACAGCTTTCGTGCGGAACTGATACTTATCGCCAAGGCGAACAAGCTCAATACCACCTTGCAGCTCTGCATATTTATTCTTCAGTGCAAGGATAGCCTCTGCAATCTCATTTTCACTAAGCCCAGAAACTGCGCCGATCTTTTCTTCATCAATTGGAGAGCCATAAGCAAAGATAATCGCTTCAACAAGTGCAGTAATCTCTTCAGCAGAGAGCGGTTCTGCATCAACTTCCTCTGATGCATCACCAGCAGGCGCTTCTTCAGTTGGCGCTGCTTCAGCTATCTCAACAACAATATCTTCCGCGAGGGTTTCTTCTTTCGTTACTTCATCCATTTTGGATTTTCTCATCAAATTCAGATTCAAAAACTTCTACAGGCACTGTTCCCTGTTCACGCTGAGTTCCAACAAGGCCAATCTCAATATCATGGAACACTTCAGACTGTGCGACGTAAATAATACCGCGCTTTGCTAACTCGAGTAGTGCTAGGAAACCAGAGATAACCGATCCACGGTTCGTTTTATCAGTGACGATACGCTCAAACGACACAGGCTCTTTAATAGCAGAGAGCATATCAACAATACTCATCATGCGATCGACGATAGAGACTGAATCAACTGTAATAGTAAAGAGTGGGCCTTGTGTCTTATTTTTCTCGAGCACTTTCTTAAATGCTTTTGCAAGCAGCAGCGGCTCGTGATTTTTCAGCTCTGCAGGAAGTGGTGTTATCCCATCAAAGAGCACTTTGTTTTCAAAAACATCTAACCCAAGGATGTTGCGGTCACCAAGTTGCATCGCACCATCTTTATAAATGGCAGCTTCGCGGATACGCTGCAGCAACACCTGATGTGGATCGACCATAACACCATCTTCATCTACCACCAGCTCAACTGGTTCATTCAGCAAAATGCTTGCTTTGATAGAAAGAAGCGTTGATGCAATCACCAAGTACTCACCTGCTATTTCAAGATCGAGGTGTCGCATGCGCTCAAGGCATTCAAAGTACTGTGACGTAATTTGATAGAGCGAGAGCTTTTCAATAGGCAGCTCGTTCTTTTTGACAAGGTGGAGGAGAAGATCGATTGGACCATCAAAGCTGTCTAATCGAACTTCAAAGAAATGACTGGTTGATTCTGGGGTGACACTCACTGCTTTAAACTACTTGAAGTAATCGGTTTTGTCTATCCACCTCTCTGCATGCGGTACATGCTGAGGAAAACAGCGGCCGCCTGGCCCACATTCAGAGAGTCTACCACGCCATATTGACTAAGATAGAGCTGCGCATCAGCTTCCTTGGCAATAAGCTGCTGGACCCCATCGGATTCCCCACCAAGGACAATGACCGTTTTACGGTCAAACGTATGCTGGTATGCATCTACGGCAGTATCCGAGATCATAGTAGCAACGATCTGAAAGCCTGCTTTCCGAAGCCGCAACAGGGCGTCACGTAAATTTGAAACAACTGCATGAGGCGCAAACTGCAGTGCACCAGCACTCACAGTATTAACGGCATCGGTAATTGGGGCACTACGATTTTTCGACCAAACCGTACACGCTGCGCCAAATGAATCAGCCGCACGAAGAATCGAGCCAAGGTTCTGGGGGTCTTGCACTCCATCAAGTGCCAGAATCACCGCATCATCAGCCGCGAAGGCAAGCTCTTCAAGTTGCCCCAAATCGAGGGGTGCATTTGGAATCACTTCAGCAACAAATCCCTGGTGGTGCCGTGCCAACTTTGACAGCTCATCAAAGCGCACCATCTGCACCTGAATCTTTTTGGCATCAAGGATTCCCAATAAATCCCTGCCCGTTTTATCCATATCTGCTGCCTTATCAGAAACCTTCACAGCGATAATACGGCCTGAAGCATTCAGGATGAGCTGGCGCACTGCATTCCTTCCACCAACAAAAGCAGTCTGAGCACGAGCACTAACCTGGGGCTTGGTACCGTGCGGGCGTTTAAAGTTTTTATCTCTCTGCCTCATTTTTAGGCTTTTTAACAGTGCGGTATTGCAGTACAAAGATCTTAGGATATCAAAACAGAGGTTTTTTGCATCTAAACCTCAAAAGAAAAAATAGACGTACACCACCATGGCTACCCCTGCTGCCAAATTCAACTTCCCCACAAGCGCTACAACGCCTAAACCACTCATTATTCAGTGCCCCTCGTGCAGCACAAAGTTTGCCCTCTCATCAGAGGCTGTCAGTGGTTCAAGCACCCCAAAATTTCACTGCTCTCGCTGCGATTCAATCTTTTCACAAGAGATAGAACTAAAGCAGGAGGTGACCCCCTTGCATGAAGAGCCACTCTTTGAAGATCTACCACCGCCTCCTCCACCGCCGCCGCCTCTAGCTCAAACATCACTTACCTTTGACGAGCCACTTGCTGCCGATGCGTTCGATTTCTCATTCGATGAAGATGATGAAAAAATATTTGCCCGCTTTGACACAGGATCTGGCGACAATGAACAGTCAGAGATATCAGTAGCAAAGTTTGATGATGAACCAATGGGCTATGGGTCTCTTGTTAGAGAGCAAGCTATTCTGCACGATCCACTTGCAGCCACTGCACCAAGCTTTATCCAACGCATCAAGGTACCAGCAAAACATAAGTCGCTCGTCTATCTTCTTGCTCCATGTGCAGTATTCCTCTGCTTTGCCCTCTGCGTTGCAATCTTAAGTTCAACTGCTCCAACAATTATTGCTTCTGCTGCAAATCTTATCGCTGCAGAAAAAACAACGATTGGTCCACGTGATATTTTTGTGAAGAATACAAAGGTCAAGCGTATCGCCCTCGACTCAGGAGAGATGGTGACACAAATTACCGGTACTGCCGTTAATAAGTCTGCTGATACCCTTCGTGATATTACTGTCGAAGCAGCGGTCTATGATAAAGCCAGCAAGCAAGTCGGTACGAACAAAACGCTTATCTCTTCTAATATTGGTAAGTCACGCATACAATCGCTGACCCCCGAAATGATACTTGATTTACAGCTCACAAGCTCGGCTCGAAGCTTCTCAATTAAAGCAGGTCAGGAAGCGCCGTTTACAGCAATTGTTTTAGAAGCGCCGTCAAAGAACGGAGCTCCTAAGTTTTTTACTGCGCGCGTATTCTCAGCGACAAAGCGCTAAGCTTTTGTAGCTTCGTCTTTTTTGTCCTCTTCTTTCTTTGGAGTAACATCAATAGCTTGAGCTTCACTAAAGCTCTTTTTGAAGTTATTGATTGCCTGCCCTAATCCAGAGCCAAGTTCGGGTAGCTTTTTCGTACCGAAAAGAAGAACGATAATCGAGCCGATAATGAGAAGTTCTACTGGGTTTAATCCGAACATAAGATGAGGTGCTCCTAACAAAGAAAGTGTATAACAGGAGCAGAGAAGCAGCAATGTACCCGACCCCAGCCCAACATGAGAGCGATTTTAGCATGCCCCTGGCGGTTATCGTGTCGCTTTTGGTGCATGCAGTCCTCTTTTTCTTAATGCACCAAAGCGCCCTTCAACCAGCCCGAATCAATCAGGAAATCATCGAAGTCTCTGTCGTGCCCGAGCAAGCACTGCGAAGACTGGAAAAGCAGCAGATCGTTACAGCACCCAAACCAGAGCCCGAGCTCCAAGCGCCACCACAAGAGACCAACCGCCTCTCGGATGAAGATGTATCTGTCGTCAAAGAGCAGATTAAAAGAGGCTCACCGCTCTCTGCGCCAAGCAGCGCTGCGCAAAAACCTCAACCTGCTCAACCACAAAAACCAGCAGTCCCCAACGAGCAACAACAAAAGCCACTTAAAAATGAGGCACCTCAACCGCAAAAAGCAGGACCCAAAAAAGATATTTCTCTGAGCGATCTCACCCTTGATTCAAAGTCGCTCTTATCAAACTTTAGCCAAACCAGTCCACAGCGCAAAGTTGCGCCATCGAAGCAGATGCTTCCTAGTAACTACCAAGCATTCTCACGCCCGCTTGGATCGGGGGCACAGTTTATGAGTGATGCAGGCAGTGCTGATTACCTACCGAATCTGCCTGATGGAGACTTAACACTGCTTAATGCGAAAGCGAATCAGTTTGCAGTATTTGTGCGGCGCGTTGCGATTCAAGTCTTTTCACAGATTCGATCTCTCGGGTGGGAGAATTTATCGCGCAGTGATATTAACGCAATTTCAGATTTTACGACTGTGATCGCCACAATGTCTGATAAGGGCGAGCTCTTGAAAGTGACCCTTGATGATTCATCCTCTTCAAGTCGCTTTGACAGTATTATTATGAGTGCTGCGCGTGCTGGAACCAAAGATCCAAATCCACCAGCAGCTGCACGTGCAAGTGACGGCACCATCAAGTTTATTTTCAAAGCAAAAAGTTGGAGCGAGATCGGCGCTGGGCGTAGCGGCATACCGACTGAGCGGAGATGGCTACTGCTTTCGACAGGGCTTGAATAGAAGCGTCTACTTAGAGCATACGAAGCGTTGTAATGCGCTCACCGCTGATCGCAGCTTGATAGAGCCGCATATCAATATTCTCAATAAGCTCTTTGAGCATATCGTCATTCAACTTTTGAAATTCAGGGTTCTTCTGCAACATCTCACGCTGGCGAAGCGCAAGGCTATGAAAGAATAACGTAATCAAAGGAAACTCATTGGTGAGCCCTTTTCTGCTTAAATTAGCATAGAGCCCAGGAACGATAGAGAGCCCTTCAACCGTCACTTCGCTCCCACGCTGCGACTCAACTTCGGCCAATGCATCAGCAACAGAGAGATGTTTCGGCAATACAACGCCAAAGTGCGCATTTCTACTGACCTGTGGTTTATCAGCTGATGGACTAATCTGGGCACCAAATGTCGTCATGAAAGCATCACGACTCAGAGGCTCAATCTCTTTCAACGGCTTATGGTCGTATCCCAAAACTTTAGAACAATATGCATGCATTTCTTCAATGCCATTCGCATAGCAGTGCATACTTGCTTCCTGATAGGTTGAGCCATGTTGTTTACCAGCATAGCCGACAACAAAGTTTGTAAGGAAAGCAACAAAGTTTTTAGCAACTGCTCCGAATTCAATGACAGGACGCAGTCCATCTTCAACAGTGATAAGTGATTTTGCTTTTACAAGCGCACGATATAACTCATAAGCGTACTGTGTTGGTGCTTGAGCATCTGTACCAACTGCAAGACTGTACGGTGAACCAGCAGCAATGTTGGTTCCATAACCAAACCCGTGACAACACATCACCTGCACACCATCGGATCCTCCTACACGAACACCAGCCTGCTTAAGACGTGCTTCAATCACATCAGCAGGAAAGACTGTGCCCTCAAGACCAATATCAACATCTGGAAGTCCCTTAATAAGTGAAGTTAATGCAACATCAGGACGTACGTCTCCTTTCTGGATTGCTTCTGCAAGCATGACGGCAAAGTCATCAAGAAAACCAGAGAGCGCAGCCGAAGGCACTGCAACCAAGAGGTGTGATTTACCGCGAATCGCATCTGGTAAGCTTAGTGTTGCCTGTAAGCCCCGATGCATGCTCACCCCTTTCACAGCATCACTAACGCGATCTTGATTAAAACGGTGAACTTTTGCTTGCGCTTGCGCATGACGCGCTTCGTTATCGAAATGAGGGTTAAAGTAAACGTCAATCTTTGCATTCGTTGCACGACGTCCAATAACATTTTTGGAAAGAACGTTACCCATGCCAACGCCAAAGTTGCCACCACCAAGAATAGCAAAGCCAACTTCATTAGCGTCTGGTCGATTACGAGCGATTTCGATTTTGCGCTTTTCGCGCTCTCTTAGGCCAAGGGCTTCGTAGAGTCCAGGGAAGGAAACTTCAGGGAACATAGATTCAAAAGAATTATAACAACTTGAATAAAGACGTATCGTATGTTCTTCCTGCCGGAACTACCTTACAGAAGCGAACAGAAAAATACATCAAATTCATCCACTACTCAAGTGATGGAGGGTACTTAAATGATATTTCTTGACCTAAGCTTACTAGCTAATCGCCGCATGTTTTCGTAAAATACATTCCCATGAATACTACCTTACACCGTCCCGAAACTGCTTCACTTACATCGTCACCACACACCAAACTCCTCATCATCGGTGGTGGCATTCATGGTGCTGCACTTGCACGTATTGCCGCACTCAATGGCACGGACTGCTTGCTTCTTGAGAAACAAGACTACGCTTCTGGCACATCATCGCGATCTTCTAAAATGGCGCACGGTGGCCTTCGATACCTTGAAACATTTGATTTTCAGCAGGTTTTTGAGGGTATTAAGGCCCGCGAGCAGCTCTTTGATGAAGCTCGCCACATCTGTAAACCTGACCGCTTCCTCATCCCAGTGAAAAAAAATGACTGGTGGTTCCGCATCAAGCTTGGCATCGGCCTGTACCTCTATGACCTTATGGTCACTCTCAAAGAGCGATGCCACACCTGGATTCCAAGAAAGGATCTTTGCTATGACGGATTTCACGCTGGACGAACTGACCTCATGGGATGCTTCTCGTATTGCGATGGAATTTTTAATGACGCTCGGCTTGTGATCGAAACTGTTGTGCAAGCAAGACAACTCGGTGCACGCTGCTTTAAC
>JBILLA010000079.1:0-10170 GCA_044376365.1 Bdellovibrionota bacterium | reverse complement strand
GACGATGTTAAAGCTCATCGCTTCGAATCATCTTTTCGATCCTCTTCAAGCATTCTTTCGCACGAAACCAGTTTGGGGCACCTGTGCTGGGGCTATTCTGCTTGCAGCAGAAGTCACAAACCCGCCCCAGCAAAGCTTTGCAGCGATTCAGGTACGAGCAGAGCGCAATGCATATGGTTCTCAACTGGATTCGTTTACGACTGATGTGCTCTTTACCCCACTCAATAAGCACATCACCGTTGACTTTATTCGAGCGCCAAAAATTTATCCGCTCTCACAGAGTGTAGAAGTGCTCGCATCACATAATGGCGCTGCCGTTTGCTGCAGAGAGGGTAATATTGTTGTTTCGACTTTTCATACAGAGCTTGGTGCGTCAAACGACATGCACGCATGGCTCATCGAAGATCACTTCCAGAGCTTTTGATAATCAGCACTCTTTGAAAATGGTGGGCATTCTGGTGGATGCATTTTCACAAGCTGTGGCTCATCAAAATCAACACCAACGATAAGCGCTTCACCCGATCGAAGCTGCGGCACAGTCCCCATGAGCGCACGGCTCATATTACCGGCAGCCTTCTCAACAACTTCGATATCATGGAAGTTAATCAGACGATGCACCAAGACGGTACCCATCTGGCTTAAAATATCTTCTGGTATATCGCGTGGACGCTGCGTCGCAAGACAAAGTGATAAGCCGTATTTTCGTCCCTCTTTAGCAATCAATCCAAATGAGTTAATTGCTGCACCCTCACGGAGCTGATCTTCAAAGGTTCGATTGAGGAATTGGTGTGCTTCATCAACAAACATCACCACTGGTAAATGACGGAATACATCTTCACGTGCAAGCTCAAGCATATGTCGCGCTAATGCATTTGCAACAATCTCGCGAGCACTATAATCAAACGGCACATACTTCAAAGAGATTCTTAAAATGCGAGAGACTGGATCTTTTAGGAACGTATGAATCTCATCAAAGAGCGATGGGATTTCTTCAGTTTGAAAAATACAGGCAAGCTGTGGAAGCGTAATAACATCCTGGATTCGGCTTACAAGCGAGTTACACTGCGCAAGTTCCATTGCATTGACTCCACCCCACACGAGCGGTTCGACTGCACTGCGGAACGGGTCGACACACTCATGCTGAATCTGTCGGACAAGATGACTGATCTCAAAAAGTGCATATGGATTTTCAAGCTCAGAGTTAAATAAACCACTTTGCTCTTCGAACTCAGTCTTGAGTCGATGTGCTTTCATAATGGTGCCATCAATAGAGAGCTGTGGTGCAAGTCGAGCAAGTTTTAAACTTCGCATCGCTGCACGAAGTTTTGGTGCTTGGCTTGAGCCAGATGGTTGAAAGATCGTTACCAAGTCACTTTCACGAAGATGAAAATATGGAACGCCCACTGACATAGAGCCTTCGGTTGGTTCAGGATCGTTACCAACATAGACATGTCGAACGCCATGCGAGAGAGGAAAGAATTCTCCAGTTGCATCAACAAGGATAACTTTCGAACGTACTTTCGAGCATTCTTCTAACAGCCGTGCGAGTGTCCAGCTTTTACCACCGCCCGTTGCGCCGATGACAGCACAGTGGCGACCGAAAAGTTGTTCAGGTGATGCATCAAAGGCGACTGAAGGATCCGTAGCAAGAGCACCGAGTGAAAAAAGCATTGATGGTTTTGGTCGAGGCTTTGGCGCAGGAGCGACGGGGGTTGGTTGGCTTGTTCTTGGTTGAGCCGATGCTCCAGGCTGAGCAATGCCACCAGCTGCACGAATAATGGTAGCCGAAGCTTTCGGCTTTAAGCGTGGAAACCCTTGCTGCTGGCTTTTTGTCTCATCATTCATACATTGCACCCATCCTATATCAGATGAGCAAAATTAAGTATAAGTTTCAATAATTTACGAAAAAACCGCCCCGAAACCATGCTATTTAGGGGGTTGGCCACTAGGTACAGGGTAGCTTTTTGGGAGGTAGGTACAGGGTAGGTTTGGGGGAGTTTGGGGCAAAACGGGGGTGATTTGGCGAAGCGTTACGAGGTGTGGGAAAAGCCTATACAAATAAAAGCGAAGCAAGGTGCCTATCTAATTCTCAACACCTAGCACCACACCACAGCCATTAACTTTTCATATGTTTATTTCTTTTGCACCGCTCGCTGCAATAGATAACCTGATCCCAGCAGTCTTTCCATTTTTTGCGCCACTGAAAAGGACGTAAACAAACTGGGCATACTTTTTGTGGAAAATCAGATTTTTTACGATGCTTTGTCATCAATACAGATCATATTACGCAGGCTTTGTTTTGTAACTGCTCTGTATCGTCTCATATAAGCAACAAGTTTCATTCTTGTTGATTGAACTATCTTCGATAGTTATCCTTTATATAGAGAATTCAAATGACAAAAAGTACAACGAAAGGATTAACACTTGATGACGTCGAAAGGCTTTCCTATGGAAAACGCAGTGCATCAAGAAAGGGAAGTCGTCGTATCCCTCATCGATTAAACAATGCAGAGCGCGCTCTTTTTGAAAGAGCAAAATCGCATGGTCAGCTCTGGTCACTTTCTGCACTGAATCCTGCGCTTGTAAATACGTATTACAACTTCTGCTGCGCAACAGGGCGTATTTTTATCAGCATGATTCGTTTACCTGATGGAAGCTTTGAGCTCTTGCTGCGTGAACCTGAAATTGCTCTGCAAGATACTGATTCTTTAAAGTTTCAAGCGCAATCAGCTGCAATTCACAAAGCTATTACAGACAGCTTGCATATATTAAAGCTACCAAAACATCATCTATCGCAGTGGAATCTGTCTTATAAAGATGCTCAATCAATATCGAAGGCGATCAGAATAGTAGCAGTCGAAAGCATGCACATATCATGATACCTGTATTTCACCCAACGCGCGCTCATGCACAACAAATTTTAAAAGGATTTATAGAACGGATTCCTGCATACGCTATTCGCCGTAACTTTGTAAGCTCTACATTAGAGGAAGTATCTACACTTTCACCGTACATTCGACTGCGGCTTCTTTCTGAAGAAGAGGTCATACAGGAAGTGCTATGCAATCATTCATTTTCTATCGCCGAAAAGTTTATTCAAGAAGTGTGCTGGAGAAGCTACTGGAAAAATTGGCTTGCACATAATCCATCAGTGTGGGCAACGTATATTGATTTCTTAACACAAGAGCGCTCTGCAACGCTGCGTCAACAACTAGCTTCCTGTGAAGATGCAACGACACCAATACCCACGCTCAATGCATGGATTCATCAACTTAAGACGAGCGGTTACTTGCATAATCATATCCGTATGTATTTTGCCTCTATCTGGATTCATACATTAAAACTTCCTTGGCAGTATGGCGCAGAGCTCTTTATGAAATATCTGTACGATGCAGATCCTGCATCGAATACCCTCTCGTGGCGATGGGTCGCTGGTATTCACACCAAAGGAAAAGCATATCTTGCACGCGCAGAGAACATCGCCAACTTTACTGGCATACCGTTTGATTGTGGAGACCTCACTCTGGCGACATCCCCTCTGCCTCAGGAAGACCAGATACGAGCTACAACTAACCTTACTACCCCAATCATCACAACAATAGAGTTCGAGGAACGACCTTATATTATTCTCATTCACCAAGAAGAGCTCTCATTGGAATGCGTCATTCCGGAAGCTGTCTGTAAAAAATCGATTATTATTTTTATTACTACTGATACAACTGAAACAGTAAACGCTGCAGAGTTTAAAGATAAAGCAATGCTCGACGCAGTCGAACGAATGTCATCATACTCACAGGCATGCTTCATGTGCGATTCAGGAGCTGCTTTAGAAGATATTCTTGTGAAAAATCCTCATACACCAATTATTGCATTCCTGCCGAGTATCGGCTTCTGTCAAAAACGTTTTCTGAAACTGCTTGCAGACACATCATTGTTTCATCAAATCACATTTACCCAACGTCCATGGGACTTTTTCGCATCCTTCCCGCGTTCGACAGGATTTTTCACATACTGGGAATCTTTGAAGCAAAAACTCACCACTCAGTATAGTTGAGCGGTGTTGACTCCTATGTATTCATCGACTGGGCGCACAGGTGAGGCAAGATAGTTTAGACCTGAAATGAAACATTTACTAACGAAGCAACATCATCAGCACACCCCCATGCAACCGTGTAACCACCACCGCCATGTCCGTAATTATGTATTATAGTCTTACCGTGTTTTGACTGCTCTAATTGCAATCGAATTTCATCACGTCCAGGCCGCAAACCAACTGAAGCTGATAATACCTTGCTTTGCTTGAGCTCTGGCATAATTTGCTCACAACGATTTTTAAATTCAATTGATTGCTGAGGATTAACGATAAGCGACCAATCTCCCACATCAGCAGTCCCACCTAGTAAATAATCATTATGCCTCGGGAGTATCATAGTAAAATAATCTTTGGCTAAAATAATTCGTACATCCGAGGAAAAACTCTCTTCCCTAGCGACACTCAAAACCTGTCCACGAATCGGGTACACTGATTTATCATTAACAAGATGGTACGCTTCTAGGCCACAACAATTAACAACTACGTCGTATGTATCAAACAGCTCCTCAACTGCTGTGATCGTACGTATAAAAATCGAGCCACCCTGTTCTAAAAATCTGCGTTCCAAATATGGCATAAAAATAGGAACATCAATCACTGGCACGATTACGCTGAAAGCTTGCGCACAGGTAACCCCGTACTGTTGAGCATCAATAGAGTGCCAATCATCAACTTGTTCCAGGATGCTAAGCGTATCATCTTCTTGTTCACAAAAACGGAGGCATCTTTGGAAGGAAATTCCACTTTGAGGATCTGATAAAAGCTTCTTGTACTCGTGATAAGAAATCGATGACCATTTCTTAACTTTATCGAGTGGCTTGGCATTGAACGGCCACCAAAAAGCACCTGCACTCATAGAAGTTGTTTGTGCTAAATCATCTTTAGAAAAGATATGAACATCATACCCTTTTTCAAGCAAACGCAATCCACAACTAGCCCCCGAAATGCCTCGACCTATAATTGCAATTTTTTTCATATGCACCTACAAAACAATTATAGGCTAATCGACTAGGCAAGTCCTCAGAAATAAGTCGCTACTGAATTGTTTTCTGTAATATCCAGCAGGAAGGTCTGCTCAACACCACTTCCCACACTATCCTAAAATTCTGGGCTTTTTTCGAAGTCTATAGACTCTAAAAACTCTCATAGGAACGACTTCGCTCATGTGATAGAGAGTCACGGAAGTCGGTTCCTGCAAGCCCTCATATCGTTTCAAGGACTGCTCTACTTGGACTCGATTCGTACGAAAAGACGTTGAGGGTTCTTGCATCGGTAAAAAACCTACCAATGAATTCATCCGACAGAACTCATGGAGTGATGCAACTAATTCATCAATACATTCATGCGTATCGACGCGAGACAAGAAATGTTGATTCGGATTGATACGGAATATGACACCTCTGCGACCAAGACGATGGAACAGATGGAGCTGTACATTTCCAATAGGCCTATTAGATTGTTCTTCAAATAGTACAAGTTGGAGAAAATTTTTACTATGCCATCCCAGCATGTCATCCGATGAGCATAAATCAGAAGATGCTCGTGAATAAAAGCTCGCTCGATCTTTTCGAAGCTGCACAGAAACAGCGATTGGTTCATGCTGTTGAATTCTTCCGTCTTGCGCTATGAGGGTGAAGCGCATTCCTTGCTGCGGGAACTGTAAGATTGTGCAGTCCTGAGAGCGATCCTCTATCTTTACGAATTGAGCAAAAGTAGAAAATTTTGCAGTGTCATCCGATGGCGAAAAGCTCATAAGCGATGCTACATACTCAGAGACCTCATCCAGTATCGGATGATTTTTATTGGCAAGCATATCTACCGATCGGCATCGTACATTTCTCAGAAATGTTTTGAGTGCTTCTGGATGAGCACCGTACCGTAGCACTGTCATCATGAACGCATCATCAATGCGTAGTATCACTGGCGCCTCAGACAAAAGCACTCTCAAGAACTGAGACGGATTCGCTGGGGGATGCTCCTCGAGAATCTTGACAATACAATTGAACCGAGCTGCACCAAACTGCTTATAGACTGCAGTACATTCACGAAAACTTTGTCGACCAAAACATAATAATTTTTTTGCCGTGTTCGAATCGACAGGCGTGCTGAATTCGAGCAAGAGCATCCGTGCATTGGACAGCTGCTTATCTCTCGTCATCCGAATTTCATCATTGATAAGAGATGACAGTAGTTCTACCTGCCTGCTGTTATCAAAATCAGGATAGAGTATTGAAAGTTGTTTCAGTGCTTTTGTAAGTTCATACGAGCGTGCATAAGCGAAAATCTGTCTCACGGCAGATCGATTCTTTTTCCGATTCGGGAATGAAGTCCTTTCTTTTGTCTGTGAATAAGCGCCAGCAGTATGCATCGTAAGTATACGTAGATACTACCTGCAGGGTGCTTCCTACTCAAATAGCAAGCGTTTTCATCCTACTGCTCTCAATGGACGCGCAGCATATATGGCCCCTCTTTTATGCTATGGCACTACTTCAGCGTGAATCGCAGGAGTGCCTTTCAAGACTGAGTTTATTGTGACCGTATGTCCCCCAAGTGACTGCAACAGTGCAAATATTCCCCCTGGTTTTTGCTCAATAATGTATATTGGTCCTGCAGCAGCGCCCCATCCACAAGCATTCTTTGTCGTCACAAAAAGGAATATGCTATCTGATTGCGGAGCAGCTATCGGTTGGCTCAGAAACGAGCAGTCTTGTAACCAATCCGTATCATCGGGGTTACCCTTTTTGATAACTTCAGCAAGACCCTGCGGTGCATCACGCAGAGCTTCATCCTCAATGGAATATGTAGCGTGGCTATCTGCTCGACATTCGTGAGCTGGAATCTCAAGACAAAGAGCAAAAGCACATAGGACAAGAATCTTTTTTAAAGCGCATTCATTTTGAAAAATCATGCTCTAAACCTAGCCGACTTCGCGGGGAAACTTCAACTGTTTTTTACAGGCAAGCGAACCTAAACTATACCTGCTCAGGTCTTGTCTTCCAGCGTCGGTGCATCCAAAACCAACCTTCAGGGAACCCTAGAATATGCTCCTCAAATACAGCAGACGCACGCTTGGTAACCTCAAGCACTTTATCATCGTGAGACATCTGTGTATCAGCATATATATCGTCACAAGGCACATTACTTAATACGACTTCATACTTATGACTGTCATGGTGGTACTTAATGGATGAAACAACCACAAATGCGTTCGTCTTTACTGCTGCATAGCCCATTGCAAATGTCGTAGCTGCAGGAATACCAAACCAGGGCACAAACAGAGCATAGTTACGCTTCACATTTTGATCAAAAAGTAGCGCACAGATTTTACCTTCCCCCAAAAGCTGTAGCATTCGTTGCACTGCACCCTTACGAGGAATGATGCGATTCCCATTATGCTCTCGAGTTTTAGTCCACCACGCATCAAGACGCGTCAAATTAAAATTGCGAACGATAAAATTGAGCTTTGTTCCCTTCAGAGCTACCGCATGAGCAAGCAATTCAAAACTACCAAGGTGCCCCGTGGGACAGAGAATGGGGCGATTGGGATCCGTTGCCTGAAGTCGCTTAAAAAAATCTGCATCAATAATAACGTTACTATCAACCCACGCTTCATCTAGATATGGAAGTCTGCCGAAATCAACAATGAGTCGTGCTATTTCACGAATGCTCTTACCATAAATAGCACGACGAAATGCAGCTGACTCATGAGGGTATACTCGTTCAAGATTTTCAGTACAGACAGTTTGATAGCTTGGAAGAAAAAAGAGCGCAGTACGTAGAAATGCTTCAACGATATCGATACGTCCTTTGACAGGAAATATATTCAGAAACGCAAACAGCGCTTTGACTATACTAAGAATTAAGACATCAACAAAAACCACGGCATTCCTCTTTTAGAACCCCCTATCCTACTCGCTCTGACGTCTCTGTCTATACTCTACCGAGACGAAAGCGCAGGGAATGCTGCTCATCGAAGACGCTCCCTGATAGGTCTGGAAGCGGCTTGATAGAGCTGTGGAAGAGCTTGGGCAAAAATGGGGCGATGCTACGCTGCTTCACTATAATAAATGCAGGATTTAGGGCAAGCAAAACTGCACCATGTTCCTAGACGCAGCTCAGCTCAACAAAGTGCTTAATGATACTCACAAACAATTAAGTAACATGTAAGTCTTGATACTTACTGAGGAGTGCGATACGGATTTTCTGGAAGATTAACAACATCCCACCCTTCATTTGAAAGGTGTGTGTCGATGTCTGGCGGAAGATCATCCGTCACAAAAATGATAGCCATCAAATATTCAAATCGACGTAGTCCACTACTTGCCTGAATATCTTTAAGATGAAGCTCCATTATTGTTCGCTGCAGTGCCTGCTCACTGGTATCGATATCACCAATGCGCTCTTCTGCATTCATGCTATTAATACCTCGAAAGGCAACTTTACGTCGTTGAAGTCCGAGCGCAACTTTTTCAATCTCTCTTCGGGAGAGTCGATAAATATAGTTACCCATCGGTTCAAAGAAAAAATCTTTATTATTATAGAGGAGTGCATCAAACTCATCTTTCATACCGTCAGCCTGCGCAGCAAGTTGATGGTTAATGCGCGGATCTTGTGGCTCAATTAAAACAATCGCCTTCTGTGCGACACGCAACATTTCATAGAGGCCAAGAAACGGCCGTGGAAGGTGGTGCAACGTTTCTTTTGCAAATACAAAATCAAAAGCACCATCGTCATAGGTCAAGTGCTCAAGATTTTGTTCGTCTACTGTTTTAATCATACCCTGCTGCTGCAGATGACGAAGTATTCTTGTATCAATATCGGTTGCACATACTGAAACCCCTTGCCGTTGCAGATAGATTCCTTCTTGTCCATATTTTCCATCACCAACAGTCAACCATGTTGATTTGGGAAACAAGCGGATGAGTGGCTGCACGGGCTCCATCAAGCGATCATGGAAACTGTTCCACTTGGAACTAAATAATTTGATGAGCTCAGTACCAGTGGGGAGTGGGAAATCTTGATAGTGAGTTTCATTACGTTGGACAACCCAATCTGCATCGGCGCGAACTGATTTCATAGACTATACTCTCCTGATTACTTATTGTCTGAGGGATTAGATGAGCTTTTATTATCAAAGTGTGCAACAGATTCGCACCATCACTTAGCACTCTGTTTTATTCAAACGAAGAAACAGACAATGCCATTCCTTACCGCAATCATTTGCTTGCTACAGGACAAGCCACTGAAAAAATAGCTTATTTTAGCCCTCCAACTTCTACTCGCCTCTAAAAATCTGTTCTATACTCTTACTATGCTTCTGCTTCGTCCCCTCCTCTGGCTCTTCATTGCAACACTCTGCCATACATCACTGCTGGTTGCTGAGACCTACCACGGTATTGTCACAAGAGTCATCGATGGCGACACTATTCGTGTCGATATCAAAAAGAAGAATGTAAAAGTTCGGCTTATTGGAATTGATGCTCTTGAAAAAATAGATAATCCAAAAGCTCAAAAAGATGCCGAGAGACTCCACCAGTCGGAATTCGTTGCAAAGCAAGGTGGTATCGCTGCACGCAATTATCTTTCAACGCTTCTTGCACCAGGCGATCCAGTGACCTTAGAGACCGATCGTACTGAATATGATCAGTACGGCCGTACCCTTGCCTATGTCTTTGATAAGGAGAACACTTTTATCAACCTAAAGCTTATCGCCGATGGATATGCAGGACTCCTTATTTATGCACCGAATGATTCTCGTGCAGCCGAGCTCAGCAAAGCATTCGATGAAGCAAAACAACAGCAGCGTGGCCTATGGAAACAGGGGCTGCACTTAACATATCGATGGAAGAGGTAATCTATGAGCTGCCATGCATGCGATAGCGATACGGAATGCGTTACTGACAAAGCAGATCGAGATCTACGACGATTTATTTTTTGCGCACTGTGTACTGCACCACTCTTACTCCACATGGTGATGCCATTTCATCTGCTGCATAACCATTGGTTCCAGTTTGCGCTTTCGCTTCCAGTTGTAACCGTTGGGATGTTTTATTTTGCTCCAAGTGCTATCAAATCAC
>JBILLA010000006.1:0-30595 GCA_044376365.1 Bdellovibrionota bacterium | reverse complement strand
GATAGTGCAATTTCATCAACTGGCGTTGAGGTTGGAAGCAACTTTTTTCCAGGCTACAAAGCAAGTCTTCTTGACCCTCGCTTTGAGCGATTTGATGATGTCTATTTTGCTCTATTCGCACTGCCCTTTAACTTCAAAAAAGATCAGGACAAAGTGCATGTCGTTATTAATGATATTGTAGGAAACCGTACAGTGCTTTCCTTTAACTATCTGGTAATACCACGACGCTATAATACCGTTGAGATGAAACTCTCAGATAGCTTCCTGCAAAAAGTATTTGATGAACTCCTCCCCCCTTACTACGAGCTCAGTAAAACAAAAACCAATGAAGGGCAGCTCGATGTCAGCACAATGGATCAAACTCAAAAGATTGAGCACTTTAAACTCATCAATGAGTCATATCGATCATTACTCTTAAAGCAGTTAGAGCATATTAATGCCCGGTCTGAGCCTACCAAATTTTGGCAAGGCGTTTGGCAGCGCCCAATGCGTGCAGCCCCAACTTCAACCTTCGCTGAAACACGTAACTATAAATACAACGACACGTTCGCAAGCCAATCATTACATGCCGGTGTGGATCTCGCAGATGTTGCGCAGGCACCAGTACGCCCCGCAGCTCATGGTAAGGTTCTTTTTGCTGACTTCTTTGGCATCTATGGCAACGCTGTTGTGGTCGATCACGGCTTTGGTTTAACGACGCTCTATGGTCATTTAGCATCTATCAGTGTCGCGGTTGGGGAAGAAGTGAGCCCTGACACTGTCCTTGGACGTAGCGGAGCTACGGGCCTTGCTGGAGGCGATCATCTACACTACGAAGTGCGCCTTGCTCATGTTCCTGTACATCCGATTGAATGGTGGGATGCTAACTGGATACGTGAACATATCATGAAAAAAATTGATTCTGTCTTTGAGCAATTGGAAGCTGCTGCGCAACTCTAAGCACGCTTTAAGACATTACCTGCTCGACTGCCAGCAGGAGTAGAGCTTTCTTGAATGTTACCACTACGGGTGTAATTTTTAGTCACATGCCGTGAAGCCGAATATAAAATTGAAAGAAGGCCATCAACCATGGTCATACCGAATCGTGCAACACTACTGAGCTCGCGTGTATCTTGCTGTGATGCGGTAACACTTTTTCGTAATTTTTCTGCAAGCACAAGAAACTTACGACGCTCCTCTCCTTTTAAGGAATCAGCAATCAAGATAGAGAGCTTTGTTCGATTGTCTCCAAAAATTTCTTGCACTATCTGCAGACGCTGGGCTTGAAGCTTATTCATCTCTTCAACGAACTGCTCGCGACGAACAGCAGCATCAGAAACTTTCTGCGCATCAAATGGTGCAATCACTTTCTTCTCTAACTCAGTAAGCGCATTGTACCCTTCGTAGATTCGTATCTCTGCGAGGAGCGTCTTTTCTAACTGAGGAAGAAGTGCCCTATTCATGCTTGTTTAAAAAATGAGCTTAGTTATCAGCTTGGAGGAGACCACCTGATGACAGAATCTCTGTAGAGATTTCATCGGCAAGTGCCTTAGCAACATCCTCAGAGGATGGACGATAGGTTCCACTGGCAAGTTGCTCTTTAATCTTGTCTATCTTTGACTGCCGCTCAGAGACCATCTGAAATGGGCTAAATTCTCCGTTGAGGGCAGCTGCAAGCTTGGAAACTTCAACTTTATCGTTCGCGGTACCATCTTGCTTATTGGCTCCACGCTCTTTGGCAAGCTTGGCCTTAAGCTGATCGACCTGTGTTTGGCGATCAAGCTGAATGATTTCTGCCTGTGATTCTAATGACTTAGGACTTACTTTCATGGATTTCCTTTCCTCTTTAATGTATCGAACGCCTTAACCTTGGCTTCCGAAAGTCACCTATACGCTTCTTATAAGATGCAGGGACACCCTTTTTCGACTGTAATTATTTTGCTCCATCCTCAGGACCTTTTTTAGCCAAGTGCTTATCAAAATCCCTCATAAGGAAGTCTTTCACCCCGATACTCTGTGTTTCTGCTATCTCTTTGGCTAGGGCTTCTGTGTACATGTCTCGGTACTGCGCCTCTTCACTTGAGCCACTGAGCAATGACCCCTTGGGAACTGTCTTCCACATCTCATTGACCATCTGATGCATCATGAGTGCTTCGAAATCAGTCGCGGCCTTCTCAGCTTTAGCACGCTCAGGGTCTTTCGCATTCTTCTCTGCTGCTTTCGCCTGAGCATCGATCCTGATGCCTGCAATATCACTATACGGTTTAATACCATCCATGGCGTTTATCCTCTCTCTTACATGATGACTAAATCAGCCTGAAGAGCACCAGCTTTTTTAAGCGCAGCAAAAATAGATATGAGGTCCCTCGGCGTCGCTCCAAGTGAGTTTAGTCCTCTGACCAGATCCCCAAGAGTAACTTGTCCACCAACCAGCTGAAGGCTCTTGACCTCTTCACCCACATTCACATCAGTGTTTTGAACTGTAGCTGTCTGGCCTTGCGATAATGCACCAGGCTGAGAAACTTGGTTTTCAGTTCTAATAGCAATACTAAGGTTACCATGCGCAAGTGCGACACGGCTCACTCGTACCGCTTCACCCATAATAATTGTACCAGTTCGCTCATTCACAATAATCTTAGCACCGACATCAATCGGGACCTCTATATTTTCAAGCTCCGAAACAAGTGCAATCGGATCCCTCATAAGATCACTCGATAATGGCACTTCAACTGCCGCACCATCAACCGCAACTGCAAGAGGACGTCCCATATGCGTATTAATACGACCAACCATATTGTGTACTGTGGTAAAATCAGGCTCGCGTAGCACAACACGGATACGCTTCGCTTGAAACAGATCAAATGAAATAGCTTTTTCGACGTTAGCTCCTCCACTAATCACACCAACGGTTGGATGGTTTTTCTGAGCACTATCACCGCCACTTTCAACAGCAAAACCGCCCACACTCACAGGACCCTGTGCAACAGCATAGGTTGCACCATCAGCAGCTTTCAGTGGTGCCATAAGTAACGTTCCACCCTGAATACTTTTCGCATCACCGAGTGAACTCAACGTCACATCAATTTTACTTCCTGGTCGTACAAAAGCAGGAAGGGTTGCAGTAAGCAATACCGAAGCGATGTTTTTTACTTTGACATCTTTTGGATCAACCCGCACACCAAGTCGCTCGAGCATGTTTGAGATCGATTTATTAGTAAAATCAATCTTTCCATCTCCGGTACCGTTTAAACCAATAACTATACCGTAACCAAACAATTGGTTACCGCGAACGCCTTCGATATCAGCGATATCTTTCAAACGTGCCGCATGTGCTGCTGGCGCTACTTTTATAAGAAGCAAAAAAGTGAGAGTAATAAGAATGTGTTTCATAAATCTAAACATAACCTGTTTGCTCCTTAGAATGGCCATAAGGTACGAATAAGGCGTGTACCCCATGGTGGCGTTTGGGCCTCATCAAGGGTTCCTTTGCCGAAGTAATCAATTCTCATATTAGCAACCTTTGAAGAATCCACGACGTTCGCGCTGTTAATATCACGGAGCCGTACTAACCCCGAAAGCATCATGATCTGTTCTTCATCGTTAACGGCTACAATTTTCTTTCCTTCGATACGCAAGATACCGGTCGGCAATACTTCTGCGACCATCACCGAAAGTCGTCCACGTAACTGGTTCAAACGGTTCGTTGTACCCTGTCCCTTAAACTCGTTGCTCGTACTAGCAGAGATCAATGTCGGATCGGTAATAGCAGACTCTTCTGGGCTTGTTACCTCTGAGTTAAAAATACCAGCTATACCAAAAAAGTTTTCAAGCGATGCTGTGAGCGTATTTTCAGACTTTGTATTCGTAAGCGCCTGTCGAATACCCTGATCATTTTCAGTTACTTCAATCGTAATCAGATCACCAGCCTGCCATGCACGATCATCTCGAAGCATATCGTTGGTGCCACGAGTTTCACGCCATAATGATGACTGTACACCTGGATCGCCAAGGTCAAGGGGGCCTTGATAATCGCGAGTTAGTGTATTTGCGCCTCGATACACGGTGACTCCTTTCACACCGTTGAGCATCATATCGCCATTCATGGAAGGATCATTAGTAACTACATCATTCACAAATTGATATTGAGCTTTTGCATCTTGTCCGCCTTGTATTGCTGCTGGCGCTGCCATAGGTGCATATGCCTGCTGCATAGTTGGCAATACCATCGCTTGTTGTGCATGGTCAGCTTTTAGGCTTCGGGCATAGTCTTCAGATGGTATCACCGGCGGAGTGCTATGCTTTGGAGGAGCACAGCTTATCAAGGTGCTTACGCACAAAGGCATCGATAACTGAAGTAATGTTTTGTATGTTTGTTGCTTGCTCATTGAACCCTCACTATGCCAGCTTCAAGTACTTGACCACTGACTACTTTCTTAGATGCATCATTGCGCACTTTAATTTCTTGCCCGATACCACCATTTTCAAGGGCAACTCCTGAAGCAGTCGCTTCAAAAAATTCACTTTGATACTTCATGGTGACTGGTGAGCCTGCGGCAATTGCAATGGGAGGAGCAATTTTATTTGCTCGGAATACTTCTCCAGGCTGAATTTCATTTTTTGTTTCTTGGCCGACAATGTCGCTGGCTCCCTGCAATGCATCGAGAGGAAGTGATTCAATATTAAAACGAGCCATCTGAATATCAGCCTCGGTAATCATGGAACCTCGTGGAAGTGGCTTTTTAGCAACAGGTATTGTACGGAACTCCTGGACCTGCGTTGGCACTGAGAAGCTTTTATACGAAGTACCGTCAGCTAATAATACTGCTACTTGAAATGCACGCTGATTCCCAGCCATCGCACTGCTCGATTGCACTGCCAGGATTACAGCTCCTGTAGGAACAGTGACGGGTTGTTCATAGCGTATGGAACGAATCTCTGTTGCGAGCTGATTCTGCTGAATATAGTTCAGAATAGCTGCTTGAAGCTCGCCCTCTCCGAGCACCCTCCCAGCGCGTTCAATTTTCATCGTACGTGGCAAGGTATAGATGATTTCGTCAGTATTAACGCCTTGGTCTTTAAGCTTCGCTATAATTTCCAATGCTCCAATTGTTTGCGTCTCACCAGGAAGCGGCGCATTCATGAGGCGGATTTTTTTCAGTCCAATTACAGCTTCATCATCGACACTCGAAGAGCTTTCAATATCACAAATATCTGACAGACGAACATCCTGTTGCGTAATAACCGCAGTAGGTCGCCCAATAATTTTAATGCGTGGCGCTGCCAGTGCGCACTGCGCGAAGACCACACAAAGGCATAAGCTAAAAAAAACAATTCGTTTCATTGACTACCTACCTTATCGTTTTAAATTTATCGCTTGGCTCAGCATCTCATCTGCACTCGTGACACCTTTTGAAGACGCTTCATACGCGCGTTGCGCTGTAATCATATTCACAACCTGTTCAACAACACTGACGTTACTGCTTTCAAGGAATCCTTGAGAAATTCGGCCAAAACCATTTTCATTAAAAATACCCTGCAATGGCGATCCTGAACTTTGCGTTTCCACATAGAGGTTTTGTCCAATCGACTTCAACCCTGAGTTATTCGGGAAGCGGACTGCAGTAAATTGACCAAGCACCTGCGGCGCAGCCTGACCAGGGATTTTTACTGACATTTCACCGTTTTTCGCAATAATTATCTGCTGCGTTTCTGGTGGTACCGTAATCGCTGGGTCAATAACAAACCCATCAGGATTGACAACTTGCCCCTGATCATTCAAACGAAAGTTACCCGATCGAGTAAATGCAACAGTCCCATCAGGCATCTGCACCTGCATAAATCCATCACCCTCAATTGCAACATCAAGTGGATTATTGGTCGAGTTCATATCACCTTGTGAAAAAACCTTCTCGACAGAGACAGCCTTCACCCCTAAACCAACTTGCAAGCCAGTAGGATTTCTTGTCGTTGGGCTTGTTGCTGCGCCAGGCTCTACCACAGTCTGATAGAAAAGATCTTGAAAAGACGGAATGCCTTTTTTATAGGCAGTCGTATTGACGTTCGCAAGGTTGTTGGAGATAACATCGATGTTTGTCTCCTGAGCCTGCATGCCAGTTGCAGATGTATAAAGCGCTCGAATCATATCGTTATTCCTTTCCTAAACTATTATCTGCTACGTCCTATCTGAGAAATTGCAGCTTGATTTAATTGATCAATTGTTTGAGCAGTGCGCGCATACATTTCAAAGCCACGGTTTGCTGCAATCATGTCGATCATGCCTGAAACAGCAGAGACATTAGCCATTTCAAGAGCACCAGGCTCCATATCAGCATCGACCTGAGTCGGAGCACCAGCACCCTCGGCAAGTTTAAAGCGATTTCCGCCGACTTGTTCAAGCTGTTTTAAATCTGACACTTGTACAACTTGAATTGTCCCAAGTAACGTTCTACCAGAGGTAACATCACCATTTGGTAAAATTTTAACCTGCGGACCATCAATACTAATCGGGCCACCGCCACCAAGTACTTGCATGCCATCAGGTGTTGAGAGTGCTCCATCAGCGCCGACAGTAAAGTCACCCGCTCTTGTATACTGCACACCATCTGGTGTCTGAATAGAAAAGAAGTGATCTGGCTTCTTGAGCGCAACATCCATCGGATTACCCGTAGCTTTAATAGCGCCAAGAGAAAAATCGGTCACAGAGCGAATCTTTGCAGCACCAGCAGTTCGTTCATGATCGCCACGAGCATATGGGTCGCTCTTATCAAACGCTGCAGCAAACGTATCTTCAAATTTTTGCTTCTCAGTTGTGACAATCTGCTTTTTAAATCCAGGTGTATTCACGTTAGCAAGATTATTGTTGGTCACCTCTAGCTTTTGCATATTAGTGAGTCCGCTTGATGCTATTGCGTATAATCCACTGTCCATAACGCGTGCTCCTCTTTTGTCTTAAATTATAATGTTTGTACCTGTCGCTTCATTCCGCCAAGAACGCCCAAACGTGCATCAGCTGCCGCCTGAGATTTCTGCTCTGGTTGAGCTTTCTGCGCTGGCTGAGACTGCACTTCATCGATCGTTTCAATTCGTTGGTCTGACTTTTCTCGTGAGATTTCAATTTGTCGAGCAAGTGCGCGAACATCTGTTGCAGTCTGCTTTACGGAACGAGCAACCTGTGATGCTGCATGCTGTGCTGCTTGAGGTGCAGTTTTACGAGTTGCCATAAAGGATGGTGCTTCAGGCGCCTCTGGAGCTTCTTGAGCTTCTTCTTCTCGATACTGCTCTACGGTACGCGTTTTAGCAGCTGCAGGTTGTGCTGATGTCGACATCGTTTTCATAGACTCCTGCATCAACGAGAGTCGCCCTTCAACTGCCGTCAGATCACTCAGAAGGCGCTCAAGGCTGTGCTGACGTCTTGTTAATTCATCATGTAATGATCGACTTGCTCCATCTGCTTCTCGTATAAGACCTTTCAACGATGACTCAAGCATGACGAGCTTCGCTGAACGGCTTGAGATCGAACCGCTCATAAGAATGCGATAACAAAGAAATACAATCGCAAGGACGAGGAGCCCATCTGTTGATAATTTAAGAATTTCTAGACTTGCCATTTAGGCCTCTTTTTAAATATTGCCAAAATTCAAACCCATACTCCTGACAATCTTTTGACAGGGAGTACAGTTGCTCAAATCGTAAGGTGTTGAAGTATCTTGCTTTCTTTCGCTTTTCACTTGCCACACCTCTCAATTTGTCTGAGCATAGGGAGTAGATTGCAACCTGCGAGCCAAGTTAGTGGGCCGCAAAGAAACGCTGTTATGACCTACCCGGATCCTGCAACCTTAGTGAACCAACCACAGGGTAGTCGCCTGCTTGAAGTGCGGCGATCTCCTCGCTCGCTGCTGGGCCTTATTTTTCTTTTTATTGGATTGGTTCTCGTTACATTTTTCAGCACGCACCTTGTGCAGCAGTATCAGGAACTCAACCAGATATTGGCAGGATTCGACGTGCGATACGTTGCCTTATTTCCTGCACTTGTTTTCCTCGAGCTTCTTCGCCGCTATCACAATGATCTCTATATTTTTAGCAATAATCGTGTAACTCACCTCCACGGTAGATTCTCACTCGCGTATCACGTACCAGTCGTTAAATACTCTGATATTCGTTCTATCAATGTCTTTCAAACCGTGTGGGGAAGGATTTTAAATTATGGCGATGTCGTCATTGGTACCGCGGCTCAACAGGGCTATGAACTAACCATAACTGGAGTGAAAGATCCCGAGCGACTTGCTTATCTTATTGATTCTCTTAGAACTTTTAGCATACGCGAGAATAGTAGCTAAAAAGCTTAAGAAATTTGCCCACGTTGCCGTTACTTTCCCCTACACCAACTTATCTTCAAACAGGAGAGGGATATGATTAACTTAATGGTAGCCGATGACCATGTTGTGCTTAGAGAAGCGCTCTGTGAACTCCTTAAAAATCGCGGAGGATTCAACGTCATGGCACAAGCAGGCGATGGCCAGCAATTACTTGATGTAGTCAAAAATACTGCATCTAAACCTGATGTCATCATTCTTGATGTAGAGATGCCAAACTTAAGCGGCATTGAGACGCTGCATAAGCTTCAAGAGATGGGCGTGCAAGTTCCCGTCCTTGTTCTCTCTGCAGATGATGGCGCAAAGAACGTTCGCACTGTTCTTTCAAATGGCGCCAAAGGCTTCATGCCTAAGAACGCACGAATTGAAGAGCTCGAATTTGCTATCGATGCAATCCTTCAGGGGAATACATACCTCAGCCCAACGATTACGACGTTCCTTATCAACGGCGACAAGAACGATCCACAAGCAAATATTTCAGTACTCACCAAACGTGAAGTTGAAATTTTAAAATACCTTGCGGATGGAAAGCCTAACCGTGAAATCGGAAAGATTCTTCACATTAGCTCACGCACAGTTGATACACACCGCAGTAATATCCTTAAGAAGCTCAAGCTCAAAACAAACGCTGAGTTGGTTAAGGTCGCTATTACAGCTGGCCTCATTGATGTGTAGGAACGCATAAGACTCAGCAGTTACCAGAAAGGGACGCTCAAAGCGTCCCTTTTTTATTGCGTTCAGCACACTTCTACCAAGAAGCCTCCCCAAAGCCGTCAGCAGAGCCGTAACGCTTATAATCGCAAGGAAGATCTGGAAACCTGACCCGTGAACCTGGTATCATTTGCACGATGACAACCTTCATCCAGATAGGGGATAAGACGTGAAAACTGATCTAAGTAAGTCTGAATCTCATAAAGAAGCTGCACTCACTGCTCATTCTTCTCGCGACCGCATCCTTGCGGCGGCTCTCAAGCTCTTTGTTGAACAGGGATATTTCAACACCAATATACCAGACCTCAGCAGAGAAAGCCGATGCAGCGTTGGCTCCATATACCATACATTTAAAAATAAAGAAGAAGTCGCAACAGCTCTGTATCATGAGGGTATAAAAGCATTCCGCACCATGCTCTATGATGCGCTCAAGCAAACAACTGATCCCATTGAAACAATACGCGTTGCAGTAAAATCTTTTATGAAGTTCTCTGAAGTGAATCATCAACTCTCAAAGTACCTATGGCTCTGTCGTCATAATGAGTTCATGACAGGCATGATTCAACACCCTACAAAAGTTGGACTCGATCCCCTTGGTCGCTTACTTACGAGCAACATCAAGCGAGGCATTAAATGTGGTGTCCTTGCAGATTTACAAGCAAATGTAATCTGGACAGTCCTCTTTGGGATTCCTGCCGGCTATGTACGAGACTGGCTCGATGGATATAATACAGCCCTACCAAGCAAAGTATCTTCCGATCTTGCAGAGCTCTGCGTAAAATCTTTAAAGAAGTAAAAAAACTACATGACCATGAACGAACTAGAAACCCTTGTAAGCCAGGCTTTCGCCGATCGTACCAAGTTACAATCCGCCGAGACACTCGCAGCAATTCGCGAGACTATCGCTCTTCTTGATACTGGAAAAATTAGAGTCGCAGAGAAAACAGCAAGCGGCTGGCTCGTGCACGCATGGATTAAAGAAGCTATCCTCCTCTACTTTGCCAGCCAGTCTATGCAGACTATCGAGGTCGGACCCTTTGAGTACGAGGATAAGATCCCTCTCAAAAAAAACTATAAACAACAGGGAGTTCGTGTTGTTCCACCAGCTACGGCTCGCTATGGCTCATTCATTGAGGCAGGTGCCATCCTCATGCCAAGCTATGTCAATATCGGAGCCTATGTTGGTGCTGGTACTATGGTCGATACGTGGGCAACAGTTGGCTCATGCGCTCAGATTGGTAAAGATGTACACCTTTCTGGCGGCGTAGGTATTGGAGGCGTTTTGGAGCCACCAAGCGCACAACCAGTCATTGTTGAAGACGGTGCCTTCATTGGATCTCGTTGCATTATTGTTGAAGGTGTTATTATTGAACAAGAAGCTGTCCTTGGCGCCAATGTGACGATTACTGCTTCAACTTCAATCATTGATGTGACAAAGAAAGAGCCTACTATCTATAAAGGACGTGTCCCTGCTCGCTCTGTGGTTGTACCTGGTACTATGCCAAAACAATTTGCTGCTGGAACATATAACATCGCATGCGCACTCATTATCGGCGAGCGAAAAGAGTCAACTGATCGTAAAACATCACTCAACGCTACCCTTCGTGAGTTCAACGTAAGCGTATGAAACAAAGGTCTTACACTGCTGTACTCTCGATTGCAGTCATCGGCGTATCACTAAGCTCTACCTTGCCTGGCTTTGCACAAGATATCCTGCTCACTCCTCACCCAGTTCTCACACAAACGCAGGAAGGGACTGCCACTCCTAGCGAGGACCTATTCGTACCAAGTGCATGGCCAAATCAAGTCACAGCGCTTCGCTATGATCTACAGCGCACAAGCTACAAGATGAACCCATCAGATGCTAACCGCATGTCGTTTCTTGAAGCATCTGAGAATTTAATCAACATGCACTGCCTTGAGATATCACCAGAACGAGGCTTTGAAAAAGCTGACCGCCCTCTTTGTTCTAAAGTAATCAAAGAAACTCTTGCACTTGATCCTAATAATCCTGCTGGAATATGTGCTCAAGATGGGATGGGTACACCAAGCTGTGCTCAAAGCTATGAAGCTGTTGCTGCAAAACAAATTTCGCCAAACTCTCCTGCTCTCAAAGATAAAGATGTGACTGGCTTTATTACAGCACAAAATCCTGAAGACAGCTCAAAACTTGAAAGTGAACTCAATAATCTTGGGTATACCTACTCTAAGAAACCAACGCCTGAAGCCAAACAGCAACTCCAAGCTCGCTTCTATGATGCATTGACTCGCTACTGTCAGCAGGTTGCATACGAAGTAGATCAAATACAACTCAGTCCAACTCCAACTGTAAGACCGTACGGCACTATTAAACCTTTCGAAGATATTGTCAGTGCTTTAAATACTGCTCCTTCAAAGATAACGCCAACTAGTCTGCAACCTACGCATCGTAAGCTTTTACCTTCAAACTGCTTTACATTTTATAATTTGTTAAATCGCTACATACCTGATTCATACCTGCTTGTTTGTATCGATAAAGGAAGCTTCTCACCACAGTGCCGTACTGCTTATGAGCGTGATAGCCGTGGCACCACCAAAGGCCCATCCATGACGGGTGGAGCACTTGGAAAGTTTTAATGCTCGTTTCACTGTGCTTACCAGTGAAACATATCTCTAGTAATAGGTTGAAACCCAAGATCGCGGCGCGCTGCTGTAATATTGAAATAATGATCTGTGGACATTTCCTCAGCAAGAAACCTTGTAAAGGGGGGCTCAATCAAGCCTCGTGTACACTTTGAAAACCACTCAAAAAATATCCCCAATTTAATTGCCAGAGCAGCTGAAACCTGTCGCTTAACTGGTGGAAGCCCATGACGAAGCAACACAGCATCGATCCATTTCCAAAGCGGAATAGGTTCTCCTTGAGAGATAAAATAGACACGTCCAGAGAGTTTTGAATTTTGCGCTAATGCACAGGCAGCGCACAAGTGAGCTGCCACACAATCATCAATATGACAAAAGTCTGCAAGATTAGAACCTGCACCAACACGAACAAGACGACCAGCTTTTGCTTTCTTTACGATGAGTGCTTCAAGCGACGTATCACCTGGTCCATAGATAAGATGTGGACGCAGCACAATGGTCTGTAAAGCATCCGCTGAACCCTCGGCAATAACGCACTGCTCTGCAATTGCTTTTGTTTCAGGATAGTAGGCATGAAACAGATCAGGATACGGTATAGCCTCGTCAACACCCTGCAAATTCTTACCAGACGCAATCACACTCGGAGAGCTTGTAAAGATAAAACGAGGCACCTGATGGAGCTTTGCAGCATGTAAAAGATTCTGAGTCCCAATGACATTGATACGATAAAAATCTTCGCGATTGCCCCACATCTCTACTTTAGCAGCAGTATGAAATATATCGGTGACACCTTGAAACATTACATGATCAACGATATGCGGATCACTAATATCAAATGCATGTTGTTCGACCCCAAGTGCCGCAAGCTCAAGATAGTGCTGGCGCTGGACCGTCACAACTTCTGCTCCTTCAGCAACGAGCTGCTTTACTAATGCTTTTCCAAGGAAGCCCCCGCCTCCTGTTACAAGAACTTTGCGCCCTTCAAAACGACGCAGCTTAGGCAGCTCGCTCATACGGCTGCTCCTGAATCATCTGGCTCAGATGATCACGGAATATCTTGGCATTATGACGGGCATCAACAGGGAATGCTTCAAATAGGTAAAAGTCAGTGATGCGTTGTGTCGCAGGAGACCGTTGACCAAGTTCTCGAAGCTCAGCGAAAAGCTTCTCACGCTGCTCAGAGGACTTTGGGAAATTTCCAGGCTTTGGCTCAATCGCAAGACCGACCTTACCTTTCCCAGGTGAGACCAAAGCAGTACGACGAACTAAGGGGTGTCGATTAAAAATATTTTCAACAGGATCTGGATAATAGGTTTGTTCAGGAGTCGTAACGACGTGTGCCTTACGACCGCAGTAGAAAAGATTACCACGATCATCGAGGTATCCAACATCACCAATACGATGCCAGAAGGTTTCACCATCTTTAATTTTACCAAGAAGGTTAGCATCAACACGATTGATATATGCAGGGCTCACCTGCGGCCCTTGAATAATCACTTCACCGATGACAAATGGTGGGCATTGCTCTGCGTCAGTAATGTTTTTGATTGCACCAGATATCGGCTTTATGACGGCGACTTTTGTGTGATCAACTGGTGTACCAACAGGAGTTCCCTCTTCTTGTGCATGACTCAAAACACCACGTAACGATGCAACATAATCACCTGTCACAGCAGTAACAGGCAAACATTCTGTGGCACCATACGGAGTTAATGCCTTACCAGATGGAAGAATTTTTTGCACTCGCTCAAGCACTTCATCCGACACAGGAGCACCTGCCATTAGCACTTTCTTAATTGAATTTAATGGCTCAGAGTGGCGAACACAGTAATCACTAATTTTATCCCATAGCGTCGGCGATCCAAAGGAAGTTTGGATACCAAGATCTTGAATAATACGAACAACTTTCTCAGGGTCTAACTCAAGCGGCTTGGATGGATTCATTGGAGGGAAGACACTTGAAACTCCCATTGCGCAGGAAAACACTGCAAAGATAGGCAGCAACGGCAGATCTTTTTGTCCCGAGGCAATACCAAAGTACTTTGTAAATATCTCAAGCTGGCGCTCAATATTATCGTTACTAAAAATAACACCTTTGGGAGTACCTGTCGCACCTGATGTAAATGCAATCATGCTCACGCCCTGCGGAGATTCCACAGGAGCAACCTCACCTGCACTAAAGCGCTTGAGGAAGCCAAGTGATGTGCCACCAAAAGCATGGAACTCAGTAGCCCAGATACTAAACTTTAGGTTTGGAAAAAGTTTTTTGCCTCGAAGGCGTAGCAGGTGCGCTTTTGGTGCACCAATAAGGACATGAGGATCACAATCTTTGATACACTTAAATAATTTCTCTCGACCGACTCCAGGATCGACGAAAGCTGGCACCGCACCAAGCAGCATCACTGCATAGCTAAGCGCTAGGAAATCATCTCCAGGAGGCAAGAGCATTAACGCCCTATCACCTGGTAGCAAACCAAGCTCACTCAGCCCACGCGCATACTGATTGATTCGTGCTTGTAGTTCACGGAACGAGAGCTGTTGGTACCGAGTAACCGTGCCTATGAACTGAGGGGTAATAACAGCTGCTTCGTTTGCCACCGACGCAGACGATTTCATAAAGCTCGCATAGAGCGCGTTAATTCCAGGACGAGGAGTAAATGGAGAAAAAGCTTCTGCGAATTCACGATTCATATCACCCTCGAGAGAGAGGAACTTCTCTATCTCGCTGCAGACAAATTCAGGAGCATCCTCAAGTACAAGATGACCCGCATCAGGGATCTCAACAACCTCTGCTTTTGGGAAATGAGCCGCAACTTTGCGAAGCATATAAGGATGGAAACAGGGATCTTTCAAGCCCCAAATAATCTTTATTGGCACGTGCTGCATAGCCGCAAAGCCGCGGGCTAAGTTTTGCATCTCAACATAGGTTGGATGATCCTCTGTGAATGGAATATCTGAGACAAAATCCCAGATCGCCGTACGTCTTGCGATAGTTTGATAAGGATAGAAGTAGCCCTCTTTTACCCATCGAGGAAGTTTCTTAACAGAACCAGGACCTGTTAAATAGCGTAAGAACTGAGGAAAGATCTTGGTTAGGAAAATGCCACTCAGCGGGTGTGCGCTCATTTTGATCATCCGCGGCAAGCTCTCAACTTCCGTGAGCGTCGTATTAAGATAGATAACTTTCTCAACTTTATCGATATGATGCTGCAAAAACCGAGTACCGATTGCGCCACCCCAATCGTGCATGACGATGGAAAACTTATCTATCTGCAGTGACTGGTACACGAACTCTACTTCAGCTACACGATCAGCGGCTCTGAAATGCGCAGTTGTTGGATGATCTGAAAGACCACAACCAACGTAATCAATCGCAATGACACGATGAAACTTTTTTAAATGCTGAATCAAATTGCGATAAAAGAAGCACCACGTTGGATTACCATGAAGCAAAAACACCACAGGGCCAGTGCCTTCATCGATGTAGTGAAGCTTAAAACCTTTGTAATCGAGAAACTTAGACTCGAATGGGAAGTGCTTCTCAGGAATAAAATAAGAATCAGCTGCTACCACTGAACCGCACTAAAAATAGAGTTTAAACCACCACCAAAGCCAGTCAGGAGCGATGTCGTACCTGGCGTAATCTTGCCTGCCTCTACACCCATAGCAAACGCAGTAGGAAGCGCTGCTGAGACTTGGTTTCCAAGCGAAGAGTAGATTGAGAACTCTTTACTATTATCAACACCAACGGTAGCAAAGAATTTATCACCGAGCTGACGACCAACTTGGTGGCTGACATGGACCTGATACTTGTCATTATTCCAACCCCACGCCTCTTGCATCTCTTTCCATACGTAGCTACCGATAATGGCACCATTGGCAATAAGCTTTGGAGAGTCGGTCTCCATAAGAGGATTAAAGTTGTCGTCTTCCATGTAAAAGCAGAAATCTGCATTACCAACACAAAGATCAGCAAACTCTGTGCCCGAATACGAAACTGTTCCCAAAAGTTTATGTGGTTTTGTAGCAATACTCTCGTGAGCAAGCACATATGCAACAGCACCAGACCCAAGAGTAAAGGATGGAAGATTTTTTAAGATCTGTTCACGTGTTGGCATTCTGCCCGCGGCAAGCTCACTAGTAAGTTTCGCAGAGCTCGTCTCGACGATCCCAGACATAGTCTCGCCAGCAACAAGCACACCGGCTTTGACCATGCCACTTTCAATAAGATTACCAAGGATAGCTAGTCCATTTGAAAATCCAAGACATGCATTCGTAATGTCAAAAACCATACCCGATTGGGTAAGGTTCATCGCTTTATGAATTTTCGCAGCAGTAGCTGGCTCAAAGTGGTCCCGACTGACCGAGCAGTTAAAGAGAGTCTTAATATGGTCTTTATCAAAGCCAACACCATCAAGTGCTTGGCCAACAGCAGGAATACTCGCCATACTTGGAGAGACATTGCGATCATAGAACCGACGAGATTTAATACCACTGAGTCGCTCAAGGGTACCGAAAGGCACTTCCATCGCCTTATAGAGCGGGGCGAGCTTGTCTTCAATCTCAGCGCTGGTAACCTCGTGTGGTGGTGTGTTTATCCCGAAGGATTCGATATGGACGTGCTTGAATTGAAAACTGGACATGAATGATGGATTCTACTTGCGAAACCATGTCTTATCAAGAATCGCCCCGTATTCTCATCATTGATAACTACGACTCTTTTACCTTTAACCTGGTAGACCTTGCCTGGCGAGTATCGCTACAACAAGGGCTTGCCGAGCGCCCCACAGTGGCTCGAAACGATGAGATCTGCCTCAATGACATTGCAGCGCTACGCCCAAGCCATATTATCTTATCCCCAGGGCCTGGTGACCACTCAGCAGGTGGCATTTGCCACCAGATCCTCTCAACACACTCTCAGACACCAATATTAGGTGTCTGTCTTGGTCATCAGCTGATAGCAGCCCACTTTGGCGCTCAAATTATTCGAGCGCCACGACCAGTCCATGGCCATAAGGAACGAGTAACACATTCAGGTGAAGGTATTTTTAAAGGTATCTCGAGCCCCTACACGATAGCACGCTACCACTCGCTCATTATTGAAGAAGCAACGCTCCCCAAGAACCTCCTCATCACAGCGCGATCAACTGACGACCTTATCATGGGAATCGCTGCTAGAGATGCCCCCTGGTTCGGAGTCCAATTCCACCCTGAGTCATTCCTGAGTGAACACGGAGAAACCATGATGCATAACTTTCTGATGGTGCAGGCATGAAAACAACTACCCTTCTATCAACGCTGCCTGGATTTGCAATCGCATTCCTTGGTGACACTTCTGCACCATATATCTTCCTCGAGCCTATCTCTTCACTGGCCTACAATCCCACGCAAACAAAAACATGGAACGACCAACAGCTTGATAGCTGGCTCGACACACATCGTACCCACACGATGACCATACAAGCACCATCTGCGTTTGGCTTTATCAGTTATGAGCATTGCTATCGACTCGAGCCAACAATCAATCGTCCTTCATCTACAGCTTCAAAGCTCCCTGAATACCTGTTTTACGGATACCGAACTGTTATAGATGTAAAACAGCAACGCATTGAGCGTCACTTTGATCAACCAGCATGGTGGCATGTCAGCGATCAGCAGTTACAAGATCTTTTAGCTGAATGGCAAACATTTCTTAAGCGCCCTATCTATCAAGCACAACACGAAAGCGTTATTCCTGAACTTCCCGCTCAAACACACACTGCATTTCAAAATGGAATTACACTCATTAAGGAAAAAATCTTAGAAGGATATATCTATCAAGCAAATCTTTCTCTCCAGCTTGAGCGCATAACTACACGATCCCCGATCGAGACGTTCCTTCGTGTGCTCTCAAAAGAACAAGGGGCGTACTCATGCTTTCTTTCATGTGAGGACCTCGATAAACAGCAAAGAGCTTTTATTTCAAATTCACCTGAGCTTTTTATCAAACGAACTGACAATACATTAGTGACTGCTCCTATTAAAGGCACAACGCCACGCATGCGTGGCTATCTTGCGAACGAAACAGCGCTCAATAACTTACGCCATTCCGAAAAAGACATCGCAGAACTCGCGATGATTGTTGACCTCTTCCGCAATGACCTCTCAAAGTTATGCCATGCAGGCACTGTTCATACTGGAACTTTCCCAGCAGCACTCTCATTGCAACATATTCATCATCTGTATTGCACAGTAACAGGCACACTACACACAAAGCACTCTGATCGCATCATCCTAGAGTCCCTCTTCCCAAGTGGCTCTATTACTGGTGCTCCGAAATACACTGCACTCCAAGTCATCGCCGATCTTGAGCAACGTGCACGAGGTGTCTATTGTGGAAGTTTTGTCAGTTTTTCTCAGGATGGATTTACCGCCAACGTTGCGATTCGAACAGCACAGCAACATGGAAATAGCCTAACGCTTCAAGCAGGTTGCGGCATCACTATTGATTCTATAGAACAGTCCGAAACTGAGGAGGCTCAAAGGAAATTGTCAGCGTTTCTTGATTAATGCAGTCCTTAACTGGCTTTAGAAAATCTTTGGTATTTTGTAATAAGTCACTGCAGGCACCCTCTTGTTCTTGGCTCAGCACACCAAACTTTCCAAGAAGCTCAATGGTCTTACGAAAATGCACATGCCGATTACTGTATCCTAGCAACTGCAATTTGGTACGATTCTGGGTATCGCGAGAGCCATACTCCATAACGGCTTGTAGCTCATCAGAGGCATTATAAGAATTTGCTACTGTATCGACGAGCTTAATAACAACCGACTGCATCGCTAAAGCTTGTTGTGGATTTTGATTGTTTTGAGCTTCCGTGCAAAGCTTTCTAAACTCAGAGAGCTTAAATTCACTTCTCTTCGCATCAGGCACATCATGCGTATCAACCGTAAGCTGTTTAATGCAGTGAATGACTTGGTCCTTCTCGCTCGCATTGAGCCATTTTACATCTTGGATAATTTGCAGAGCTGCATTGTTCGCTCGTGCACGAGGTGCATCTTCAAGCAGGTCATGCATCGCTGCGACAAGAAGCAACTGACCAAGCTCACGTGGATCCTGACGAAGCGGATTATGCCTTGCTAGAATTAATGCAGTATCCCAGAGGTGCGCTTCATAGGTTCTTCCACCAAATTTTCGCCAACCTTTCTTGGGTGATTCATCAAGGACAAGATCCGTTACTGCTTCGATGCAATGTTTGGTATCAAGAGCAATTGCTTCACCTAAGTGAACATCATGCGCAGAAAGACCAACCATGAGGTTTTTGAGTTTTGCATACCCTTCGAGGTTGGTAATTTTGCGATACGCCTTTAGCGAATCTGGATCATGCGAAAAGGTCTCAATCGTAAAGGCGCTATAGTGGGCTCGTAGCTTGCACGCATCTCTATACCCCTGGCACTGATCTATAGACTTTGGCCCTAATACGAAACGACGATTATCAAGCCCAGACCAATCAGGATACCTGCGGCTTGAGGGGAATAGCCCCGAAGAAGCTTGAATGTTTAGTTCAGGCATTAACATAGCAGACTATGATCCAAAAGTAGGTATACAGCCGTTAAATAGGTAAAAAATATTTTAATACTGGGACTCTTAGAGGGAGGGGCACGGTAGCGCCAATACTCTAGCCAGCTTAATGAAACCAGCCGAAAAGGTACAATTTCTTTACATCCGATACAACACCGATCATCAACTAAACCCACGTAAGCCCAGGAAAGGCGAATAGAACGTTGATTTGATTAGGGAAAATCATGCTGAAACAGAAAAAACTAACGGATTTACAGCTTATAAAAGCGTTCAACAAGGGCTCTACCGATGCTTTTGAAGAGATTTTAAGCCGCTACCAGGTTAAGGCCTTTAACCTCTCCATGCGCTTTGTAAAGAACCAGGAGGATGCCGAAGAGGTCTTACAGGACGTTTTCACGACCCTGTACCGTAAGCTTCATGCCTTTGAGGGTAAGTCGGCTTTCTCAAGTTGGCTCTACCGTATTGTCGTGAATGCCTCATTTATGAAGCTTCGTAAAAAACGACAAACTCCGACCTCCCACCTCGAAGATCTGTCACCACTCGTACAAACCACAGTGCTTGAACGGGAAGAGATGATGCCGGAAAAGACTGACACATTTACGGTCTCGCGCGAAATTAGAGAGTCATTGCAACTTGCAATTGGAAAACTGCCTGATGAGTATCGGTCTGTCTTTGTGCTTCGAGATGTCGATGGCCTATCAAACCAAGAAGTTGGCGAAATTTTATCACTCACCGTCCCCGCAGTGAAATCAAGATTACATCGTTCGCGGCTGATGCTTCGCAAAAAACTCGTTCGTTTTTACGAAGAATTTTATGGCATGAAGTATATTCCTTCAGACGATGTAAACATGGACAGCTTCGACGAACTATAAGAATCGTCACAGCATACATTTCTATCCTTGCGTCATCTAAAGCGAGTGCGCTGACCTGTGCGCATATTCCTGTGCGAATCACGTTTCACTAAAAAAAGTAAAAAAACCTGTTGTTATAATCAACGCCATCCTTTACCTTGATCTTAGGTTGTTAACGTTTGGGGGAAGTATGAATTTTCTTACCCTTGAGGTTTCAGACCCTCAGGATTCCGGCGGAGCGATTACCTTATGCGGTGGCTCTTTGGATGGCGAGCTTTTTTCTTCTGGCTCTGCTGTCTATGTCCACGGCGATGAGGTGACCTTTCAAAAACGATTTAAAAAACACAGCCCTCCTCCTCTGCAATCTCATGCTCAATCTCACTCGCCAGTAACCGCTTCATCAGCGACGAGCGCAGAAGGATTACGGCATGATACCATTACAGTACAAGGCTTTTGGGTATTGCATCGAACCATTATGCGAGGCTTTCCTGCTGTTATCTGTTGCTTCTTTAATAAACGCACACAGTCCATCGAGCAGCGCTACCATAAGATTTTTTATAAACCTGGTCGGTACTACTGTGGCCCACGATTTCCAAGAAAAGTAACAGCCTAGCTTTTGATGTGAAGCATTGATCGTAGGCGCTGCGAGACAACTTCATTCTCAAGCATGGCATCGACAAAGTGCGCTCGTTCTTCTTGAGAGATAGCGTCTGTTGCAGCAAGTTCAGCCAGGACCCTATCCGCAATAGCATGCACAGCGTCAGAGAGAGTTTCAAACTGCATTGATCGCAACTCATCGATATGGCGACCCCAAAGGGTATCAAGGGCAGATCCATCGCGCGCAGCAGCAGTTTGGAGTGGTTCAGCATTGAGCTGTTGCCGCGAAGCAACGTTCGACTGAGACTTCTGTTTGGTATTGGATTTTTTATTCATGGGATATCCCGCTAATGGTATCTAAATTATGAAGAGCAATTGGGTGAGGGTGCAAGACAATTGCCTCCTCTAAATACTGTTTCGCTATTTTTTTTGAAAAGTTTCCTCCTTGGTCAACAGAAACTGCAGCTAAATTGTTGCGAGCCTCACTATCAGCCCCATCGGTACGCAGTGCTGCCAGATAGTGCTCTGCCGCAAGTTTACCGTTACCAGTTCGGTCGTAGTAATAGGCGAATCGATTATGAAGCAAGGGATACTGAGGAAACCAATGAGCAATATCATCTAAAACTTCTTTTGCTCGTTCATAACGTCCTGAGCGCAAGTAAGTACATACCAACCCATCATAGCCCTCAGGTGTTGGTTGCAGGTCCACTGCCATATAAAAACTTGCCTCTGCAAGCTCATACTGACCAAGCTCAAGAAACGCAGCTCCTCTATCTATTAAAAGCTGCGTACGCTCTGCAGGGGCCTGATGTATCACTGTACTACATCCCTGAAGCGTGCATAAAGCTATGAACACATATGGAAGCGACCTACGCTGCAAGCCGAATTTCATGCTGCATTCCTCCTACTATATCTTGTCGTGAAAGAGTTGTGATCACCTCAAGCTGCAAGTTCCCCATCACTTCGGTGTGCGTCATAACAGGCACCAAACATCCGTATGCTTTAAGCCATTCAGAGACAGCTCTACGAATGTGCTTTGCCACCAAGAGGCAATCAATCTTGCTTTGCAATGATTGCAAGGTATCGCGTATATGCTGCATATCGTCAGCGCTGATGACTGCATCAGACCAAGGTAGTGATTCATACGATTCATCAAAGAGCGCGACGCGAAGCGTTGCATCATCAAGCGCTGGATCCGTTCGACGCATGAGGATACCAGCACAAAGATAGCGCTTCATATAGCTTCGTAACTCTTCAGAGAGTGGGCGCTCTGCTGAAACTTTCGCATGCAGCTCAGCAATACCCTGTAGAATCACATCAAAAGGACGCACCGAAAGATCTTCTAGCGCAAGTGATCGCAAGAGCTCTGTTAAATGAGTTAAACTAATCACGTGTGGAACGATAGTCGTTGCGAGATCTGACATATGCGGCTCATGCCAATCTAAGAGTCTTCGTACCAGAGTATCGTCGATGAGCTCTGCACGACTACTCAAACAAAAGTCAGTAACAAGCTCGGTGAGTCGCTGTGGCGAAACAGCATCGCCACATAGACGCTGCACAGAAACGCCACGAAGCTCGATACGACATTCATTACTTTCATGAACTTCGACTGGTATAACACCAAGCAATAAACCAGTGCGCTCAAAAACGGCTCGTCTTGCATGCTCCAGTGCTTGTCGAGCTTCAAAGGCAACGAAAGACTGAGGAATACGAACAAGCAGCAACGGTATCACATGCGGCTGGAAAGGTTGCATAACAATATCTGGCTCTTTGACAAGCACGTCAGCAGGACGAAGGAATTGCACACCAAAGAGCATCATCGCTGTTAATACAAGCGCGATTGTAGGCATACCAGGCAAACATGCCATAACCAAAAGGAGCAAACCTCCAATACGAAGCATCATTTTTGAGCGCAAAAGCTGCTCAAGGACTTCAACACTTAAACTTGCATTCTTGCCTCCAGCAACACGCGTCACAACAAGCCCCGCTGCCAAGGAATTAAGCAGAGATGGAATTTGTGAAGCAATACCATCACCCACTGTCAGTACCGAATAATGATGTAATGTTTCAGCAAACGACATTCCGCTCACAAGACCAGTCACCACGCCACCAATGCCATTTATAACTACAATACACATTGCCGCGATGGCATCCCCCTTCACAAACTTCATTGCACCATCAAGCGCACCATAGAATCGCGATTCAACCTGTAAATCTTGACGCTTTTGACGCGCAGTCTGCATATCATAAAGTCCCGCACGAACATCGGCATCTATCGCCATCTGTTTTCCAGGCAGCGCATCAAGAGTAAATCGAGCAGCAACTTCTGCCACACGCTCACTGCCCTTTGCGACAACGATAAATTGAATAAGGGTAAGCATGATAAAAATTATCACACCCACGCCAACACTGCCGCCTAACACAAACGAACCGAATGATTCAATAACGGTTCCCGCTGAACCATACGTCAGGATCATTCGTGTTGATGTGACATTCAGACACAGTCGAAACAATGTACTTAAAAGAAGAATCGTGGGCAGGGATGAAAGCTGGAGGGAGTCAGTCAACTGCAAAGTCACAATCACTAAGCCAATAGCAATCATGAAATTAATTACCAGCAGCATATCAAGCACTAATGGTGGTAGCGGCACCAACAGTGAGGCCACCACCATTAAAATTAAAGCGGGTAATACATATTCTCGTGGAGATATACGTATCATATTTCTTATCCCACTCGAATGTTACGAACTGGCGCCATCTGGGCTTCGTGTTTTGATTTCAAAATATTCGATATCAAAGACACTTCCATCATCTCTTTTTGCATCTGCTGTTGCTGCGTAAGAAGCTTCGAATAATCACTACTCATACCAGGTATGGCTGCCTGAGGTACCGTGACTGCCGCACCAAGTATACTTTGAGCGAATGCTAAAGCAGCATCAAATCCAGAACTCACGTTTGGGCTTGGTGGTATACGGTCAAGAGATGGAGAGAAATTGGCTGGGGACTCAATTTTGGTAGTCATAAAAATAATCCTTATGAAAGTTTACGATATATATATCGAAGACTACTGTGGTAAAGTTTCTCGATAGTGCCAATAACTTGCCCCTCCTCAACTAAAAAAGTTACTCTTCCTACAGGAAGTCCTGCACGAAATATGTACGTAGTGAGTCCTTGAAAATAAGGAAGACTTAGATCCGCACCAGTACGAAACCGAGATAAATCTTCTACTGAAATTGGAATCTGCAAAAGTGGCGCATCATAAACACACTTTGTGCGTTCGCTCTCATGGATACCACCGAGCAAATTTTCATAGCTCGACAACAAGAGCGTTGATGCATATGTGTCATGTCGAAGCGATAAGAGCTCACCTGAGCGTTGCTCATAAAAATAGTGCACGGGAAAGCGCTCTGCGACGCGTACGCGTGGCACTATGCAACGGGCTGTTATCTGGAGCGAACTCAGAGCGGATACATCACGCTCCGTGACATGCTGCAACGGAGCTTCTTGCGGAAAGAGTGACAACCAAACGTCAGGAATCTCTTCAAGCGCGAGATTCATGATCACCTCGCACCATTCGTGATTTCAACATAACAATAACCCCCATCAGAGCAATCGCGCCCGCTAAAAGCACATCATACTGCGCCATGATGTTATGCCAGGCCATGGGTGTATTTAATTGTGATTGCTTACTAGGCGTAATTGTTTGAGATAACAAAGCCCCAAAATCTTCGTGCTTCATAATCACTTCGACACGGTCACTCGGAATGCCTCGAGCACCAGCAATAAGTTTTTGTACTTCTCCCTGTTTGACGTTACACAACCGTGCACAGAGTAATACGACACTGGCAGATCCAACCGAAGCGATAGTTCTATCAGCAAAAGAAGGCGAAACCCCCGAGACTTCGGGTGAATGAAAAAAAAGTCGCACATCAAGAACACCAGCAAAGCTTTTTAAGGTATCTTCAATTTTTCGTACAAGCGCTTGATCCCCTTTTCTTTTTTGCATATCTGCTGAGGGAAAAAATCCTTCATTTGATTCCTCTGCGTCATGCTGCTCAGGTATGAGTCGATACTGAGAGATAATTTTTCGCGCGATAACTTGATTTTCTTCAGCTACGGTAAGCTTCACTTGCGAAGCGCCCTGCTGTTCTTGCACAACAACGATACCAACATCAGCAAGTAATGAAACAATACGATTTGCATCACGCGGAGATACATCCCGTGCCAATTCTTGGCGACATCCAACGGCACACAAAACAAGAAACAACATTATTTTTTTCATACGCGCCTCTCTAAGCCAGCTGCACGCATTAGATCTGCAAGCTGATCAAGTGCCCTACTATGCAAACGACTGACCCATGATTTAGAGAGCTCTGGACGGAGCTGAATAATCTCTTGAAAAGTTAATCCTGCAAAATAATGCTGCTCAACGATAAAACGCTCTTTATCTGGGAGTTTTCTTACTACTTGCTTGAGCTCCTCAAGGTATTCTTCATGCAAAACACGCACTTCTGCTGAAGGATGCTGCTCAGCTCTACTTTCAATAATCTGTTCTGGATTGATGCCGTGGAGACGGATAGCAAGAAATCCACGTGCTGCAAATGAAAATATCTTAGTGAGCGCTTCACTATCATCAATCGTCTTATCTGCGAGCACCGAGGTGAGATCTTCTTCTGCAACTTGTAGCGAACGGAGCGCTTTTAAGACTCTATATGACCCTCCTCGCGTCTCAGAGGAAGAACGAATGTAGTCGAGTACCGCACCGCGCACTCGACGGTGAGCAAAGCCTTCAAATGAAACACCTATAGTCTGATCAAATCGCTCAGAAGCCTCAATCAGCCCCATATATCCAGCAGAGAGATAGCTATCAAGCTCTTCACGTGGAAGCTGATACTTTTTGATGAGCGTCAACACGATGCGTTTAACAAAGTGCTGATATTGCTCAATAAGGACGTCTCTAGAGTCGGGCATATGTGTTGCAAGCATACAAATTATTCGTAGAGAACGTATCAAAAGTTTCCTAAAAAAAAGATGTGTGGTTTCAGGGTGATAGAAAACATGGCCAACAAATTCTCAAAAAAATAACCACTGACAAAGGATTTTCAAGCTTCTCAACTATAGACGTGCTGTTTTCTGGTCGATGAATACTGCGGAGGCGCAGAAGCGGGGGGAAATAACATGAAGTATCAATCTATGAAATTGATGGCTGCTCTACTTTGCAGCGCTCTTGCCCCCCTCAACATAGTCTTTGCGGATGGCTGCAAAAAAGACAGTGTTGTGTTACAGCATACGCATAGAACAGTCGTTCAAGCAGAAATTAACGACCTAAAAAACATAGTACATTTAAGTCACCGTTCTGGCCGTGCACTTATTGGCGAGCTTGCTACACATACCATCACACATGGCCAAGACACCTCTTGCCAGGAATCTGAATCAGTTTGTCGAAAACTCACTCGAGCTGCTCGCCAAAGAAATTTTTCAACTTTTCGCCGCACCCATGCTTTTGCATGCAGCCCAAATTATAAAGTCTCAATTCTTACCACTACCAAAGCTTGGAAACGTCCAACAAACGACAGACTGATTCGATATCAACAATATAGTATCGATTCTCTCGACCTTGACCACGTTTGGAAAACGACGCAGGGAGCTCGTGATGTCGTTGTCGCTGTTATCGATACAGGGGTTGATGTTACCCATCCCGACTTAGCACCTAATATTCTTCCAGGTAAAAATTTTGCGATGGGTCTTTCAAGCGAAGATCCACGGGCCGACGATCCAATGGATGACAACGGTCACGGCACGCATGTGAGTGGTACCATTGCTGCGCTTGGATCTAACAACATCGGCGTTGCTGGTATTGCATGGAAAGCAAAAATTCTGCCTCTTAAATTCCTCAATGAAGATGGGTCAGGCTATCTGGCAGATGCAATTCGTGCGATTAACTACATGGTGTATGCAAAAAAATCACTGGGTATGAACATAAAAATCTCTAATAACTCGTGGGGTGATGATCATTACAGCGAAAGCCTCTTTCAAGCTATTGCGATGGCTCGAGATGCAGGCATTCTTTTTGTTGCTGCTGCTGGGAACGACTCAAGCGACAATGATGCCTACGGCTCTTACCCTGCAAACTACAACCTTTCAAATGTCATCAGCGTCGGCGCATATGATAAAGAGCTTATGCTTTCCTATTTCTCTAATTACGGAAATCACTCTGTCGATATAGCAGCTCCTGGTTCTCGTATTGCAAGCACTTACCTTGGAGGAGGATATGCATTCTTATCAGGCTCCTCGATGGCGGCTCCTCATGTGAGCGGCACCCTTGCATTACTGGCATCAAAAAGACGCGGACTCTCTGCTGCAACGCTACGAGCACGACTCTTCAAAACTGCTCGTTATAATCCCGACTTACGAGGATTCATTCGTAGCGGCGCACAGCTCAATGCTTATAACTTTCTATTGAATCGAACCTCTGAGAACTACGCTTCGCGAAGCAAAGTGAGCATCAAGCGTCAACGCAGCAGTTAAACAGGTCATAAACGCTGTAAGGGTATTTGAAACTTCAACGTGACTTACTAACAACGACTCATGATGCGCAGAACCTGACTGCACTATAAACTCTTGTGGTATCATTGGACCTACACTTCCTTGCTGCACTTTAAAAAGCCCAAGCACATCAGAACAAGCGCTCGCACGCTCTTGCTGCAATATCATCAGCGCTTCGCGTGATTCGACTTCCACCAACTGAGCTAATTTATAGCCTCCCCTATCATCATCACCAAGCATCATAGTAATCCCATCGATGGTGCAAGGTTTAAGGAGTGAAGATTGAGGCAAGAGCTCCTGACTGAGGAGCGTTGCAAATTCAAAAGGATCAAAAACATGTTGCTGCTCAAGGACGGATTGCATGGAAGTGCTCATCAGCACTTCGGGTGTACAGGCTGCTTTCTGGAACGAAGGTGTTGCATGCCACGCACCGTGCTCTGCTTGATGCATCGATGCGACAAGAAAAAGCTCACCATGTTCGTGGAGGAAACAAAACTGTGCAACATTGAGTAATCGTGGCGATGCAGTCTGTAATACTTTTTGCATAGCCATAGCATGCGGACCGATGCTTTGACACCGACGCAGCTCTTCATCAAAAATTTCAGCACTAATTTTGTACTCTAAACCAATCCGCAACTCTCCTGCTTTGCCGGGAAAGTGAGGTAATGCAGCGAGTTGAAATGGGTGCTCAGAGGGCTTGCCCTGCTGTTGCAGCGCTTCGATTGTTGCCGATAAAAGATCCGCCATTCGCCCACCTCTAATCATGGGGCATTGCGGCGAATGATTCCACCCAAATGCGGTTGGGTCTTGCTGATATCGAGTAATACTTTCATCAATTGCAATACAAAGCGGCACAGACGAAGGCGCCCTCGAAGGATCTGAGGTCACAGCTATAGGCTTCACACCAGTTCGCAGGATCGTCTCAGCAGCATCCTGAGATGGATGATCCTTAGCTGCTGTGGCTCTAAGAAAATCGACAAAGCCTGAATGTTCTTTTACGTCTGGAACTACTGCAAAACTCACGTTAGTCTACTTATTGTTCTATGGGCTGGTTGATTGATTTATGGAGCAATTTTTTTGAACATCAAGCAGCGTTCTACCGCTATACTTGTTGGTGTCTAGGGCTCCTGTGCGCTATCGCATCACTCTTCCAGCCACAAAAAAGGATACGTCTTATAATTGTAGCATCCTTTTTTTCTTGTGCTACTTTTGTTGATACTTACCTGCTGCCCCCTATCCTAGTCCTTGGTGGTAGCACATTACTGCTATTGGAAATTCCCCTCACTGGGGCCTTCAAGCATGAAAAAAAACCACTCAATAATTCGCAACTATTTGATATTACTTGTTTTTTTAGCTCGTTAATCCTGGGCAGTTATTTTCGGCTCTTTGAACTTTCAACTATCACAAATACCTTTGAAGGAGAGCTGTCCCCATATTTTGCTGGCGCTACTTCTCTGCACGGCATGTTCATCGCCAACAAGGGGATTCATGGCCCTTGGGCGCCACTTGGCATGCTCTTTTATATTCCTATCTATATTTCAACTTCATTTTGGGGGACGACAATCTTTGCTATTCGTTTTGCTTCAGCAATTGTTGGTATTGCGACCATCGCTATGCTGTTCGTGACGATTGCAAAGATCCTCAATAGACGTGTGGCTGCAATTGCTTCACTACTCCTTGCACTTAATTCACTTCATATCGGATGGGGGCGCACCGATATTCATCCACATGGCGTGACTGCTTGGCCAGGGCTGTTACTCATGCTTGCAACATGGCATTTCTTTCAAAGATATTCCTTTCAAAGTGCATGCTTGCTGATCCTTTCGATGGGATTAACGTGGCATCAGTATCCATCAGGACAAGCTCAAGTGATTATTCCTTGGATATTTTTGTTCCTCTCACTCTTTGACCAAGCATATCGAGCAGCTTTTTTTTCAATGCGGCGAAGTATCTTTGTTTTGACTGTGCTTACCCTTGGCTCGGTTCTTTGGTATCTTGGCTTACCACTCAGCTACTATGTTGCCGATGGTCAGTGGCAACTTCCAAATCCATTTACACTCACCACACAGCGCACAAGTTGGGGCAATACTTCTGATCACATGAGCGTTCTTGGACAGAGCTGGTTTGTCATCCAGCAAAGCACTCGATACTTTTTTGATTTCCTTGAGGGCATTATCTACAAAGCACCGCACCTCTTTCATCAAGATTTTCTTATCAACATTCCGCATCTTGGCGCACGAACCTATCCAGTATTTTTTGTACCCTTCATGGTTGTAGGCTTTGTCCTGTCAATCAAGCAGATACGCACGCCATGGGCAAAGCTCATCTTAGCACTGCTGATCGCATCAATCCTTCCTGGCATCCTCTCGGAACGTCCTTATCCAAAGCGTATGTCAGTAGCGTATGTAGCGCTCGATTGCTTAAGCGCCATTGGCCTGTGGCATACGCTATCGTTTCTCTATAATAGTCGATTTATCAAAAAACAATTTCTATCACTTTTTTGCTTTGGCGCTGTGCTCTTTTTTACAGGATGGCTGAGCAATGCATGGTTCTCTGGCCGTCAATATCTACAAGGAACCCCTGCCGAAATACATGTTGCAGAAACTATTGCATCAGAAATTATGCCAAGCACAATTATCACGACTGACATAGGCAAAGACTATGATGAAGGAAAATTCTTCTACTTACTGCTCGATACACTTGCCAATCCTCGTCTACAACCGATTCGATTGATCGTGCAACGTGAAGGTGGTCGTACTGTGCCTGACCACTGGGTGCACTCCTGGACAAAACTACAAGGAAACGAATCTGCTTTGCCTGAGTCATTTTTTAAAAATCATATCTATCTATTGCAACATGACGCACTCAACCCCGAAGCAGTGGCTCGCAAAATTCAAAACTTTACAGTATCGTGCGAGGCAGCCTCTATGAAACACCATACGATCTTTTTCCCAAAGCAAGGCAGCTTTATTAACGAAATGACTGCTGTTATCTGCACAACAACTGAACCATGAAGCTACTACGCCTTCTCATCATAGGTATCATCAGTATCTGCTGCACAGCGTGCGTTTGCTCAATAAAAAAGGTACAAGTCAAAGAGCAATTCGCGCCACCCTGGGATGCAAACGGTTTTCTTGAAGCAGTCAAAGATACAATTACATATTTCAACAAAACATCGACTGCAACACTTCGTATCAATGATACAACCGTCTCAAAACAACAGTATCTTGCATCACTTGAGAAACTTGCTTCATTTCTTAAAACTGCCCCATCTCGCTCTGCGCTGCAAACGTATCTTGACGCTCACTTTCAAATTGCAAGCACACGGCAGGATGCCTTCTTTACTGGGTACTACT
>JBILLA010000078.1:0-10259 GCA_044376365.1 Bdellovibrionota bacterium | reverse complement strand
ATCGAAGTGAAGTAAAAATATTACCAATTGTTATCTGATCGGCTGCTTGAAGGCGCTGTTCGTTTTTAAGGATTTCTTCGGGATCTTGTCCTTCTTCGCGCAGTCGCTCTTCGAGCCACTGCAGTGTCAGTGATGCAATACGTCCACGATCTCGCAGTCGGCGAATCAGGTGCCCAGCACCCATCGTTAGGAAGTCAGGACGAATCATGACTTTCTCTGCAAGGTTTAAGAGGATCTGTGTTCCAGGTCGTGATTCATCGCCTAGAATCTCTTCAATGAGTTGCTCGGCTGCTTTAAATTCTTCCCGAGCACGAATCATTGAGAGTGAAAGATTGCGAAGCTGCTCAAGCAAAGCAAATCGAAGCATGATAGGAATCGCCCACACTTCTCCAATATGGAGCACTGCTTGTGTTTGATAGCCTTCAATAAAAGGATTGAGGAGGTCGATGTCGAGTACGCAGTCAGTATTTGCAATAAACTCAAGCGCAAGGTGATAGACGCGTGGATACTGTCGGTATTCACCTTCAAGAAGACGTGGCAGCGTCTTATCATAGCCACGAGGAAAGTGATTCTTAATATCATTTATCTGTTTCTCGATGACATGGTAGTTGTCGAGGAGCCACTCGGTTCCTGGTGTAATCGCTTCCTTTTTACGCGATGCATCGGCAAGGATGAGGTAGCTCTTTTCAATATCAGCACAGTTACTCCTTAACCGCAGATAGAGTCGACGATCATTGGTGAGCCCAGTTTTAATTTTATGTTCTGTAGCCAGCGACGTGCCGAGCTTTGAGATCTCATCACGAGTGGCGACCTGGTTCTTGAGGACTCGTTGGGTCAGTTTTTTCTGTGTCGTGGGTGGAATACGAGAGGAGAGCTCAACGCCAAGGAGGTCAGAGATGTTCATAGTTTAACTAACTTAAAGTATTGAGAGCATTAAATAAAGAGAACCGTGCAAAACTAAAAAGTGAAGCGTCGACATTCTAGCCGCGAAATCGGTTGAAGCGTCTATTTTCGCACTAACTCACTAATTTTCCAGTAAAAAAGAACAGCCACCTCAGTTCCCCGAGGGCAGGCGGAACCCCGATACTATATTAAAATTAACCGTTGTTTTATTTCTAGTCTGGGCTCTAACTAAAGCCTATTTCTTATCGGTTAAGAGTAGCAGTCCAGCGGGTCCGTTTCCACCTTTAGCATCGACGGCGAGCAGGCTATAGACCGCTGCCCCATCGAAGTAGGTATTCGGTATTTGGGCAATTGGGGTTTTGCTACCAGCCACTGTCAGGATGACTGAATAGTTGCCCTTATCCAGCACGAGGTAGTTCCCGACACGTTTATAGTTGATGTTTGAATAGGTAGGAGCAAGGGTGTCGATTGATCCACCTGCGTTAACGATGTAGAGGTCAAGCTTATTGTAAGCAAATGCAAGGTTTATAAATCGAATTTTAGCGATAGAAGAGCTCGCAGGATCGTTGTCGTCACGAGCAGTAATGAGCGTCGCATTGTTTCTGCGTCCTGCAACAATAATAGTTGTATCGCGCCTATCGCTTAACCCTATTGTGGTATCAACGAGACGAGTACCTGTTCCATTGATATTGACCTGTAATTTTTGCGCACCAGTCTGGAACGTATCATACTGAGAGTTTTCAAGGTAACCAACATCGGGCAGATACAGTTTAAAGTCGAGAAAAAAATCGAGGCTCTCAACATCAGAGACAGCATTGAGGAACCTAATGTTGGTTTCTCTATCGCGGTTGCCATTAGCATTATTACGACCGCAGCTTAAGAACGTCGTAGCAAGGAGGGTCAGTATAATGAGCAGTGAAAGTCTTGAGTATCGTCTCATAGCTATATTCTACTTTAAAAAAGTAAGTTCTTTAAATCGGTCCTGTACTCTCTTCCAATTGAATTGGCTTCCTGGGTCGGTTTTACGATCGGGGGCAATCTGATCGTGTCCAACGATGGACGAGATAGGATGCACGTTTCTAAGAGTTTGCGTCAAGAAAATAAGGGCTTCGTATTGAGCGTCAGGAAAGGGGTCTAAAGACCCACCTATGAGCTCTATACCGATACTAAAATCATTCACGGCTTCTCTGGTATCCTGGGCAAAGGGCATGCGGCTTTTTCCAGCATGCCAAGCCCGAAGCGTATCTGGGATTGATTGATATATCTCGCCTGCAGGGGTGATGTAGTAGTGGGCAGAGACGTGGTGTTGGATCAGTGTTTCATGGCACGCACTGACCTCAAGGGGAGCTTTGCAATCCGGAGCATACATTGAGTGAATAACAATTGTATCAATGACAGTACCATCGGGTCTGCTATCAGCATGCGGATTGATGCGAGTGAGGTGGTGTATCTTCAAGGCAGTCGAACTATACCGTAAGTGAGGTGAGTACGTGAAGGGTAATACTGGCGCAGCAGGGCTTGCTGCTCTTGAAGTTGAGGCACGACTGTGAATCGCTGACATCCAGCGTGCACTTGGTATGAAATGCTCCTGAATGAAAACAGCATCAGCGAGCCGCGCTCTGAGCAACGTATCGTATCAATGTGCAGAGGACCAAGGGAAAGGATCTTTGTCGGCGCGCGCACAGAAAGTTCGCGTATCGTTACTGAACCAGTTGCTATCAGATCTGTCTCCTTTGCGATATCTGGATTTCCAACAGTGAGCGATCCTTCAATGTTGCCGATGCGAGCGTTGCTGCCTATAAGGTGTTCGCCTGTAAAGTGACATGAGCGTGCCGAAATCTGATTGGCGAGCCCAGAAGATGCTTCTTGAGAGCAGGGAATTGCTGATGCAAGCAGTAAGCGCCAATCAAGCATCGAAGTAAGTGGAGCTATCGGACGAAGTTGTGTCAGTGTAAGAGGATAGGACTGCGGATCCATAAGCATACGTACCATTGCCTCTGCATAGGCCTTGTCACTGGCACGAACCGATTGCGTGGTAAGCAGCGTTGCATAGTATTCATAAAAAAGAGTATGCACCATGTGCTGATGGTAGCTCAGGAGTAACAGCAGGAACGGTACTATCATGGTGATATCCTCTTCAGTGATACAACAGTTGCTGCAAGTGCTGCTGCAGAGACAGGATGAAGTTTCATAGAGAGCATCAAGCGAGGACATTGCTCGCAGGTCAGCACATAGCTATATGATGGAAGCTTATATGAGAGTGTCATGTCTGGTGGTACTTGACTGAGGCAGGGTTGATTTTCAATGACAAACTCGTTTCGTATTTGAATACGACGAAGCTGATGTGTTGCATCAATCATATAGATAAATTTTTCATCAAGCAGTTGTAGTCCTACGGTATAGGAGAGTGGCCAAGATGAACTGTCCGTAATGATGACTTGTCGTTGTGCTGTAAGCTGCAGTGTGACACACGGTATTCGTGCTGCGTTAAAGAAGCGTTCTTTAAGTGTGATACCAACTTCTTGCATTCCTCCATCTGAAAGAGCGAATGCATCTCGTTGCTGGGAAATGGCAGTCGTGCGTGGATGACAGAGTGTCGCAGTAAGAGGTGCGCCCTGTTTCGGTGTGATTGTTACATCAAACAGAGGGAGTGCAGCACTGCGATAGAGTGCCCACCACTGGCTTCCCGGCGCTTGTTTTGTGTTGAGCGGTATGAGGGTGCCGTCACGAAAGGTGAGAGCGCCGTTTCCGATGAAAGGCGCAACGGGTATACGTGCTCGGTGTAAGTTTAAAAAATCTGCATGCAGACGAGCATAACTTTGTACGAGTCCTCGCATCATGACTGCTCGTTCATAGTATGGACGAACTGCTCTTAGAAACTGATGAAACTCATGACAGACTGCAGTACAAAGGGCACCAAGCAGCGCAAGTGAGAGGAGCGCTTCAAGGAGAGAAGTGCCTCTGCAGTAGTGTGTTGGTTCATGAATGTGCATAGAGCTTTATTCGTATGGAATGAATAACGAGTTTCCTCTTAATAGATCTGTTTAAGGAATAAGAATACCTCTATGAGCGGGTATACACCGAAGGAGTGTTTCATTGTTGAGAGTAATTACCTGGCAAGAATCAAGGGTTTCATCTTCGACGAGTGTTGAGATGAGTGCAGTATGGATTGCACGAAGCTTGACGATGTATGTCGTTGAGCTTTGAAGGGATAGCTCACACATAAGCGCAAATAAAAGATCAAAGAGAAGCATTGAGTCATTCCTATCAAGATGTCTTGCACTGCGTACTGACTCTGCCTCGCAAAGAAAGTGTTACTGTGCACAAGATACCACGGTGGGTCAGATAGAGCGTTGCAGGTGATTGCACACCACTTGCAAAAAACCGAAGCTGCTTTGGAGACAACGTTAAGCGTGCCATGAGATGCAGCGCCTTGCGAGCAATAATGGTATCTCTCGAATCGCGCGCAATGAGTCTGTGATCCTCGAGTGTAACCGTTATATCACGCTGCTGATTGAATGATTTCATATAGAGTGTAGAGAGCCATGTAGCGAGCCCATCAGCAATCTGTTGCGCCTCACTTTTTTTAATGACTGCACCTAGTGCTGGTACAGAAATAGTAAGCGTTATGATACTGATGAGCACAACAAGCATGCATTCAAGGAGGATCGAGCCTCGTGCGTGAAAACGATGATAATGTGGATGGTGAGTAGGAAGCATTTCATGGACAGTTCGATAACAGTTACATCAAAGTTTCCACCCATAAAAAAAGCACGGCATACGAGGTATGCCGTGCGTATGAGCTCACTCTAAGAAAGAGGGAGCTACTTGAGAAGCTCTCTAATCTTCTCCTTATCAAGATCATGAGCAACTTTTGCGTCGCGCTCTTGATCCTGAATGTTGAGTCGAAGATTTTCCGAGAGGCGAAGCGCCTCATCGACATCTTCAATCTTTGTTCGAGACGAGGCTTCGTTCTGACGAATGACCTCTATGCGTTCTGTTGCGGCCTCTGTAATCCGCTCAACACTTTGTTTTGCTTTATCCACGCCAGCAACGACGGAGTCGACTGCTTGACGTGGGGAGTCAGGAATGTCCACTTTTTTGGGGACTTTTGCGCCACTCAGGAGTTGCGCAATCGGAACGGATCGACCGCTCCTATTTACTGCATCGCTCATTGTACAACCTCATTGTCATCGGAAGTCGGGTAGCATCGGCTTTGTTCGCAGAAAGGAACACTACCAAACTTCCTAGTAATACTATCGACACACGTACCCGTATGCACCGAATTGTGACAACGTCCCTGTGTCTTGTATCAGTAGTCGACCATTGTTTGGAAAGTGTTACAGAGCAAAACTATATTTATATGAAATGGTTAATTCTTGTAGGCTGTCTACGAAAAACAAACAAACTTAACTAATAAGTTTTTGGACAAGTGATGCATTCAACTTGTTTGCTTGAGCAAGTAATGCAGTCGAGCTGTCTTGGGCAATGAGTAATGCTGCTCGTTTTGAAACTTCTTCAGCGTAGTCTAGATCACGAATGCGTGATTCAGCAGCAATAGCCGCATCACTTTGGACTTGAACGCTTGAGTTTGCCGTATCGAGCCGCGCCTGTTGAGCACCAAGATCGCCGCGACTACGTGAGAGAAGATCAGAGAAGCTTTGCACTGCACTTAATGTATTTTGAGCATTTGCTTGTGAATCAATACTCAGTGGTGTGAGTGCAGCAACTGTTTCCCCAAGCTTTGGACCGCTCAAAGTGATTGATGAGCTTGAAGAGCTATCAGTCCCAACTTGAATTGTTGTGGACCCTGAAAAAACGTTTTGTCCATTAAATGACGAAGAGGCAACAATGCGAGTTGCTTCTTCGGAAAGTGCTTGAAATTCTTGATTGAGCGAAGAGCGCTGTGCATCGCTTAGAGTGCCGTTAGATGATTGTGTTGCAAGCTCTGAGAGGCGTGAACCAATATCTGATAGCGAGCTATAAACGCCGTCTTGAATCTCTGAAAGAGAACCTCCATCAGCGATATTTCGAGATGCCTGTGAGAGTTGCACGCTGTCTGCTTGCAGTTTATCAGCAATGGCAAGTCCCGCAGCATCATCTGATGCTTTGGTAATTCGTTTTCCTGAAGCTAATTTATTATTTGAGCGATTAAGCTCTTCGGTTTGGCGATTGATGTTTCGCTTAATGTTATCTACTGATCCGTTACTGCCCATCATGTACATTGTACGGCATGATGCCGATAAAACTTGAGACATTTTATTGGGCAGCAGTTGCGCCGAACTGGCGCCACTAACTTATTGAAATTACTGCGGAATTATCGGTTCGAAGCAGCCACATCTTGAATGTCGATTAGTCCTACTGGGCAGTGCGCTGCATCAATAACGGCAAGCTGATCAATCTTATGATCGAGTAGTATCTTAATAGCTTCAGAGGCAAGACGGTCTGCAGTGATTACTTTAGGATTTCTGCCCATTACAACATGCACTGGTTGTTCAAGGAATGTTGTGCCAGAGGCAAGACAGCGACGTAGGTCACCATCAGTAAAGATTCCTGAAAGTTTGTTGTGTGCATCGACTATGAACGCTGCACCTGGTCGTCCTTTCGTAAGGCTAATGCGATGAAGCACATCTTTTACGAGTGTTGCTTCTTCTACCACAAGCATTTCGTCATCTACACGCATGACTTCGGAAACAGTAAGAAGCGATCGTCCAAGCGCGCCACCAGGATGAAAGAATGCAAACTCTTCTTTTGTTAAGCCTTTTTCACGGAGAATCGTCATGGCGAGTGCATCACCAATTGCAAGCATAACCGATGTACTAGTCGTAGGAGCCAGTGAGAGAGGGCCACTCTCTTTGTGCAGCGTATAGCAAATAGTAACATCGCTGTGTCGAGCAATCGTTGAGTCTTTCCCAGCTGTGATTGCGACAATTGGTGCGCCGATCCGTTTAATCGCAGGTATCATCCGAGTGACTTCTTCGCTTTCACCAGAATTTGATAGGACAAGTGCCACATCAAGCTTTGTGAATCGACCCATATCTCCGTGTACTGCTTCTGCAGGATGAAGGAAAAAGCTTGGTACTCCAATACTTGCAAGTGTTGCTGAAATTTTTTGAGCAATAATGCCAGCTTTGCCAATACCTGAAGTGACCACGTGCCCATGCACATTAAGACCCATGATTAAGTGCACTGCATGTTCGAATGAGTCATCAAGTGAATGCTGGCAGCGTGAGATTGCATCGCTCGTTTCGGCGAGGATGGCTTGTGCGTACTGGAGGAGGGATAATGTTTCCTGCTTGCTCACATCAGGGATGCTACCACTTTTGCCCCCCAAATCATACCGATTGAGGTAACAAGATTGGTCAAGATCATAACCAGGAAAATACGAGCAAAGCGGTTACGGTAGACGCCCCTTATAGTGCCAATATCATCAAGCACAGTCTCCATATCTTTGACCTGAGGCTTGCGAATCCATGCCTCTACAAAGCCCGCAACCCAACCTGCGGCAAGGAGGGGATGAACCGTCGTAATCGGGGCGCTCACTCCTGCTGCAAGGATTGAGAGAGGATGCGCAAGGGAGAGCAGTGCGCCGATAGCAGCAGCAAGGCCTGTGTACAGTATCCAAGCACCTGCCATAGTCATGGTGGTTTCCTTTCCACCCCAAAAGAATCCAGCAATAAGGGCAATTGTGAGGAAGGCAGGGAAAAAGATACCGATGATTTTACTCGTCAACGATGTAGGGGGAATCACATCTAGTGCCGTGCGATCGATTTCTTCGAGAAAGATTTTTTTAATACCGGGCACATGGCCTGCACCAAGAATCGCAATGAGTTTTTTGCCTGGTTGTGCAGCTTCTTTAATTTTTGAGGCAAGGTAAAAATCACGTTCATCAATGAGTGGCGCTTTGATATCAGGAAGTGCCGTTGCAAACTCATGCATCATCTCATCGAGTGCATCAGGATTTTTAAGTCGTTCAATTTCAGCTTCAATCGTTGCAGCTTCCTTTTTGCTTGCGCGAAAGAGTCCACGGAGCTCTTCATAGAGCGATGAGAAAAATAATCTGAGTAGACTCGTAAATTTTGTATTTGCCCAGGCTCTACGAAGGGTAATTTTTACTTCGCGATCAGCAAGCACCAGTGGAATATTTCTTGCCTGTGCTTGTTTGACTGCTGCCATCATTTCAGCACCAGGTTTTACCTGGAGTTCATTGCCAAGTCGTTTTTGATAGCTTGCAAGTACAAGTTGAAGCAGCAAGACATAAATTTTGCCTGAGCGAAGGACAGTCAGGATATCCGTATTTTTCCACCGATTTGGATCTTGCATCGAATCAAAGCGTGAAGCACAAAGCTCTACAGCTATCGTATCAGGAGCTTGCTCATCAATGATGCGCTCGGTGAGCTCGATACTTTGGTGGCTGACGTGCGCAGTACCAACAAGAATAATCTCAGCGCCTTGCCAACGGATACGATCGACATTTTGTTCAAGTGTTTCGATTTCAAACATAGTAGTTACTTCAAGCGAATTGTTCGTAGTCTTAGTGAATTTCCAATGACAAAGATATCTGAGAGTGCCATTGCAAGTGCAGCAATACTTGGAGCAAGGAAGCCAAATGCAGCAAGGGGAATCATCAGTATATTATAAAAGAATGCCCAAAAAAGATTTTGTTTGATGGTGCGCACCGTTCGTTGAGAAAGATGGACGAGTTCAACAAGTTTTGTCAGATCGTGAGATAGGATAATCACTGAAGCAGAAGCTATTGCAGCACCAGTTGCTTCACCAAATGAGATCCCAACACTTGCAGCACTTAAACTTGGCGCGTCATTGACGCCATCGCCAACATAGCCAACCACTGCGTGCTCTTGAGTGCGTTTGATAACATCAAGTTTTTGTGCGGGAAGTTGCTCGCTAAATACGGTATCAAAGGGCAGTAATCGAGCAGCTTGTTCGCATTTTTCGCGTCTATCGCCACTCAAAAGGGAAAGTATCATGCCGTCTTGATGGAGCGCGGTCAGAACCCCTGTTGCTGCTGGCTGGATCTCATCTTTAATCCACAAAGCAGCAAAAAAGAGATCATTTTTTGTTATAATAAGGTCGGCTGCTGGAAGCGAGCTCATGTGTTGAAACATTTTGTTCGAACCAAGTGAATATCGCTCGTGGTTTGAACTCAAACCAGAAATGCCAAGCCCCTTGTGCTCTTCAACTGATGCTAGATCAAGTAGAGGTGCTGCTTGGTAGTGACGCACGAGTGATGTTGCAATAGGGTGCGTTGAGAACTGTTCGAGGGATCTGATGATTGAAGGTAAGAGCTGTTGCTCTTCAACTGAAGTATTCGAAGCGAACTCTACTCGCTCGATATCAAAAGCACCCGTTGTAATAGTGCCAGTCTTATCAAATATCATATGACGCAGGTTTGCGACACGTTCAAGAATATCGCCGCCTTTAATAAGGAGTCCCGAACGAGCTGCACGCCCAATTGCGACCGTAACTGCTGTCGGTGTTGCAAGCCCCATAGCACACGGACAGGCAACAACCAGCACTGCAATACCACGCAAGAGTGAAGCGGTCAGATCGTTACCAGCACCAAAGAGTGAGTAGAGGAATGCAGCTATAGCAATACAAAGAACAACTGGTACAAAAACTGCGCTGACAGTATCGCCGATACGTTGAATTGAAGGTTTTGCTTCTTTTGCTTTCGAAACCGTGCGAATAATTTCTGCAAGCATAGAGTGGCTGCTGTCTGCAGTAACAATGAATTCACCATTACCTCGTTCAACAACAGTACCAGATAGCACTGTATCATGAGCTGTTTTTTCGATCGGCAGAGACTCTCCAGTAATAATTGATTCGTCAACAAGAAGGTCGCCCGTAACGATTTTACCATCGCAGGGAATCGTGTCTCCGGTACCAACATACAGACGATCGCCAAGCTTAATATCTTGTACATCACATTCTTGGAATGTTTTTAAGGCACCTTCTCCGTGGACTTTTTTTGCTTTTTTCGGTTGGAGCAGCAAAAGCTCTGTTATGCTCGCATTTGTTTTGACATCAGAACGATGCTCAAGAAGATTACCAAGCAGTGTATAGCACACAATCGAAGCAGCCGTTTCAAAGAAGAGAAACTCTTGAGGACGTCCAAGATAGATACCTGCAAGGCTATAGAAAAATGCACTCGAAAAGCCGATAAGGATAAGAACATCCATATTCGGATAGAATCGCGCGAGTGATTTGAGAGCACTTGGAGCAAAATAAAACATCCCAACGGTTACAACTGGAAGCGAAAGCGCAAACTGGAACCAATGGTTATGCAGCAGATGAAATGGCATCACCATGTGGAGTAAGAGTGGTGCAGTACACAG
>JBILLA010000243.1:0-3072 GCA_044376365.1 Bdellovibrionota bacterium | reverse complement strand
ATATGCGTCGCTCGGATCTGATCTTTGCTATTCTTACCAAGCATGCAGCCCTTGATGGTACTGTGTATGGTGAAGGTGTACTTGAGTGCTTGCCTGATGGATTTGGTTTCCTTCGCTCCCCAGATTTTAACTACCTTCCTGGATCAGATGATATCTATGTATCACCTGCGCAGGTGCGTCGCTTTGGTCTCAAGACTGGTGATGTTGTTGAAGGTCAGATTCGTCCTCCTCGTGAGAAGGAAGGAGAGCGCTACTTCGCATTGCTCAAAGTTAGTTCTGTAAACTATGACTCACCAGATGTCATTAAAACCAAGACGCACTTTGATAACTTAACACCACTCCATCCGAATGAGCGTTTGAATCTTGATAGTAAGAAGGGTGGTATGTCGACACGTATCATCGATCTGTTCTGTCCGATTGGAAAAGGTCAGCGTGCATTGATTGTTGCTCCGCCACGTACTGGTAAGACAGTGCTCCTTCAAAGCATTGCAAATGCAATCGTTGAAAATCACAAAGAAGTGGTGCTGATTGTCCTCCTCATTGATGAACGTCCTGAAGAAGTAACCGATATGGCACGTTCAGTAAAAGGTGAAGTTGTAAGCTCTACTTTTGATGAGCCTGCGTCTCGTCACGTACAGGTTGCTGAGATGGTTATTGAGAAAGCAAAGCGTCTTGTTGAGCACAAGCGTGATGTTGTTATTCTTTTGGATTCAATCACGCGACTTGCCCGTGCATACAATACTGTTGTTCCTGCATCTGGTAAGGTTCTCTCTGGTGGTGTTGATTCTAATGCATTGCACAAGCCAAAACGTTTCTTTGGTGCTGCTCGAAATATCGAAGAAGGTGGAAGCCTTACGATCATTGGAACCGCACTTGTTGATACGGGCAGCCGTATGGATGAAGTTATCTTTGAAGAATTCAAAGGTACCGGTAACATGGAGCTTGTGCTTGATCGAAAAATTGCAGAGAAGCGTATATACCCTGCGATCGACATTGATAAGTCAGGTACTCGTAAAGAAGATCTCCTCTTGTCTCCTGCAAACTTACAGAAGATGTGGGCTCTGCGTCGCGTCCTCCATGATATGACCCCCCTTGATTCTACAAGGTGGATCCTCGAGAAAATGGATGGAACGAAAGATAATAAAGAGTTCCTCGATATGATGAAGGGATAGTATTATTACCGTATGAATGGTGGCGTTCGTGTCCTTGCAGTTGATGATAATAGTGATGCTCTGTTCGCTCTGGAAGCTCTCTTAAGAGATGCTGGCTTTGACGTTGTTGGGGCTGGGAGCGGTGCGGAAACCTTAAAGAAAGTTCAGGAGACGCATCCTGATGTCATCCTTTTGGATGTTCAGATGCCTGCGCCTGATGGCTTTGAAGTGACCAAGATTCTTAAGCAAGATGAGCGCTATCGGTATATTCCTATCATTTTGCTCACAGGCAAAGACGCTTCCGATGATATCGTTCATGGTCTATCTCTTGGTGCGAATGACTATGTCACCAAGCCCTTTGGCGCCGATGAGCTGCTTGCTCGAATACGGGCGGCGATGCGTACGAAAGAGTTGTATGCAGAGCTGCAGCGGGTGACTGATGAGGCAGGGGAACTTCGTCGAGAAAAAAATCAGGATAAAACACTTCAGCACATTATTGGAAGCAGTGATGCGATGAAAGCTGTATTCCGCATGATTGAAAAGATTAAAGATTCTAGTGCCTCAGTGCTGATAACAGGTGAGTCAGGTACAGGAAAAGAACTTGTTGCTCATGCGCTCCATACCACTTCGGCTCGTAAAGAAAAGCCATTTGTCGCTCAGAACGTTTCAGCACTGCAAGATACACTTTTAGAAAGTGAACTCTTCGGTCATGTCCGTGGTGCATTTACAGGTGCAGTGAAAGATAAACTTGGCTTGTTTGCAATTGCTGATGGAGGAACACTTTTCCTTGATGAGCTTGGTGAGATGAGCCCATCGATGCAAGCAAAGCTTTTGCGAGTGCTTCAAGATGGTACGTTTGTTCCCGTTGGTGATACTCGCCCTAAGAAAGTTGATGTACGGGTGATTGGTGCAACGCATCGCAAGCTTGGTGAGATGATCAGCCGTGGGGAATTTCGTGAAGATCTTTATTATCGCTTGAGTGTTATTGAACTAGAGCTGCCACCTCTTCGAGAGCGCACTGAGGATATTCCACTTCTTGTCGATAGCTTTCTGCTTGCTTATGAGAAGCGAACTGGTTTCTCTAAAAAAGCGGTCAATAAAGAAGTTATGCAGATATTGCAACGGTATCGTTGGCCAGGAAATGTACGACAGCTTCAAAATGAAGTTGAACGAATGATGCTCTTGTCTGGCGATGAGCCTTTTGTCCTTGCAGAGAGCTTGAGCCCTGCAGTACGAGGTGCACCTTTAATGCAGAGTACTACCGATACTTCTGGTGAAGTTTCGGTTGGTAATTTAAAGTCGGCAATAGAACATCTTGAACGACGTATGATTCAAGCGGCAATGAAGCTTTATAAGAACAATAAAAGTGAAGTAGCGAAAGTGCTTGGTATTTCACGTTCAGGTCTTATTCTAAAAGTACAAACATATTTCCCCGATGAGAGTAATGAATCATGATCTGTTTCTTTGTCTCTGATCTGATGTTTAAAAGCAGGATTCGAGAGACGATGGGTTCAAAGCCTGCTGCTTTTCCGCGCAGTATCGATGAGCTTCAAACTCTTTCTGATGCCCCAAAAACTATCTTTATTGATCTCAATCATAAGAAGCTCGATCCAATTGCTTTGATAGCATCTTTGCGAACAGGGTATCCTGATGCTGAAGTTTGTGCGTTCGGCTCCCATATGGATGTTGAAAAGCTTGCTGCTGCTGAAGCTGCAGGAGCACATGAAGTGCTTGCTAATAGTGGTTTTGTCTCATGGCTTGAGGGGCAGCGCGGCGCTGGTTTTCTAACCCTTCTTGTTTTTGGCCTGATTGCATGGGCACTTGCCTGGTACCTTTTTCATTTTATCCCGATTCAATATCGTTTCTATGAGCTTCAAAATGCGATGCATAGTATCTGCAAAGTATCGAAAGATATTGACGA
>JBILLA010000005.1:0-30916 GCA_044376365.1 Bdellovibrionota bacterium | reverse complement strand
ACTTGCCGCAATCAATGCATATGCTCGCCAACCTCGACAGCAAGGTAAGTATGTATTCATTGCAGCAAATATGGATGAATCAGATAAGCTCTCTGCCGTGAAGGAAGTACTCCGAGAGCGCAAGATTACAGCATATGAGCAGATGATGTCGGGCAACGCAGAATATGACCAGGCATTTAAGCAGGTCTTAGGGGATAGGGTGCCGTATATTGTGGTCGTCGATGCAGACGGTATTATCCGTATGGTGACCGACGACCGAGATGATGTGACGGGAAGCAACTAGCCCGTTGGTCTAGTGCGTCTTAGAGACTACTTAATACCTACAAGCTCAACATCAAAGATGAGTTCTGCATTGCCAGGAATAGCACCTGGAACACCACGTACGCCATAGCCGAGCTCAGCAGGGATGATAAGGGTTCGTTTCCCACCAACTTTCATACCTGCAACACCTTCATCCCACCCACGGATTACTTGACCAATACCGAGCATAAAAGAGAATGGTTCATTGCGATCAAAAGAGCTATCGAATTTAGCGCCCTTATTACCTGCTGCGCTGAGGAACCCACTGTAGTTAACAATTACTTTTTGACCATGGCTTGCAGTCGCGCCGTCTCCGATGACGGTATCTTCGTACTTCAGACCAGATGCGGTTTGTTGAATTTCAGCAGTAGCAGCAGTGTTTGTCATGGTAAGAGTTCCTAATAAGAAAAAGATAGACAATATGATATTTCGTTTCATAGTTGTTTGTTATTGTTAATAATCTAAACCCAGTGTGTACCCAGAGGAGTATACGAACAAAAGAGTACCACGTTTGGAGGAGGACACAAGATAGTGCAAGATGTCATTTCTGTTTGATATGCCCGTGTGAAAAAATGTATCATAAAGCTATGGGACACATGACCGAATTTCTTCCCAAGTACTCTGAGACGACCCGTGATATCCGTGTGACTGTTGCACCTGAGTACATTGCTGAGGCTTCTGATGAAATCGCATCTCAGTATGCTTTTGCTTACCATGTAAAAATTGAAAATCTTGGCGCTGAAACAGTGCAGCTTATTGAACGTCATTGGAAGATTTATTCTGCTGGAAAACAGATAGGAGAAGTCGTCGGTCCTGGTGTCGTAGGACACCAGCCTGTGCTAGCGGAAGGGGGGAGCTTTGAATATACCAGTGGTTCTGAGATCAAAGATCGTGATGGTTACATGGAAGGAACGTATTCATTCCAAGGACAAGATGGAAGGCTCTTTTTCGTTGTAATTCCTCGCTTCTACCTTATCTATCCTACTGCAATTAATTAGTCATCATGAAGGCTTTCAAGAGCCAAAGAAAATGCCCTGTACCAAACGAGTTATAACAACTGTTTGATACAGGGCATCGATGTACCTGGATAAGGGTGCTAGAAGCCCCCTTATCCAAAGTAAGCTTAGTAGCGGTAGTGCTCAGGCTTATAAGGACCTTCCTGATTAACACCAAGATACTTAGCTTGTTTCTCAGTAAGAGTTGTTAACTCAACATTAAGTTTTTGCAGGTGCAAGCGAGCAACTTTTTCATCAAGCGATTTTGGAAGAATATAAAGTCCAACTTTATATTGACCACGCTTAGTGTAAAGCTCGATTTGTGCAAGCACTTGGTTCGAGAATGAAGTCGACATCACAAAGCTTGGGTGTCCAGTTCCGCAACCAAGGTTTACAAGTCTTCCACGTGCAAGAACGATCAACTCACGTCCGTTGCTCATGATGAATTTATCAACTTGTGGTTTGATGTTGATTTCTTTTGCATTTTTCTCAAGCCATGCAATTTCAATCTCATTATCGAAGTGACCGATGTTGCAAAGGATTGCTTGGTCTTTCATTAATGGGAAATGTTGCGCGCTAATAACATCAAGGTTACCAGTGGCAGTAACGAAAATGTCACCAACTGGTGCAGCTTTTTCCATAGTAGTTACTTGGAAACCTTCCATTGATGCTTGAAGTGCATTGATTGGATCGATTTCAGTAACGATAACTCGTGCACCGTAGCTCTTCATTGAGTGTGCGCATCCTTTACCAACATCGCCGTAACCAGCAACGACAACTACTTTACCAGCAATCATCACGTCAGTTGCACGCTTGATACCATCAGCAAGTGATTCACGGCAGCCATAGAGGTTGTCGAACTTCGATTTAGTTACTGAATCGTTAACGTTGAATGCTGGGATTTTGAGTTCTCCTTTTTGAAGCATTTCGTATAAACGGTGAACACCAGTCGTTGTTTCTTCAGAAACACCATGGATATCAGCAAGAAGTTGTGGGAATTTATTGTGGATTAATAATGTTGCGTCTCCGCCGTCATCAAGAATCATGTTTGGACCTTTGTCACCGAACATCAGCGTTTGCTCGATACACCAGTCATACTCTTCAAGTGTCTCGCCTTTCCATGCAAATACTGGGATACCAGCTTTAGCGATTGCAGCAGCAGCGTGATCTTGCGTTGAATAGATATTGCATGATGACCAACGAACTTCAGCTCCAAGATCAACGAGTGTTTCAATTAACACTGCTGTTTGGATTGTCATGTGGAGGCAGCCCGTAATGCGCGCGCCTTTAAGCGGTTGCGAAGCTCTGTACTCTTCACGGATAGCCATAAGACCAGGCATTTCTTTTTCAGCCATCTGGATCTCTTTACGTCCCCAGTCAGCCAGCGACATGTCTGCGACTTTATAGTCGACACGATCATTTTTCATATGATTATATTCCTTTTTGCGTTGTAGGTTTTACCCCAGTTATTAAGTAGGCATGTTTCGAAAGAGACTGCTCTTCGCTGATATGAAATCCAGCAGCGACGAGCCATTTCTTAAGATCTTGTTTTTCAAAGCTGCTCCAGACACTGGCAAGGGAAGCGTCGAGCGGCGGGTTTGATGCTGCTTGAGGTAACACAGCATTCTCTAATTCAATGATGATAAACCTTCCCCCGTCAATGAGCGTACGGAAGACATCAGTAAATACTTGGTAGGGGTCAGTAACGTGGTGCAGTACCATGTAGGAGACTGCAGTATTAATGGCCTCGTCAGCAATCGGAAGATGTTCGAGGTGTCCCAAGCGAAGTTCAACTTGTTGAGCGAGTGCGCCAAGATTTTTTCGTGCTGCATCAAGCATCGGTTGAGAATAATCCACGGCAATAGTTTTGCCAGTCCGCGGAAGAATAGCATCAAGGAGTGCGCCTGCACCGCACCCAAGCTCGAGTAAGGTTTCATTGGGAGTGATGCGCTGCAGGACATGGTGCACGTATGAGTCAGCAGAGTGCATTTCGCTTCGCAGTGCTTTCCAATCAGCAGCGATTGAATCGAAAAAGTTTTTTGTAGCGGTCCGTTTCTCGGCAAGGATTTTCGAGAGTTCTTCGAGGTCGAATGCAAGTTTATGTGAGAGTCCGTTCGAGAGGTTACCAGCAAATTGCGAAACAAATTGATGTGCAAGGTGAGCACCAGAGTCTTTGGCGGCTGCGCTATCGACGGGGTAGAGGTGATAGTAGATCCATGTACCACTTTTTTGTGACTGTACCATTTGAGCGAGGGTGAGTACTTTTAAGTGGTGGCTGACGGTTGATTGTCCAAGTCCAAGAATCCTTGTGAGGTCTTGCACGCTGAGTGATGCATGTTGGAGGAGGCTCAGAACCCTCAGGCGCGACTCATCAGCGAGCGCTTTGTATGCATCAATAATCGTCATACCGATAGTATATATCGATGTATGTAGATATATCAAGATATATAATTACATAAGCAATTTCAGCTATTTACAATGAAACGTCTCAAGCACTTTTCATAGTGCACACACATTTGACGCGCACTTTATTTGTAAAAGTTTCCAATGAAAAATCTCAAGCACGTTTCATAGTACACATAAATTTGACGCGCACTTTATTTGTAAAAGTTTCATGCAGAGAGGAAGTGATTATTGTTGTGTGTACGATAAGGAGTGAAAAAGGGATGGCTGAAGATGCAAGAAAAAGTTTTAAAAACCTTTTAAAGAAAACCTCAGCCACGGTCGGGCATTACCTACGCTTGAGTTGGTAATGCGTTGTCGAGCTTCTTCTTCTGACTAGCCCACTCAGTGAGAGTGAGTGCCAAAAAGATAAATATCGTACCGTAAAGGCCAACATTCATCATCCGAGAAGCCTCTGTCATGCTCAGTCCACCAGATTGGGATAAGATCCCATACTGCGGATTACTTGCAGGCATCAACTTTGCGGGAATTCCTAAAAGGAATCCAGCAACGATAAGCCCACCGGTGATTGCCCAAGGATTCGAACTAATCGAGTTCCTGAAAGCAAGAGCCAAAGTGCCTGAACAGAGCATGCAGGTCCAAAAGACCTTCATGCCTTCCTGTCCAAGAAAGCCAGCCCAAAAGCCGGCCACGACGAGAGCAGTCATCAATGTGACCGCAGTGAACGCTAAGAGTTTCCTCATTTTTTCCTTCCGTGGTGTAGGAGAACTTCGATACCTAATGTCTACCGATTTACACCATCAAGATCTTACACATGTAAAAGTACACGTTACTGCACGACAGATCTTGAGGGTGCAAACCAACAATAGGCACGAATAAAACATTCTATTCTTCTTGCATCTTAACCGCTCAGCACGCACTTACGGCATCGCACGCGCACAGCGGTTAAGACAATAGCTTCTACCCAAAATATAATGATCCAACAAAAGGTATGGAGTCTCAAGTTTATAGGTAACATAAGAAATGCGGCTTGGCACCTAACTGCCTGAATTAACTATAGTTTATCACGCCCCATCCATGTTCTCGCTTAACGATGCTTGAAATGCCAGAAATTACCTTCCATTGGAAGATTGCATCAGCGAGTTATTAATTAATCCTCTGTGTACTTCGTTTCTTCGCATTACAAAAACACATAATCTACCAAACTCTACGAATTCCAAACTGGACTTAAAAAAGCAAAAAGCCTACTTGCAGGGCCCTTGTCCAAAAAGGTGATATTTCATATCCGTTGTAAGCGTGCACCATGTTGGATGAGCTTCCTGAAATTTCTTTGCATGCGAAGCTTGAATAATTGCGTAGTCTGGATTGAGACGAGCAAAGTCATCAAGATGCACAGGTGTCGTTGGCACAAGTGCATTGGTGACCATATTTACAGTTGTTTGTGGGTACACTTCTTCGTATCGCCCATCAAGTGATATGCGGTAACGTGGATAAAGGTGCCAGATCGCAAATGAGCCATTGTTGAAATCAATCAGCAGCTTGCCTCCATTACCATGCTTCTGTAACCAAGTAATCGCATCCACAGGATACGCATCAACAGAAAGTGTGAATGGCTCGCTTACGATTGTTCGAACAATATGTGTAGCGCCACTTGCCGAGAGTAATACGAGTGCGATAACAGCTGAACGTCTGAGCAACAGATCACGGGGCCTCATCCATGCCCACAAACGGTGAATTGATGCCTCATAAAGTGGTTGACCATAGACACAGGCGATGATCGCAAGAAATGCCATAAGCCTTGCATGACGCAGTGCACCATAGATTCCCATCCCGAGGAGTGCTAACACATAGAGGGGTGGCCGCTTTTTGCAGAAACGCAGCCCAATGATCGCTAGCAGCATCACGCTAATAATTGGAAGCGAACCTGGGTCGCTGAGTACTAGTGGTTCCCACTCAGTGATTGTTGGTCGCGGCATGGTAAGCGCTTCATAGATATAACCCCAAAAAAGAGCAGTTGGATAGGGAGTCACCATCGTTGCGGCTACTGCGAGAATACAAAGGGTCAGCGCTTCAAGTCGGTAGCGTTGATGCTCAATAACTGCGCCTGTAGCAAATGCGCCAACAACTGCAAGGCCAAGGATAAAACCACCGTGAGCATTCACCCATATAATCATAAGAAGCGGCAGCACAATGAGTGGTAGCTTGCTCCTACGAAGTCGAATCATCTCGATGCCGTAGATAAAGATTGGTAATAAGAAGTAAGTAAGAACCTGCGAGCGAACCGTTGATAACCACACATATGACGAGCACATGAGCGTTAACAGCAACCAAGGTAGAACCACTTTACCAGCATAGAGTCGTGTTGCTTGATGGAGTATCAGTATCGTGCATAGTGCGGCCAAGAATTTGTATGCAAAGAAACACCAGTCGCCGCCCCAGGTTTGTAATGTATAGAACCAAACACCAGAGAGCCATTCGTGGTCAATAAAAAGAGGCTTCTTAGGCGAAAAAGCAAAGTCATCAACAAGCGAAACGGTGCCAAGTTCTAAGACCTGTTTTCCTACAGCTAGACGAGCAAACAGATCGGGATCAGCAGCACGGTGACCAATAATGAGTGCGAGGATCAAGAATATTGTGAGGGGAAGGTAGATGCGCGGCTTAAGGAGGAGCTTTCGTAGTTGGTCAAAAGTGGCTTCGATATGGTCTATGTTCATACGTGCAAGGTGCTCTTGTAGAGAGCGCTACATATGAATCTATCAAAAAGGATATGGTGCAGGTAGAGTAGTTATGGTCGCGTACGCTTATGCGGAGACACTTTTGAGACTTGGTCCGGCAATCATAGCTGCGAGTTCCTTTCCAAAAGCTTTTTTAGCGTCGAGGAATGCTGCTACTTTGCTGCTCGCATAATTTACTGAATTTTGCGGTACGTGATTTTTATCAAGCTCTTCCATACGGTTGATTGTTGCACCTTTACCATGGATGTCATCCGCAGAGTTTCCCTCATCTTTGGTGGAAGCTGGAATTTTGAATGCAAGTATTGCCATAGAGATTCTCTCTTAAAAACCTATCTATACCCATATCGGGCTAGCCTAGTAAGTTGCTTCAGATAAAGTTATGCAAAAAACTTGGGCTAAGTGATGTAAATAAAATGCAGTAATTTCAAGCAGTTACGGTACTACTGCTTGGCGTTAGCATTGCTGCCAAGGAAGACATCGACTCGTCGGTTGAGCTGGCGGCCCTCAGGTGTTGCATTTGAGGCAAGGGGTCGGTCAGCAGCAAAGCCACTTTGTTTTATCTGATCCATGCTAATACCGCGGCTGGCAAGGTATGAGACCACTTCACGAGCACGTGCGTCGGCTAGATTTTTATTGTGTTCCTTGTTGCCAGAGTCATCAGTGTGTCCCATCACATAGACAGTTGAAACACCGAGGTTACCCTTCATCGATTCTGCAATCGCTTGCAGGTTTGCAATTGCTCCAGATTTTAATTGGGTCGAGTCATGATCAAAGAATACTTGATAGACTCCAGTGGTATGTTGCGCTGCAATCTTATTGTCGAGGCTATCTTGTAATTCACGCAGTGTTTGAAAGTTGCGATCTGTTTTTGCTTGCAATTCTTCGAGTGTCTGTTTTTGATCGACCATGTTTGCTTCGAGTTGATCAAAAGCGATACCAGACATGAGCCCGGCTGCTGCACCAAAGCCTGCACCCACTGCTGCGCCCATGCCCGCAGTTGCAACTTGGTTGCCCACAACTGCACCAGCACCAGTGCCCCAACCAGCACCAAGAACCATTCCCTCTGCAGATTTGTCAGGACCTGCCTGTGGAGCACATCCAACACAGAGTGATACACAGGTAAGAGAGAGGAGGAAGGTATGTCGTACTTTCATGGAGTTTACTTTCTTAAACGCTGACCAGATTCAAGATAGCGACTCACCACTGACGTTGCAATGATGATAAGCACAATCCAACCCAACCAGTCTTTAACATAGCCAGTATACAGAGTGATATAACTCATGAGCGTTACTTCCGCTAGCAGTGTTCCTTCAGAGAAGGGTGGAATGCTATCCACGAGCCGTCCTGTTGGAGCAATAAGTGTCGTAAAGCCAGTATTGGTAGAGCGAACGAGGAACCGTCGATTTTCAACAGCTCGGAAACGGGCAATGAGGTCATGTTGGTAAGGCGCAAGAGAGTCTCCAAACCAACCATCGTTTGTGATATTGACCAGTAGTTGTGCACCTTTCTCAACAGAGCGTCGCGCAATATCTGCAATCACATCTTCATAGCAGATCAGAGGGCTAACCCGAGCTGCATAGAAGGTATCGTCGCCGCGCACCATCGGATACTCAAAAACCTTCTCTTCCGTGCCAGCAGTAAAATTAGGCACGTTGGGGTTAAGTTTTTCAAGGAACGGAAACGTTGATGCCATCGGCATGAATTCCCCAAAGGGCATCAAGATCTGTTTATGGTACGGTTCAAGGACAGTGCCAGAATTTAAAATGGCAAAAGCAGAGTTGAAAATTTCTTTGTCTTGATTGAAGGCGAGGGCACCAAGGAGGAGCGGATTATTTGAATCAAAGAAGGGCAATCGTGGGTCATTGCCGACAGAGCCCACTGTTGTTGGAATAAAATCAGTAATCACAGATTCGGGCCAGATAATCAGTGTTTCAGCACCTGGTATGGAAGCAGAGAGTTTTTTATATCGCTCAGTATTGGCGATAATCATAGCCTGAGCATGCTTATCTTCAATTGATACATTTGCTTGAATAACGGCAATTTTTTGTGGCTCACCGTCTGGTGTAGCAAAGTTTTTTAGCTGATATCGACCATACGAGATGCTAAAGATAAGAAAAACAAGTGCAAATAAAAACGCCAATGATCGCTCTCGCAACAGTGCGTAACGAATCAGACTTTCGGTGGTCCAAAACATAAGAAATGTAATAAAGAGTGTGCCACCTATATCTGCAATTTGAATGAAAGGCAGAAATGCTGCTTGTGTATGTCCATAACCCCATGGGAAAAGACGAAACAGTATAAATTCACAGGCACACCATGAGAGCGCCGTAGTTAGTCCTAGTCTTTTGAAGTCAGTATCAACGGTACGTGCGATCCAAGCGAAGAGTGGAAATTGTAGTGCAGATATGAAACAAAACAGTGCAAAGATAAGCACTGCTGGAATAATACCAAAGCCACCGAATCGAGAGATGGTTTGTGTGAGCCATGAAAACGCAATGATGTGGGTAAGTACTGCACCAAAATATATCCATCGATAGGTAACTGATCGCGAAAGGGCCGACCAGATAAGAAAGCCAACGCTTAACCACCCAAAGAGCGCACCAAGCGAAGTGGCGGGTAGGCACCAAGACAGACCAAGTGTGATACCGGCCAGAAGAGGGATGAGTACTGCAGGATGTTTTGGTAACACTTATAAACGAAGCCCCTGAGAGCCTGCAGTAAGCTCTTTATCCTCTTTTTTGCTCAGCAATCCCTTTGCCAATGTCAGCATGGATCCAATATCGGTGAGATTTGCAGGAAGCACAATGGTGCTGCTGCGTTGTGCGATTTTTCCAAACTCTTGAATATAGGCTTCTGCAATACGCAGCTGCGTTGCATCGGCACCACCTTTTTCACTAATTGCTTCAGCAACAACCCGCAATCCTTCAGCAGTTGCACGCGCAACAGACAGAATCGCTTCACCTTGTCCTTTCGCTTCATTGACCTGCTTTTGATAGACCGCTTCGGACTCTTTAATGACTCGCTGCTTTTCACCCTCTGCCTGATTGATCTTCGCATCACGCTCACCTTCGGAAGTAAGCACTGCAGCACGTTTCTCACGTTCAGCACGCATCTGCTTTTCCATTGCAGAGAGAACATCTTGAGGCGGAATAATATTTTTTATTTCGTAGCGCAGTACTTTGATGCCCCATGCCTCAGAAGCTTTATCAACTTCACTGACAACATTTGCATTGATATGGCTGCGTGCTTCAAAGGTTTTATCAAGTTCAAGTTTACCGATCTCACTTCGCATGGTTGTTTGTGTGAGTTGGCTTACTGCAAACAGATAATTGCCGATGCCATACGAGGCGCGCTCGGGGTCAAGGACGCGCAAGTAGAGGACGCCGTCGACAGCAACTTGGACGTTGTCCGCAGTGATACAGACCTGTTCTGCAATATCGAGGGCTTCTTCTTTGAGTGAGTGGCGGTATGAGATCCGATCGACCCAAGGAATAAGGAAGTGAAAACCTGCATCCAGTGTACGGCTGTATTTACCAAAAGATTCTACAACGTACGCCATCTGTTGTGGCACGATGACTGCAGTTTTGAATGCAGTAACCACTGCGATGAACAGTAGTATGCTTGCTAATATTGCCATAAGGTCTCCTTATTAAAGGTATAAAAAGCAAAATTTCATTTAGTGCACAATGAGTGTTAAGCCATGAACAGACGCAACGCGGTGTCGTGATCCTGCTTCAAGCACTGCTGCAGAGTTATTTTGCACAGTCCAATTAGTGCCAGACAGTTCTCCTTTCCCAATGGCACCAGGAGCGATTGCTTCGGTGATGGTAACCGTTTGTGACGTAATGTCACTTGCAGTTCTTTTGGTCATTCCTTTAAGAATCGCATGGAACGGTTTTCGTATGGTAAAGATAAACAGTAACGTGAGTGCTGCAGCAAGGAAGCACTGCATCGTCAGCGTTGATGCAAGACCAAGCGAAACCAATCCGCCGACACAGATGCACGCAAGGCCAATGATTAAAAGGTACATGCCTGTAGGGGTGAACATCTCAATCCCTAACAGGAATAGTCCGATACTAATCCAAAGCCAGTATTCCATAGGTGCCCTGTGTCGTACGTTAAACGTTTAGCGAGTAAAGGGGTTTATCGTAAACGACTCACCCTTGAGGTATGTTTCGATCCAAAGTAATCGATTGTATTTCGCAGTGCGTTCACTTCTGCACACTGAACCAGTTTTAATCTGACCTGATCCAAGCGCAACAGCAAGATCTGCGATAAAAGTATCTTCGGTCTCACCTGATCGGTGTGAAATAATCGAACGGTAGCCGCTGCGGTGTGCAAGGGCAACGGTCTCAAGTGTTTCGGTGACGGTACCGATCTGGTTGAGTTTTACAAGGATTGCATTGGCAATACCTTCATTGATACCACGCTGGAGGATTGAATGGTTTGTCACAAAAAGATCATCACCGACAAGTTGTACTTTGTTACCAAGCGTTTTTGTGAGGTGCGACCATCCTTCCCAGTCATTTTCATCAAGACCGTCTTCGATGGAAACAATCGGGAACCGTGAGCACCACTTGCTGTATAGTTCAGTCATCTCTTGAGATGTAAATTCTTCTTTTGAGCTCTTTTTAAAGACATATTTGCCCTTTGACTCATCAAAGAATTCACTCGCAGCACAGTCAAGCGCGATAGAGATTTCTTTGCCTGGCTCATATCCAGCATCAGAGATTGCATTCACTAGGCACTCAAGTGTTTGTTCAGGAGTTGCAAAGTCAGGAGCAAAGCCACCTTCATCACCAACACCAACAGAGAGTTTCTCTTTTTTAAGATTTACTTTGAGTGTGTGAAATACTTCTGATGCAGCGCGAATATTTTCAAAGAATGTTGATGACACGTGTGGCACGAGCATGAACTCTTGGAGGTCAAGAGAGTTTGCAGCGTGTGCACCACCGTTGATGACATTAACCAGTGGGATAGGAAGCTGTCGAGCATTCATGCCGCCTAGGTAACGGAAGAGAGGAAGCTTTAGTTCTTGTGCTGCTGCTGTTGCAACGGCAAGGCTTGCACCAAGGATCGCATTTGCACCAAGGTTGGCCTTATTCTCTGTACCATCCAGTGCAATCATGGCGCGGTCGATAGCAACTTGATCAAATGCATCGTAGCCAGTAAGCAAGGAGTTGATTTTAGTTTTTACGTGCTCAGCGGCTTTGAGTGCACCTTTTCCAAGGTAGCGTTTCTTGTCGCCATCCCGAAGTTCGTGAGCTTCATACTCCCCAGTAGATGCACCAGAGGGAACATAGGCAGTACCGACGGTGCCAGAGGCAAGCTCTGCAGTTACTGAGATTGTTGGGAATCCACGAGAATCGAGGCATTCAAAAGCGGAGAGGGATGTAATACGAGATAATTTTGACATAGGGGTGGATTATACATCCAAAAAACCTCTTTTGGAATTGTGTAAGTACCTGTATTCTGAAGATAAGGTTGTTGTTTTAGCCTTAGGTTTTTTGTTAGTTGTGGTTGCCCTATGGTTCGTCGTTTTGCCCCGCTTGCCCTGATGCTAAGCGCACTGTTTACAGTTGTGCTCTCGCTTTTCGGAGAGGATAGCTATTCTCGTCTTGAAGGGCTGAAAAAAGGAGTCATGCTCCAGCAAGAAGAGAATGCCACCTTACTAGAAAAAGTCACTGAGCTCCGTGAGGAGGTCGCTGCCCTCAGAAATAGTCCACGAGCCCTAGAGAAAGCTGCACGAAATGAATTAGGATTAGCACGTCCACAAGAGCAGGTATTTATCTTTGAAAGACGAGCAGAAAAAAAATCCGTATGCCCCGCTTCTAAAAACTGTGAAGCGCCGGACGCCCTCTGAGATCGCAGGTATCCTTAAATCTGTCCTTAAACGAAATGATCTTGGCGAGAAGATGGCTCGCTATGAATTCGTATTGCATTGGGCAGAGATTGTAGGCCCAGAGATAGCAAAACGGACACGCGCTGAATGCATACGAAATGGTGTCCTTGTTGTTGCAGTGAACAATAGTGTGTGGGCTCAAGAGCTGACCTTCAATAAGGCAATGATTCTAAAGCGGTTGCGAGAACGTCTCTCTCGTTCAGAGAGTGTCCGTGATGTGTCATTCTATGTTTCAAAAGATTTCCGTTAGATGAGGTCAATTCCTTTCTTTAAGTATCAAGCACTCGGTAATGATTTTGTACTGTTTGATAGCGCAACGCTTACTATCCATGGAGTAACGTCGTCTGAAGCACAGGCAGCGTTTGCAATTCGTGTCTGCGATCGACATATCGGTATTGGCAGTGATGGTATGTTGGTTGTTGATAATGACAAGATTGTTTTTTTTAATCCTGACGGTACCCTTGATCAATGTGGTAATGGGATTCGCGCCAGCGCACTGCATCTGTTCCGTCAAAAAAAATTTTCAGAGAAAACATTTCAGACACAGGGAGGTTCGGTTGTTGTGGTGGCTTGTGCCGATCTAGATGAAGGAGGTCGTCAATGTTTCAGCGCACGACATACGATCATCGCGTTGCCGAAAAAAATGAGTGTCGAGATTCCTGGGCACGATCGCCTTGAAGGATATCTTGTTGATATGGGTACACCACATTTTTGTGTGCCTGCAATTTCATTTACACCGATGCTTGGAGCGCTGCTTGAACATGCAGCTGCATTTGCCCAGCCAGTGACAGTTGATTTTTTAGCGACGGATCGTCTGCATGAAGGCGTCATTTCATTACGTATCTGGGAGCGCAGTGTTGGTGAAACACTTGGATGTGGTACAGGTGCAATGGCAGCTGCGCTGACAGCTGCTTTCATCTATGAAGCGTCGCAACAGCAAGAGCGCTTGACCTGGACAGTGCACAGCCCAGGTGGCGTGTTGTCAGTAAAGCTCAACAAAGATGCAGCAGGAATTGTGCGCACAGCAGATCTTATCGGTACTGCTGAATTTGTTTTTTCTGGAAATTTTTTCCACGCAAACACTTGACTCGATCGCTTTCAGACTTATACTCATACGCAACTGTACTATCGAGAGAGGCGCGAGGGAATTGGCCCGTTGACCGCCCGGCAACCGTAGGACGTATGTGCGATGCATATACCGAGAGACGAAGTGCTTCAGCCAACCTGATTCGAAAACAGAGCTTTAGTTTTTGATAGGGATCGATAGGATAAAAGCTCTTCTTGTTGACGTGAAAGCTTTTACTCTCTCTTTTCCCATCAAACAATTAAATATTGGCTCTTGTGTCGTTTGAGGAACTCATCGTTCGAGGGATATCTCTCTCTGATGCAGCTTCGATAGTACAACTCGTTGCTCGTGTGAAGTCATTATGCAAGCAACACTGATGTTGTAAAAAAGGAGTCCATGCCGTGAGTGCAGAAAAAACAGAAGCGCTATCCGACCAGGTTGATAGTACGTATCAATTTTACCTTCAACGTCTTCGTGCTGAATCCGCACGGGTACTGAACCATGAAGGCATCCCCGAAGAAATAAAAAAATCTTTGCTTGAGAGCTCAGAATTTCAATCACTGTCTGTAGAAGGAGGGTGCCATGACGCTCGTTAATAATGCCACGCCTGAAGTGTTTGGCAAAAGAATTCTTGGTGCAGTTGATGCGCTGCCTGATGCAGGGTTATTCGGACAGAAAGCATTCAATGAAGCAGATCATTTTCTTCGCACTATGGCCGATGTGCCAGAGTTAAAAACGGCTGACCTCTTGCGAGCTGAAACTGTGCTTCGAAATATTATTGGACGATTCGGTGCATACGCTGCTCCTGCTGTTGAGCGTGGTCCTCAGGGGCGCCCATTGCCGCCGCTAGGAGCACAGTTCAAGTTTCTAGCGTTCACTGATTGTGTCGGTGAAGATCCAGAGACAGCGTCGCGCATTGCAATTGAAGAAGGCTCTGCACTCGCGCATCTTGGTATGCCTGGAGGACAGCTTCATTGGCAGCAAACTGAACCACTTAATCCAGCGCACATTCGTGGATCGGTGACCTCTGCATACCTTGCATACTTGCAGAAAGTTCAAGCTGATCCTGAACAGCAGACTGAACAGCTTGTTATTCTTGCGAATGCTGCGCCACGTGATCCACGAAATCCAGATGCGAAAGGATGCCCCTTTGTCGTTGCAGTTCTTGAGGGTAATGTATTTTATGTTGGTACACTCAATGATGGTGGTACTGAACTGCAAGGTATTAAACCCTATGTGAAAGAGCTTTGGCATACAACGCTTGGTGTTGAAGAGACAGGAGTGGAAGGAGGAAAAGCACCAAAATCTGTTTTTCGCTCAAAACATCTGTTGCCACTCTTTCGTGAATTAACAAAAGGTAATGAAGCTCTCCTTGATCGGAAGTTATGCATTGAGCAGTCTGTTGAGCCGTTGCAAGGTATTCAGATTGACTCGCGTGATAGCTTTGGAAACCTCAAGACAACAGCGTCGTTTCATCAGCTCTTAAAGGATCATGGTATCTCCATTGGCACCACTATTGATCTTCGCGTCGGTAACAAAACTGTTGTTGCGCGAATTGCGAAAAGTCATGGTGATGGTTTGCCGAGTGAGGTCTTGGTTGTTCCAGGAAGCTCTCCGTATGATGCGTCTGATGAGTCGAATACAAGAGCTGATATTGTCGTGAATCACGGCGATGCATCACAACAATTCCTTGATAAAAAAGAGCCTTTTGGTGGACGTGTCTGGGCTGGCAAGGAAGTGACGATTCTGGGCGAATACAATCCGATGCGTCGTTTTCGAATGTAAGAGGTTACTGGTCTTTGAGCATCTCATCGATTAAGTCCTGCTTGGCTTTGTCATCAGGACTTATTGCTGCGGCACTTGCTGGTGGCGTATTGAGCAGCGACTCAACTGATGATTCAACTGGATCAGGAGTTGGCGTTGCAGGTACTGCTGTGGGAGTGAGTGCAGCAGGTGTGGGAGTAGCTGTTTGTTGTTCGCTTTGTGGTGTTGGCTCTGCTGCAGCAGGTGTGGATTGCTCAAGTGCCGAAGGCTCTGGCGTTGTTTTTGTTGACTCCAATTTCTTGTCTGCTTCTTCTGTTTTTTTATCTCGTGGCTCACTACTTGAAGTTTTAGTTATGTCACTAGACTTTGCTATTCGTTTAAGAAAATCTTTCGGTAAAGGTTCTGTGCGTTTGAGAAGTGGTGCAGGAATTAAAACCGTTTTTCCCATACGTAGCTTATGGGGATTGATGTCAGGATTTATTTGAGCAATCTGCTTCCAATTATTGCTACTGCCTGTATACCAAGAAGAAATCGCAGCCAGTGTCTCGCCAGGATAAGTGATGCGGTGTATTAATGGTGGTTGAGGTTCTGGAGGAAGCGGTTTATTAGAACATGCAATGCATGCCATCAAGAGGATGCTCAAGATAGATCGAATAAGATAAGAGGGGACATGCTGGGACTTCATCTGAACTAGCTTATCAAACTAGGCTAGCTTATCAAAAAAGAGAAGCTCTGTGTTGCCATATTTGCGGCGGTCGACCTCGAGGAAGGTTTTAAGGGCTAAGGCCTCATATTCACGGGGGTCAATCTGAATGATCATCTGCCCACCGTCAGCTATAAGGTGGGGGCGCTCGGCGATGGTTTGAGCAGCTTCAATCCAAAGCTGCTTATACTGAGGGGGCGCCACGTACATAAGATCGAACGACTTTTGACAGTTACGAAGGTAGGTAAAGCAATCAGTAAGACGTACCTCAGCTTTCTCTGTGAGGTGGGTGAGCGTGAGGTTTTTTTTGATAGTCTCAACTGCTTTTGGTTCAATATCTAAGATCGTTGCTTTTGCGGCACCTTGGCTTAGTGCTTCAATGGCAACCGCACCACTACCACCAAAGATATCAAGCCAGCTTACCCCCTCAATCCGGGGTCTTAAGATATCAAAAAGCGAAGTTTTTACTCGATCTAAAATAGGACGAGTCGTGTCTCCTGGCACTGCCAAGAGCTTTGTTCCACGAGCCGTACCACCAATCACTCTCATGTTTAGAGAGGCCGATCCATGTCCCAGTTCTCAAGGTAATCACGCAAGAATGCGAGGTACTGACCACCAAGTGAACCATCAATGATGCGGTGATCATATGAGAGTGTTAAGTAACAGATCTCGCGTATTGCGATCATATCATCGATAACTACGGGGCGCTTCTTAATTGCTCCAAGGCAAAGAATTGCAACCTGTGGCTGGTTAATAATCGGAGTGCCGATGATGGTGCCGAAGACACCTGGGTTGGTCACAGTGAACGTACCGCCCTGTACATCATCAGGAAGAAGTTTTTTATCACGAGCACGAGCTGCAAGATCATTTAAGCTGCGTGCAATACCGACAAAGTTTTTCTCTTCTGCTTTTTTGATAACTGGCACAATAAGTCCTGAGTTACCAAGCGCAACAGCGCATCCCAAGTTGATATTTTTCTTCAGGATGATTTTTTTGCCATCAACAGAGGCGTTCATGTACGGGAATTTTTGCAGGCCTTGCACTGCTGCTTCAAGGAAGAATGGTGTAAAGCTAAGATTAAACCCTTCTTTCTCAGCAAACTTATTTTTATGTTTTGCACGCCACTTTGAAATATTGGTTACGTCAACTTCTTGTACTGAGTAGACGTGTGGTGAGGTATGCTTTGAACGAACCATGTGATCTGCGATAAGCGATCGCATGTTGTCCATCACCACAACTTTCGAGCCATCAGCTTCCCAGTCAACACTTGGTGTCGCAGGAGCTGAAGGTTTAGCTGCGGCTGGCGCAGCTACTGCTGCAGCGCGCGGAGCAGCACCACCTGAAGAGCGAGTTTGCACATACGAAAGAAGGTCTTGCTTATTAACACGACCACCAGTGCCACTGCCAAGGATAGACTCTAGTTCAGAAAGACCAACTCCATGCTTTTCAGCAAGGCTCATCACAAGAGGGCTATAGAATCGAGACGCTTGAGTTTCAGCAACAGGCGCAGCTGCTTGCACAGCTACAGCGGCTTGTGGTTGAGGTGTCGCCGCAGCTTTTGGCGCAGGAGCCGCAGCGCCATTACCTGCTGCCGGGGCAGCAGCTTTACCAGCTTCATCAATGACTGCGATCTTTGTTTTGACTGGTACAACGTCGCCTTCTTTGAAAAGGATCTCGGTCAAGACACCAGCGGCAGGAGCAGGTATTTCAGAGTCTACTTTATCAGTAGAGATCTCAAGGATGATCTCATCTTTCTTAACAGAGTCACCGATCTTTTTGACCCACTTAGAGATAGTTGCTTCTGTGATTGATTCGCCCATCTGGGGCATTAACATGTCGGTAGCCATAGTTCGTTGTCTTTTTTAAATACCTAAAACCAATAAAATTTGAGTCTACTTCTCGAAAAAAGTTTCAATAAAACGCTCCTTTAAAACGAAAGCACCTCACGAGCAGCACGGAGGACATCATCGTTCTGAGGAAGGGTTGCACTCTCCATAATCGGAGCATGGCTCACCGCTGCCGCATACTTCATACCAAGACGTTTTACCGGAGCATCAAGCAGGGTAAAGCATTCTTCAGCTATTTTGGCTGCGACCTCTGCGCCGTAGCCCATAAATGTTACATCTTCGTGAGCAATCAGTACACGTCCAGTCTTTTCGATTGAGGATTTAATTGTCGCAAAATCGAGGGGTACGATAGTCCGCAGGTCAATTACTTCGACTGAAACGCCTTCTTCAGCAAGCGCTTGGGCTGCTAGAATGCTTTTTTGAACAATAGCACCGTACGTCACGATGGTCAGGTCTGAGCCCTCACGGACGACTTTTGCCTTGCCAAGTGGGATACAATCATCAACGCCACCCTCCTTACCTTTTGCATAGACCTGTCGGTAGAGCCCTTTGTGCTCAAGGAACAGCACAGGGTCGTTGCCGCGGATACTTGCTTTTAAGAGTCCCTTAGCGTCAGTTGCGTTGGATGGATAGACGATAAAGAGCCCTGGAAAATGAGAGAAAGTCGCTTCAATATTCTGCGAGTGATATGCACCCCCATGAATATATCCACCAACAGGTATTCTAATGACTGCGGGGCATGAGAAGTCTCCGCCAGATCGGTAGTGCATCATCGCAAGTTCATTTCGAATCTGCATCATTGCAGTCCATACATAATCACCGAACTGGATTTCCGCGACAGGCTTCAGGCCACGTGTTGCAAGACCGACAGCGACACCAGCAATCGAGCTCTCTGCAAGGGGCGCATTAAACACTCGGTTGGTGCCGTGTTTTTTCGTCAGACCACTGGTCACTGTAAAGACGCCGCCTTTTCCGTGGGCAACATCTTGACCAAAGATAATCATATTGTCGTTGCGAGCTAACTCTTCGTCGAGCGCATGGTTGAGTGCATCAACAAGGTAGGTTTCTTCGCCAGTTGGTGTTTGCTCAGTGAAGAGTGAACTTGGATCGGGATTCACAAAGTTAAAACTTTCAGCTTCCTCCGCTGTGCAATCAGGAGATGCTTCAGCAGTATCTGCCGCATGGTCAACCGTTGTACGAATTTTCTCCTCGAGTGCATCGAGCGCTTTTTCGGTTGCGATTTTTTCTTTGACGAGGAATTTTCGAAGCTTTGCGACTGGGCACTGCTTGCCAATTTCAGCGAGTGTTTCCTTGTCGATATATTTTTTCTGGTCATCAGAGATTGAATGGCTTTGCAGTCGTGCAACGTGTGCTTCAATCAGGACGGGGCCTTTGCCAGCGCGGAGATGCTCAACAGCTTGTTTCCCAACGGTGTAGGATTGGTGAAAGTCAGTGCCATCAACCGAGAATCTGGTTAGATTTTCATAGCCTGCCGTCAGATCATAGATAGACTTTGCTCCCAACTGTTCACTGACGTGCACAGAGATTGCGTAATTATTATTTTGGATACAGAAAAGCACTGGAAGTTTTTCACGCGATGCCCAGCTGAGTGCTTCATGAAAATCGCCTTGGCTACAAGTACCTTCACCAGCAGAGACATAGACGATCTGATCTGATTTAAGGTGACGTGCTCCAAGCGCAACACCGACTGCTTGCAAAAATTGAGTGCCTGTTGGTGAACTTTGCTGTGGGATATTAAGATTTTTGTGCCCATAGTGCATCGGCATCATACGACCATGTGAGTTTGGATCTCCTTTCTTGTTCATGCACATCATCATGAACTCTTCATCGGTCATGCCAAGGGTCGCGCACAACGCCATGTCACGGTAATAAGGATAAAACCAGTCTTTGCCTACTTCAAAGTGTTGCGCGAGTGCAACTTGAATGCACTCATGTCCCGCAACGCCAATTTGGAAGTGGCACTTGTTCTGTTTGTAGAGGGTGATTGATTTGTTATCGAGGACGCGCGAACGATACATGAGCTCATAGCTCTTAAGCAAAATCTCAGGAGAAATTGCAGTGGATTGTGCAGATGATTTTTTTTGAGCCATACGGGTATTCATGTGTGCGAGTGCAGTATTCATAAGTTATCTTTAAAACGTTCTGTTAGCTGTGCTTGCATGAGCTTCTTTACATCGTCCATGATGGTTGCTTCCTTGAGACTTGGATTTTCAAGCATCATGGAAGTCATCTCAATATCATTGAACCCACAGGGGTTAATCAACTGATATCCTGATAGCTCAGAGAGTACATTGATACTAAGACCATGCATTGAGCACCATCGAGAAAGACGCACGCCAATTGAAGCAATTTTACGCTCCTTTATCCAGACTCCAGTTTTGCCCTCAATTTGTGTGCCCTCAATGCCACAAAGAGCCAGTACAGCTATAATACATTCTTCCAGGGTGCGCATGTACCAACCAACATCTCGCCGATAGTTGTTGAGGTTCAGGATAGGGTAGACAACCAGCTGCCCAGGGCCATGAAAGGTAATATCGCCGCCACGCTCAATGTGGAAGAGCTCCACCCCTTGCTGTGCCAGGGAGGCTTCAGAAACGAGCAGGTTCGAAGCCCGAGCGCCTTTCCCTAGGGTAATAACAGGATGGTGCTCACAGAGAAGCACTGTCTGCGCGCCAGCTCCTTCAATGAGTTTGCGTTGCAGATCTTTCTGCATTTCCCAGACGGCTTGATATGAAGTCAGTCCAAGATCAATGAAGGTGAGTTCTGAAGAGCAACTATCGATACTCAATGACCTGCTCTTTACTAAAACGCACTTTCTTCGCTTGAGCGAATCCATCATCTGCAGCACGGTATCCAACAGCGCAGACTACGGTTGCAGTGAACCCAGAATGATTTAGACCGAGCAGTTCATTGTACTGCGCTGCATCAAAACCTTCCATTGGGCAGGTATCGATATCAAGCATTGCAGCTGATTCAAGAAGGAATCCAAGAGCGATGTATCCTTGTTTTGCAGTCCACGAGCGAACTGCATCGCTGTTTGCACCGTACGCACTGATAAAACCGTTCATCATACCAGCGTAGTCCTTCAGAGCTTCAAGAGGGACGCTTCGAGTCTGAGCAATATTTTCAAGGTGCGCTTGAACTTCTTTTTCAGACATTGATGTTCTGGTAGCAATCACAACAAGATGAGAGGCAGTTTCAACTTGGCTCTGATCCCATGAGTGTTGACGTAGTGTCGCACGCAGTGCTTTGTCTTTAACGACAATAAATTTCCACGGTTGCAGACCGAATGATGAGGGCGCAAGACGTACTGCTTCTTCAAGAGCTGACCAGGTTGCTTCAGGTATCTGCTTGGTGTTATCAAACTTTTTGCAAGCGTAACGGGCACCAAGTTTTTGCAGTAACGTTTCTGTATTCATATTTTTTAATTTCCAAGCTTAAAAGTTAATTGGTCGTCCAAGCGCAATCGCCATTGCTTCAGCAACAGATTCTGAAAGGGTTGGGTGCGGGTGAACGGTATCAAGCACACTTGCAGCAATACCTTCGTGCGAACGAATAATTGATGCTTCAGTGATAAGCTCTGTTGCTTCTGAATGCAGAATATGGACGCCAAGGACTTCGCCAACATCTTCATCGATAATGACTTTGCACATACCTTCAGCTTCGCCGATGGCAATTGCTTTACCGATAGCAGAGAATGGCATTTTCCCAACTTTATATTTAAGACCTTTCTCTTTTGCTTGCTTCTCTGTAAGGCCCACTGATGCCACCTGAGGCTGACAGTAGGTGCACCCAGCGATGTTATCATAGTGCATGCCGTGCTTCGCTTTCCCACATACAGCTTCCGCAGCAACAAGTCCTTCATGACTTGCTTTGTGTGCAAGGAGCTGTCGCCCGGTGCAGTCACCAATTGCAAAGTGGTTCGGCACGTTGGTCTTCATAAATGGATCAACAGTAATAAACCCACGCTCAGCTTTAATACCAACTGTTTCAAGACCGATGTTTTCAGTATTGGGCACGACGCCAATTGCGACAAGGATTTTATCCCCAGTCCAGGTTTCTTCGCCTTTTGGTCCTTTCAGTGTCGCAGAAGCCCCCTGAGCAGTTTTTTGAATGTTACTCACTGCAGTTGAAGTGAAAATCTTCATACCTTTTTTGGTATAAATAGTTTCAAGCGATTTTGCTATCTCGTGGTCTTCGACAGGAAGAATTTGATCGAGCATTTCAACAACCGTGACATCGCTGCCAAGTGAGTTAAAGAAGTATGCAAACTCCATACCGATAGCACCTGCGCCGATAACGAGTAGTTTTTTAGGATGCTCTTTGTTTTCAAGAATCGTGCGTGAAACGTGAATAGCTTTGCCATCAGCTTCAACGCCAGGAATTAAGCGAGGACGAGCACCAGTAGCAATGATGATATCTTTAAAACCGTAATCAGTGGTTTTGTTTGCTGCATCGGTGACACTAACAATGTTGCCTTTTTTCAGCGTACCATTGCCGTAGATAACTTCAACTTTGTTTTTCTTCATGAGGAACGCAACGCCGCCTGAAAGTTTTCCAGCAACATCACGTGAACGACCGATGATCTTTGAGAAATCGAATTTCAGCGAACCAGTTTCAAAACCAAATTCAGCAGCGCGGTGCATGTCATGGTAGAGCTGTGCAGATTTGAGGAGCGCTTTTGATGGAATGCATCCCCAGTTGAGGCAGACACCGCCGAGTGCTTCGCGCTCGATGATGGTAACTTTTCTTCCAAGCTGAGCAGCGCGAATAGCCGCAACATAGCCACCAGGTCCAGATCCTAAAACGATTAAGTCACGAGCTTCAGCCATATCAACTTTATCCTACAAAAAAACGAAAAAGACTGCTGGGTTATACCACAGGAAACTACAGAGCTAAAGCATGCTTGGAGGTCGCAAAAAAGCTCTCTTTTTTAGCGCTTCTACAGCTTTGCAGCTTTCGCCCAGTGAGGGATGACTGCTTGATGGAGCTCGATGGTGGTGGGTTTGTCAAAGATTGGATGGATAAAGTCGAGGCGGTAACTCAGTAAACCCAAGCAATCAAAAGGAACCGAGCCATAAAACTTGTCGCCAACAATAGGGCAACCCTGTGCAGATGCATGGACACGAATCTGGTGTGTTCTGCCAGTTCGTGGCTGAGCTCGAATAAATGCGCCGTGGTGTTCAGTGCCAGCGCTGTCAACAAATGTGTGCTGCTGTACCAATGAAAAATCTGTTGCTGCTGCTTTTGCATCGCTACCTTCAATAGCTCGAAGCACAGGGTGAGCCGCACTCTTACCGATCGGGGCATCAACGTGCATTTCGTTCCATGATGGTGCATGGTGTGAGAGAAAGAGGTAAGACTTCTGAATTTTTTTCTGTTCAAACAGCTTCTGCAGTGGTCCGTGACTCTCGGGGCGTTTGCTGACGATAACTAATCCTTGTGTCGACATATCAAGTCGAGATGGACAGTGCACAGGATGACCAACGTACGTATCCAGATATTTCCTCAGACTAAATTGATGCTGTTCTTTTGCGGGCATCGTGGGAAGTCGAGCAGGTTTTGCACAAGCAATAAGGTAGGCATCTTCAAAGACAATCCAGTTTGGATCGAATGCAGGATAAAATGTGTGTGCTTCTGCAAGAGGAAACTTTGGTTCATAGTATTCAATCAGTGCAGGAACTGGTAGTTGCTGATCCTCTACTGCCGCTAAGCCATTGACATAGATCCCACCGAACGCAGCACGAGTTTCCCATGAATACTGAGCAGCTCGGTCGGGCAGCGCTGCATGAAGCTCGGCAAAGAGCCAACCGCCTTGATAGCACTCAATGCGGTGATGGTGACTATGAAACGCCTCTGAAAGATCGCGAGGAGGAGTGTTCATTTTTTTGTTGAGCGGTAATTACGCACCGCATTGAGGATGCGGCTGAGTCGCTCAATAAGATCGGCTGGAGTCATTTCGGCAGAAAGATCAGGTGCAATTGGTAGGCCAAAGCCGCGTTCAAGTTTATTGAGTCGTTCGATATAATTTGAGTTCAATTGCTGTGCAATTTTTGCTTTTGCAGTGTCGCGACGTGCGCTGCGGATGCTTACAAGACTTTGCAGAACTCCTATCTGGTTTTGTGTGCTGAGCTGAACAGGATCTTTTTTGCTACAGAGAGGCGGCATCTGAAAGAGGGTGCTTTGGATCTGTTGCACTGTTGAGAATGTCATCTGCCCATCGCTTGAGAAGAGCGCGACAGAGGCAAGTGCTTCTTTCGATACGCCGTCTTCAGGAACTGTAAACTTAGCTTGGTAGACTCCCTCACGAACTGGCTTAATAGAGACATTCGAAATAGTTTTAGTGCTCGCAACATCCATGATCACGCCAAGACCTGAGAGCGGCGAGAATGGCACTGTTAATTCAAAGGTAAGTTCACGAGGTTCTGCTGATGCAACGTTACAAATGCTCAGCACAAACCCAAAGCACAAAGCAGCGGCTGCGGTAAACACAGAACGGAGCGGAGCTTTTGCATTATGGTTATATGGAGGCATCATTTTTTATCAATTGCCTCCTGAATAGCGGTGAGCATCTGAGATGCTTTTTCGTAGAGTTGAATCTCTTCATCTAAGTGATCAGCAGTTTCTTTCAGCACGCGCGCATCGTCTTTGGTGATCTGTCCTTTATCATCAGGTAGAGCAATTGAACCAGTGACAGGAGGAATGCATTTGCGGGCAAGCTTATAGCGCCGCGTGGTGACTGCATTGCCAGTTTTATCAGTGAACACAAATTGGTAGGTCAGCTCAGCAAGCGGAGAAGGGATTTCGATATCAAAAAAAACCTTCTCAAGCGCATCAATACGTGGTTCCTGATCTTGCACTTCGGTAAGGACGCCATCTCGGGTAATAATTGCGCGTACTTTCATACCGAGCGGAAGCACGTCTTTATTGGTTTGCACGGTGAGCGTAAGGGGAAGTCCAGGGGTCGGCAGGGTATCAACATTGGGTTGAGTATGACTGTACTGCAGCTTGATAGTTAACGCAGAGGGAGCTGCTTCGGTATCTGCATAAGCAAAAAGAGATGCGAGAGATACAAATAGGCAAAGGAGCAGGGAGGGCAAAGAATGTGAGAGAGCTTTATTCGCAACCACGATTTTTTGAATTATGTCGAAGATGGACGTAACTTGAAAGACCCGTTTGATCCAGTGACCAGATTTTTTGCAGTACCTTCAATCATACCGTTAGTTGAGGTTGCTGAGAGTTCAATAATGTAACCATTAGCCACTATTTTGATAGCTTCAGCATCTTCGGGCACCGTAATCACGCTTGGATTGAATCCATCTGCTCCAATAAGAACAGCAAGTTTACCCTGTTCAGAGAAGCTAAGGATTGTGAGAGCAAGTGGTGCAGAGCCGATCACTTCAGAGATTGAACCGCTGTAGACACCCGATGGAAGCATAGGGAATGAAAGCTCTGCTCCTGCTTGTATCGGCGAAGCGCCATCTTCTTGGATAAGACCAGATGCTTGCACTGCAGTCGCTTGCTGCGTCGTTGAAGCAACACCAGAGCGAAGTAGTTTCATCGATACGAACATCGCAAGAAAGATACCGAGTGCTGTGGTGATAATTGTTCGATTACTAACCCCTGTAGTGAGCCGTGCAAGCTCTGCAGAGAGGTTGAATGCTGAGGTCGGCTGTGACAGAGCTGATTTCTGAGCGAATCGTCGAGCTGTGCTGTGACTTTTGTCATCGACAAGATTCTCTGCACGAACTCGTTCAACAGATTCCTTACTGATGAACACCGTTGGGGTGCGGCTGTGACGACTATCTTTGAGGGCGATTGCTCCTTCCATATTCTGATCACCTATCTGATCATGGTCCTCAGTTGCTTCATCAGAAAGAGGTGCGATCTCAGAAGATCTGGGTTTTTCGTAGGACGATGGGGAAGGTGACGCAGCTGCAAGTGGTTGAGATTCATCAGTCAGGGCGAATTCCTGCGAAGATTTCCTAGGAGACTCAATGACCTGAGTTCCAGCAACGACAGTGAGTTTTGGTTGTGGCCGCGCGGTTCCTCCAGCTTTTGTCACGGAAGAGCTTGGTACTTTCTTAGATTTAAGCGCCTGCACAATTTCACGAGCGGATTGGAATCGGTCTTTCGCATCATAGCTGCAAGCTTTCGCGATAATATCAGAGAGGTACGCAGGTATTGATGCATTATCTTCAGAAAGAGGTGATAGCGATTTTCGAGAATCAAGCTGATCAACCATGGATCGATCCGCAAAAGGATTTTTTCCAGAAAGCAGTTCGTATGCAGTCACACCAAGCGAGTAAATATCAGAGCGCTGTGTGTACTCGATACCTTCAAGCACTTCAGGCGCCATGTAATCCATCGTGCCTACTGCATGCTGCAGATCTTTTGCATCGATTGGATCGCCAGGCAAGAAGGCGACACCAAAGTCACCAATACGGAATTGAGTATCAGAAACAACAAGGATGTTATCCGGTTTAATATCGCGATGGATAATGCCAGTACGATGGATATAGTCGAGGCCGTCAGCAACTTGGAGCATAAAGTCATGCACGATGTTTGGTGACAGCGTCCCGTTAAATTTTTGACTGAACTTTCTTAGATCCGATTCAGGTGCATATTCCATTGCGAGGTAGCAGATGTCTCCAACAGAGTGGAAATCATCGAGGCGAATAACGGAAGGATGATGACTTGATACGAGTGCAAGCGCTTCTCGTCGAAGCTTTTCAGTAAGAGAAGTTTTATCTTTCTTGTTTTCGATGAGTACTTTGAGTGCGACTTCAGTATTACTATCAAGCGTATTGCGAGCATGATAAACGACGCTGCGAGAACCGCGGCCCACGATAGAGATGATCTCATATCGACCGTCGAACAGTTTCTTTTTTTGCGCTACTGCCATACTTGTTTAATGAAGAGTACTGCTTAAGATTTTGATGAATCTTAGCATATTTTCGAAAGTAATATCAGCTTTAAGTGACTTAAAGTGAAAAGCGATGGGGGGCGATTATTACTCGAACAGCTTTTAAGATCTAGAGGATAAATATAGCTAATGATTCTAGTGAGTTAAGAGCCCTCAGGCCATGTATTCAGAATATCGGTTAGCTATGAAAGGCTCGCCTTCGCTATGAGTACTCGTTGCACTTGGTTGGCTCCTTCGACGATTTGAAGCATTTTTGCATCGCGCATTAGGCCTTCAACTTTATAATCTTTGATGTAACCAGCACCGCCAAAAAGCTGTACCGCATCGGTTGTAATCTTCATCGCAGTATCAGTTGCGAAGCATTTTGCCATTGAAGGATAGAGATTTGGTTGATTGGTATGCAGTGCTGCATCAAGTGCATGAGCAGCATACGTTACAAGCAGCTTGGCTGCTTCGTATTGCATACGCATATCAGCAAGCATGAATTGTAACCCTTGAAATTCAGCAAGCGCATGGCCGAATTGCTTGCGCTCTTTCATATACTGCGTTGCAAGAGAGAGTGCAGTCTTTGATAAGCCATTTGCACATGCACCAATGCTCACTCTTCCTGCGGCAAGACCAGAGAGTGCGATGCGATAGCCATCACCATGCGCACCAAGCAGTGCAGCATGAGGAACAATACAGTCATGAAGCGTTAAAGATGCGATCGGCGATAGCTCACAACCCATTTTTTTTTCGGGTGAACTTACAGAAAGTCCTGCAGTGTCTTTGGATACAATAAATGCGGAAATACCGTCTTTTCCAGCGGTTTTTGGAGTGCGAGCAAAAACGATATACGCATCAGCAAAGCCGGCTGATGTAATGTAGCATTTTTCACCGTTGAGTTTGAATCCTTGATCAGTTTCAGTTGCTTCTGTTTTGAGTGCTGCAGCATCACTGCCTGCTTGTGGTTCAGTCAATGCAAATGCTCCAAGCATTTTGCCTGATGCAAGCTGCGGAAGCAGTGTTTGTTTCATCGTATCAGTAGCAAAGTTTTCGATGATCTTTGCGACCATTAAGTGCACTGAGATAAAAATAGCTGGACCAAGATCTACGCTTGCAATTGTTTCAAGGACATCAGCAATGATGCGATTTGATTTTTTCAGTCCACCGTACTCAGTCGATGTGGCAAGAGCTGTGACACCAAGATCTCCGTACCCATGAAAGAGTTCAAGGGGAAGCTGGTGCTGTTCTTTGAGGTGAGCATAGCGCGGGACGTGTGTCGTTGAGAATTTAAGGACGGTATCGATAATCTCTTGATCTTCTTCTGTGTGGGGCAACATATATAAATTATGGCGTTTTGGTATTTGGAGTGGAAGAGATCTTTTGAAAATACAATCACCAGTGCCGTGAAAATCGAAACATAGCTTCGATAGGTGCCTTGTGAGGCATTTGTTCCTCACGTAAAGCTGACTATAGTTCACTTTCAATTTGAAGTTTTTTCATAGAAAAAATGGGTAAAAACTCAATTTTGGTAGAACCAAACAGGGGGAAGGAAACGACGTGTGGATGAGGGAAAAACCGATGAAAACATGCTCCATGAAACGATGCGCTGAATTTTTATTACGAGGCGCGCTCTTGCTGAGCTTTGTTTGCATAAATATACATCCAGTCAGTGCGGCTCCTTGCACCTATGAGAGCGCAACGTGTGGCAGCAGGTCAGTGATCAGTGCACCGCAGCCTCGCGTGTGTAAAAGCACAGTTGCAACTTCTCTTGCTAATGTTGCAGTAGAAGATCCAACACCCTGTGTTGAAGGACCTGCATGTGAAAGTTATTTTATTGCTTGTGATGCACCAGATGGGCAGGCAAAGCTACGGCGACCATCCAATCCAGAAACTGCTCTTGAGTATGTATGTACTTTGGCACTGGATCCTCAAACGTGTCTGCAATTACAAATTAAAACAAGTGACGGTGATCCGTTTCCATTTGAAAAAATACAAAACATCTTTCAAGGATTATTACCATCGTTGCCACTCCAAAGTGGTAGCGCAAAAGCTATCGACAGATTTTGCTTGATTACTGCACATGAACTTGGAGCACATGGTTCTGGTAAGTCATGTCCAAATTGCAAAGAAGAAGCAGAAGGATATGCTGCGCAAAAAGCATGTCTTGAAAAATATGCAAAGCAGTATTGCAGTGGAAGTTTATCAATGACTGCAACACATGCTGCCGAATGTGCACAGCTACAAGAGAGCATCAAGAGTGCAGCAGCGGCAGTTGGATTTTTTTCTTGTCGCTGTCAGCAAGGGACAACGTGTCAAAGTTGTGAGCAGCGCTGCAACACGATCGGTGGCAGCCAAGCATGGTGCAATGCACTTGCCTGCGCATATTGTAAGTAAACTGCGTACGTACTCATACGCTACCTTCGTAAGAAAATTTCATAGCGCTTCATTTATGAGCGCTAACCCCTTGATTTTGTGTCGCGCAGCGCACTGTTTCGTCGGGTGTTTGAGGGGGTCTAAAAGGGTCACTATTTGTGTATCAAACCCCTGAAAAATTTAAGAATCTCAGTAATTTGGCCGATCTAATGATCGTAGACCTTCCTCTTCAGAGGAGTGGTTACAGAGTAGTAACATAAGGAGTAGTAAATTGGTTATGGACGACCTAGGAAGCTTGAACGAGATCGATTGTTAAATTTGCACGCAGGAAAATAGCAGTATTTTTTTCTTGGTAAATTTTGTCAATCACAATCTCTTCTAACATTGTGTCGTTACGTGCTCAGCGACAATTGTCGTTGAGTACTGATGGTCTATCGAAGACCTACGAACGTCTTTCGTCCGGTCTTCGAATTGCCCGTGCCAGCGATGATGCTGCTGGGCTTGCTATTGCCGATTCGTTACGCACTGATGCACGTATTGCTGGCGTCGCAGTCAGAAATGCAAACGATGGAATCTCTGCACTCAACATTGCAGACGGTGCACTGAATGAAATTTCAAATGTACTGCAACGCATGGGAGAAATTGCAGAGCAATCTGCAAACGGAACGTATCGATCTGCACAACGATCACCACTGCAAGCAGAATTCCTTGCACTCGCATCTGAGATTGAGCGCATTGCGACTGTAACAAATTTCAACTCTATAAGACTTTTATCTGATTCTTCGCAGATGTTTCTGCAGGTTGGATTTAATGCAGCTTCAGCATCGCAAATTCAATTTAACACTGTTAGAGGTACCCTTTCAGGTATTTTCCTTGCCAGTGGAAATAGCTCAATGCTCAGCTATTCAGTTATCGCAAATACCGATTTAGACTCGCAAAATGCAGCTCGTACGGCTCTTGATGCGGTCATGACTGCGATACAAAACGTTTCAGTTGGTCGAGGTTCAATTGGTGCAGCGCAAAGTCGATTGAACGTTGCAATCAGTAACATTAACTCGACACGTGAGAATCTTATTGCTGCTGAATCTCGTATCCGCGATGCTGATGTTGCAACTGAAGTAGCCGATATGGTTCGTCAACAAATTTTACAACAAGCTGGTCGTTCAGTGCTTGCGCAAGCAAATCAACAGCCAGCATTAGCACTTCGATTACTGAGGATTGATTAATGGAGAGGGACTACATGGATAAAATTTGTTTCAACGTTGCATCAAATGTTGCTTCGCTGTACTCGGTTGTGACACGTGCAAGTGCTCGCTCTTGGATTCCAAGCCACAGTGCTTCGTCATCATGGAGCCGCACAGTTTCACGCGCAAAGTCTTTGGGTGTATCAGCAACTAAGCATTCACGCTCATGGGTCCAGCGCAGTTGTGATGCTAAGAGTGATGTGATGACACAGGGTAGTCCAGATGCTGCTGCTTCGATGACTTTTAAAGGAATACCTGATCCAAACCGTGTCGGTGCAAGAAAGACTCGTGCGCGGTTGTATGCGCTTTCAATATCAGCAACAACTCCCATGAATCGAAATGTATCTTGCTTGAAACGAGCAGCAATAACTGGGTCCACTGCGCCGATATGTGTCATACCAGCATGCACGATTTCTGTTGGTAATTCAGGTAAAAGTTCGTTTTCAATCCAGCAGGCAGCGTCAGTATTCGGGCTTTCAGCATCAAGCATGGGTCCAATCGTCAGTAAACCACGTCGTAACTGCCACGGTGCACGTGCTGATGTTGGATACGTCACATATGAGAGTTTTTCAATCGATGTAAAACCAGCGCGAAAGAAGTGACTCATATCTAGTTCAGATACTGTCAGGATGCAATCAGCACGACGTGCAAG
>JBILLA010000077.1:0-10389 GCA_044376365.1 Bdellovibrionota bacterium | reverse complement strand
AGAAACAAATGGTGTTGGTGGCTGGGCCAGTTTGTCAGTCAGCGGTATCCTGACACGAAGCTATCATGGGCTCTTAGTTGATGGATCGCAGTTCCCCCATACAAGAACAGTCTTACTCTCAAAACTAGATGAAACATTGCTGCTCAATGGCACACGATATGCACTAGGCAGTAATCAATTTCCAGATACGATAGCGCCTGAAGGGTTCTTATATCTTGAATCATTTAAACGAGATCTCTTTCCAGAATTTATCTATCGCGCAGGTGGATGGACAATAAGAAAAGAGATTCTTACCCCCCATGGTCATCAAGCGACGCTGATTCGCTACACGATCGTCGAAGCCAAAGATGCAGAAGGAATTATTGAATTCTATCCACTCATCGCAGGACGAGACTACCACTCAGTAAAACGGGCCAACGAAGCGTTTCAAACAACGCCCCAGTGGCAACAACACACACTCTCAGTGTGCCCATATCATAATGTGCCACAGCTCAATATCACGGTGCCTCAAGCATCATACGATCATCATCCACAATGGTTTCTGAATATTGAGTACCTTGAAGAATATAAACGAGGACTTCCGCATCAAGAAGATCTGATGCAGCTTGGCCACTTCACACGCACTATTCGTCAAGGAGATACCTTTATTGTTTGTGCATATGCAGGAACAACGCAGATACAAGCTGCTGAAGAGTTATGGCAGTCAGAGATCTTGCGAAGACAATCCCTTATACAATCCGCTGCATGCTCTGACACATTCCATCAGTCGCTCGTTCTTGCCGCAGACCAATGTATCGTCAAGCGTGCCGATGGAAGACTTTCAATAATTGCTGGATACCCCTGGTTTACTGATTGGGGACGAGACTCGATGATAGCACTCCCGGGCCTTTGCTTAGCAACAAAGCGATTTGCAGAAGCAAAAGACATTCTTTTGACCTACGCTGCCTTTTTACAAGACGGTCTGATTCCAAATCGCTTTGGCGATGCAGATGGAGCTCCTGAATATGGCTCAGTCGATGCCACACTATGGTGGATCATGGCGAGCTATCAATACATACAATCTACCAAGGATATGATCACAGGTGCTCTCCTATTACAAAAAATCCTTGAAGCGCTTGATGCATATACAAAAGGGACTCGCTACCAGATTCAAGCAGATACAGAGACAGGACTTCTTGCTGCAGGAGACGCACAAACACAGCTGACTTGGATGGATGCTCGGGTCAATGGGATTCCAGTAACGCCACGCTTTGGATATGCTGTCGAGATCAACGCACTCTGGATTAATGCACTCGCTGCGGTTGCTCATCTTCTTGATGCAAGTGGCGCTGCAGAGCAGGCAGCAAGCTTTCACCAACGAGCAGCGCAAGCAGCAGTGTCATTCCAGAATATCTTTTGGAACGATGCAGCAGGATATCTCTACGATGTTGTTCATGAACATGGGAAAGACTCCTCACTGCGTCCGAATCAACTCATTGCACTGAGCCTTCCCTTCCCTGTCGTCACGACACAGCAAAGCAAACGCATACTAACTGCCATCGAAGAAAAGCTTCTTACCCCTCGAGGTCTTCGATCGCTCTCTGCGGACTCGCCGCACTACAAACCAACCTACCGCGGAGGACCCAATAGTCGCGACGCAGCATACCATCAGGGAACTGTTTGGTCTTGGCTGATTGGTCCCTACATTTCAGCACTGCTTAAAACGGATGGCCAGAAAGCACTTCCAAAAGCAGCACAACTGCTCAAAGACTTTGAAGTACATCTTCTCCAAGAAGGATGTATCGGCAGCATCTCTGAAGTATTTGACGCAAGCTATCCACATCAACCTCGTGGATGCTTCGCACAAGCATGGAGCATTGGTGAAACACTTCGAGTAAAGCTTTTGGTTGATGAAACTATGCAATCTTCCGGTCTATTCTCAAAGCTGCTTCGAAAAGCTCTACGGACTATGCCTTGGGGCATAGGTGAAAAACCCCCTTTGATTTTTCATTGAGGTATTGCTACATTCCAATCGTTAACTGGGGTGGTAGCTTCCTGATTCTCGGAAGCGCCTGAGATATACCCATCGAACCTGATCCGGATAGTACCGGCGCGAGGAAGTTATGATTCAAAAACCTGTTGCACCATTTGCACAAGCACGTCCCACTTTTACTCTAAGCATTACCACTTATACCGCTCATCATGCTCTCACTTATCGCGCAGGCATAAGCGCTTCGATAGTGTATTTAGTTATACTCTTCTTTACTGCTCTGCCTGTAGCGAATCAAGCATCCGCAGAGCCAACGGATCTTTCCAGCCCCAATGAAATAACCATCACTGCCGATCCCTACGAGCGATCAGTGCAAGAGATCTCATCCAGTGTCAGCGTTGTGCCCTCCTCGCAATTGCAAAATCAGGGCAGCCAACAGCTCAGTCAATCTTTATCACTTGTGCCTAATATCAACACTGCAGGAGGAACCAATACCGCTCGATTTTTCCAAATCAGGGGCATCGGCGAACTTGAACAATACGAAGGGGCTCCAAACTACAGTGTTGGTTTTTTTCTTGATGATATCGATCTGAGTGGCATTGGAGGTGTCTCGATGTTTGATATCAGCTCCCTTGAAGTCCTTCGTGGACCACAAGCAACTGCATACGGCGCAAATGCCCTTGCTGGTATCATTCACCTCTCATCAGGAAGCCTCAGCGACAATACACCAGGAATAGCCCGTTTTAGTTTTGGCAGTGACAACCTCAATAATGCTGGTGTTGCAATGCAGGCAAGCAGCAATGATGGCAACACACGTGCACGAATGAGTCTTTTTCAAGAGCGTCAGGACGGGTTTCGTTCAAATGAATATCTTGGGAAAGATGATACTAATGGTCGTGATACAGCGCAGGGAATTTTTAAAGTACAACATGACTTTTCGTCTGATGCATCATTAGGACTCAACCTCCTAAGTATCAATACCAATAACGGCTATGATGCTTTCGCAATTGATAACTCATACCACACACAAAGCGATCGCCCTGGTAATGATAACCTCAATGTACTAGGTGCAAGTGCACGTTATACGCAAGTGCTTTCTCCAGAATGGAAATTAAGCTCTGTCACAAGCTATACAGGTGCAAAATCAGACTATGGTTTTGATGGCGACTGGGGAAATAACCCATTTTGGAACCCCTATGCTCCCTACGATTATTCATATGAAAGTAATCGATCTCGGGACGCGCTGTGGCAAGATATACGGTTCACCGATAACAATACGAATCATACCATCGGTAAAGATAGCCGCTACTTGCTTGCTGGCTACATACACCGATTTTTCGAAGATTCAAACAATAAAAGTCTTCAAGATGGTGCTGCCTATGACAGCCTCGAATCATCGTATCGCTCAACCACTGCAGCGCTTTATGGCGAACGAGAAACACCGTTGATTACCGATACATCTCTCACAACAGGGATACGACTTGAGCGCAAAGAAGCATCGTACAATGATTCGCGTCAAACCGCCGAGCGACCCACGGATACGATGCTTGGCGGAAGCGTTTCGCTCAACCACAAGCTTGCCAGTAACACGACGAGCTATGCTTTAGTATCACGAGGCTTTCGCGCTGGTGGCGTCAACACTGGTCTTAATATCCCTGATACTCGTAGAGTCTTTGACGATGAATCCTTATGGAACTATGAACTGGGCCTCAAGTCTTACTTAAAATCAATCAAGACGGCTTCAAATATCTCTCTCTTTCACCAACAAACTCGCAATTCCCAAGTGAAAGGCTCTTATCAACTCGATCCTCAAGATCCACTCACCTTTACCTATATTACAGACAATGCTGCGAGTGGTTTTTCACAGGGTATTGAATGGGAGCTTACATCTCAGATCTCTGATCGTCTCTCTCTTGTTTCACAAGTTTCACTGCTCCAAACTGAACTTGATGCAAACACGGCAGGACTCCTACAAGATAGAGCTCGTTCTCATGCTCCTGCATGGAGCTATTCTGTTATGCCAAAATACTTTCTGACCGATGCCCTCTACACGGGAGTTCAGGTCACTGGCATGGGTTCATTTTACTTTGATGATTCCTTTAATAAGCGCTCATCGCCGTACTCTCTTGTGAATGCAGAGATAGGCTATCAAAAAGATACCTATTCACTATCATTCTGGGCACGAAATATTTTCGATAAAGAATACTCCGTCAGAGGATTCTACTTTGGTGTGGAACCACCTGACTATCCAGCAAAGCTCTACAAACAGCTGGGCGATCCCTTCTCGTGTGGTGCAACGCTTACGGTATACTTCTAACAGTTCGCCCACGAGAGTGATACATACTATCCCGTGAGCGTAACCAAAGCCTGAGCTTTCAGATTAGTTTGAAAGCTCCACCTTAATCTCATCACCCGTTGCGTTTACCATGATACTGCCGCCATCAACTACCTGATTAGCAATAATAGCTCGTGCAATTTTTGTCTCTACTTCTCGCTGAATGAAACGCTTCAGCGGTCGAGCCCCATACACCGGATCATACCCAAGACGCGCAATCACTTCCTTAGCTTGATCGGTAATCACAAGCTGTATCTGTCGCTCAGCAAGTCGCTTTTTCACATCGGCAATAAGCAGGTCAACGATACGAACAATCTCTTTTTCTTGGAGCGGCTTAAAGAGCACGGTTTCATCGACACGGTTAAGAAACTCTGGTCGAAACCGAGCACGAAGCTCTTCGAGCACAGCCCGCTTTGCCGAATCACTAATAACTCCGCTTTCGGTTATACCCTCAAGAAGGAAATGTGAACCGATATTCGAGGTCATAATGATAACCGTATTCTTAAAATCGACTGTACGTCCCTGCGAATCAGTAATTCGTCCATCATCAAGCACCTGGAGAAGAATATTGAACACATCAGGGTGCGCTTTCTCAATTTCATCAAAGAGGATAACGCTGTATGGCTTACGACGAACGCTCTCCGTTAGCTGACCGCCCTCTTCATAGCCAACATACCCTGGAGGGGCACCGATAAGGCGCGATACTGAGAATTTCTCCATGTATTCGCTCATATCAATGCGCACCATATTGTCTTCACTATCAAAAAGACTCTCAGCGAGTGTCTTTGCTAATTCAGTCTTACCAACACCTGTTGGTCCTAAGAAAATAAAAGAACCAATTGGTCGCCGAGGATCCTTAATGCCACTGCGAGCACGAAGGACTGCATCCGCTATAAGCTGCACTGCTTCATCTTGTCCGATAACACGCTCATGCAAGATAGCATCAAGTTTTAAGAGCTTCTCTCGCTCGCCTTCAACAAGCTTTGTGACTGGAATACCTGTCCAACGCGCCACAACCTCAGTGATCTCACCTTCATTGACCTCTTCAGAGACCAATCGCTTCCCAGTATCCCCAACAAGCTTTGCTTCCTCATCATGGAGCTTCTTCTCAAGTGATGGCAGCGTGCCATGCTTGAGCTCGGCAGCTTTATTGAGGTCATAATCACGCTCAGCTTTTTGAATGTCGACTCGAACCTTTTCAATTTCTTCGCGTAACCCCTGAAGCCCATGGATTGCATGTTTTTCAGCATCCCACTGTGCACGCATAGAGGCACTCTCTGCTTTTAGATCCGCAATTTCTTTGCCAAGATCTTCAAGGCGGGTAGCGCTCGCTTTATCTTTCTCTTTACGAAGCGCAGCAGCTTCAATCTCAAGCTGCATTAAACGCCTCGTTACTTCATCAAGCTCTGCAGGCATTGAATCAATTTCAGTTCGAATGCGAGCACATGCTTCATCAACTAAGTCGATAGCTTTGTCTGGAAGAAAACGATCAGAGATATAGCGATCCGATAGTGTCGCCGCTGCAACCAGGGCATTATCAAGAATACGAACGCCGTGGTGAATCTCGAAGCGCTCTTTAATTCCACGAAGAATAGAAATCGTATCTTCTACCGATGGCTGATCGACTTGCACAGGCTGGAAACGACGCTCAAGGGCAGCATCTTTTTCAACGTACTGACGATACTCATCGAGTGTTGTTGCACCAACACAGTGCAGCTCACCACGAGCAAGCATAGGCTTTAAGATATTGCCTGCATCAAGGGACCCTTCTCCTTTGCCAGTACCAACAATGGTGTGAAGCTCATCGATGAACAGAATAATACGACCTTCAGAATTTTTGACTTCATTTAAAACAGCTTTTAACCGCTCTTCGAACTCTCCACGAAACTTAGCACCTGCAACAAGGCTTCCCATATCAAGAGCAAAGATTGTTTTATCTTTGAGTCCCTCAGGTACATCCCCACGTACAATACGTTGCGCAAGACCTTCAACGATTGCAGTCTTACCGACACCAGGTTCGCCGATGAGTACGGGATTATTTTTTGTTTTTCGAGATAGTATCTGAATCACCCGACGAATTTCGCTGTCACGTCCAATGACAGGATCAATCTTGCCAATTTTTGCATCTGCAACAAGATCGCGACCATATTTCTTAAGCGCTTCGTAGGTATCTTCTGGATTAGCACTTTGTACACGCTGGTTACCACGCAGTTCGATGAGCGCTTTGAGAAATTTCTCTTTTGTAATCGAGAAGGTCTTAAAGAGTGTTGCGAGGGTTCCTTTATCTGACTCACCAAGAGCAGCAAGGAACAGATGTTCAACAGAGACGTATTCATCCTTAAGACGTTTTGCTTCTTCTTGAGCAGCAACCATGAGGCGGTTGAGACGCTGTGTGACAAACACCTTGCCTGGCTCAACACCACTGCCTGTGACGGAAGGTCGCTTTGAGAGTTCGGCACGAAGACCTTCCTGAAAACTCTCAGGCTGCATGCCAAGCTTTTCCAGCACCCGAGCAATTATCCCCTGTGGCTGTGACGCAATAGCCAAAAGCAAGTGTTCAGCATCAACCTCTTGATGGCTTAAACGGACTGCTATGTTTTGAGCCTCAGCAAGAGCTTCCTGAGATTTTATGGTAAATTTTGAAATATCCATGCCCACCTCATAAGCATGAGTTCACGAATATTCAAGGTGTTAGAAATCAGAGAATTACGTATGTCGCTAGGGTTCACCCAAGTCCAGGAGCTATCATTGCAGAACCGATGACTGCAAAGGTCAAAGCGCCAATAAGAGCCGATACAACAAAAGAGACTACGATGATTGCAAGGACCATCACGATAAAGAATGTCATCTGCTTTGCTTGTGGTACGTTAAGACAGGGGCCAATACCTTTATACGATATGTAAAAACCGTAAAGCCACAGTGCCATACTGGCTAACCAGCCAATAATTGGAACGACTGACAAGACGCCACCAATCCAACCAGCGGTATTACTAAAGGCAACAAAGGTGAAAGCATCAGAAGAGGATGGCGTGCCATCAAATTTTGAAGCAAGAAAATTTACAACAAAAGAAACAACATAAAGACTCGCAATACCAACAACTATCTGAATCAAAGCGACAATCACACCCGCTGAAGGATTTCCCTGAAAAACGCCCAACTTAAGGACTGTGGCAGCTGCTGCAAGCAGCATCAGCGGCAGCGCATAGCCCTTCAGTACATGCTGCTCATTCAAAAAATCATGCCGATGCTTTTCCCACCCACGAGCAGGATCCGTAATAATATCTAAGGCAATTTCTTTTATTTGATTAAGATTCATAATAGTGGCACTTTATCGCCCTGAGAGCTGTTTGAAAATACAAAATTACCCATGGAATTCTCAAAGAACCAGCCTACTGGCGCTGCTACTCCTCATACAAGCCAGAAAGCTCAGATAGACGAGCTCTTTACGATCCCCCCTTTTGGGCGTTCTGCTCAAGCAGCAAAGCAAGATATCTTAGACTCACTACAGCTCCACATGTTGAGTGCTGAGGAAGGTTCTTCTTTTGCCCACCACTATGCAGATCTATTTAAGCGAGTTCATGCAAAGCTGCTCTGTGACTCACTCCACCATGAAAATAATCAAGCACAGGCCCTGCTCGATACTTTGACAGCCTACATCCTAGAGCAAGATGCACCGAGACTTAAAATTTACATCGCTGCAGCTCTGATAGACACCAATATCCCTCAAGCACGCCAACTTGGCATTATATTTTGGGGCATCAAACATGCACCTATCGAGCGACAAGAAGGCACGTCTCATATCTCCTGCTTTGAATGGGCTGGCCGGACAGCAGCTGAGGATATTCTATCAGCACTACCACTGGATATTGCTGATATCCTAGACGAATCCTCACAAAGCCTGCAGGTACTCCTCGAGAGCGAGTTTGAAAGGTTCCTTCTCGAAAACAGCAAACAAGGTCCAACTGAAATATTGCTCTACCTAAAGGGCTATTTTGAAGTCATCCATAAAAGAGGTGACCTCAATGATGAAATCGATCAACAAATACTTCTCGATTCATACGAGCATCTCTTCAAAGATCTACAGTCCTGGACCCCTAGCCAAAAAATTAATTCCATTTTTAAAGATCCAACTCAGAAACTAGAGGCATTCCTTGATTTTGCTTATGTATTATCTTTGTCCTCTGAGCGCTTACGCAACCAAGACCACTTAGCAAGCCATCTCGAAGAGTTACTCAACAATGCGCAGACCCTTTTCTTTCAAGAGCCCTCCTCAAGCGCTATCATTGAGTACATGTCTACAAAAGGTGAAACACTGCTTGCAAAATACCAGCAAACTCCTCAAACAGCCCCTATCTACCAATGGGTAGAAACGATGAAAAACTTCTCAAAGATTGCGACGGCAGTACCAGATTACGCTCAATAAAACACAGGAGTTCTACCTAATAATTTAGGTACAAAGAGCATTCACAAAGAATACGGAGTAACTACTTACTCGCCGTCATCATCGAAATCTAGGCCGTCCTCATCAGTATCACCTGAACGGAAACGCTTCTCTTTTCGCTCTAGCTCTTCTTTTGCTTCAACAGTATACAGAGCTGTTGGACGAGCACGGAGTCTTGGAATTGGAATATCTTCTCCTGTGAGTTCACAAACACCGAAGGTGCCATCTTCGAACTTAGACAGTGAGTAATCTATTTTTTTGAGGAGCTTTAAGAGGCGGCTTCCGTGCTTCTTTGCTTCAGCAGACTGCAGCTGCGCAGATGCAATATCAGCATCATCACCAGTGACTTCATCACGATCTATATCAAGTCGACTTTCAGTTTTTTTGAGTTCGGTTGTGACACGGAGTCGCTCTTGAATAAGCAACTCTTTAATTTCTAGGAGCTCAGAATCACGATCTTTGCCCTCAGCTTTTTTGGGTTTTGCACTTTTCATTTCTAAAGAATCACCAGAAAAATCTAAAAATTGAACGTGCGAACAGTATGCCATGTCGCAAAGAAAGGAAATAGTATTTATTTTTATACCTACCTCAAAGGGTAAAAAAATCCCCTATTTTCAGGCATTCTTAGCTATTTTGACGAATCCAACGGGCCATATAATTCGTAGTAGTCATAGGGAAAATTACACTATTGCCTGCTCGACACCCCTGGGGTCCACGGCTCACGACCCCTATAATACTTGCTCTTCCACGGTAATTAATAACGGCCGGCCCACCCGAGTCCCCAGAGCAAGCATTTTGCCCTTGATAGGAAACAGCTATAAATTCAGAAGAGTTTATGTACTCACCAATGGTCATATATCCAAGCACCAACCTACCAGGATTCGGATCGCCAAAACCAAGTAGTGTAAATCGCTGACCAACCCGAGCCTTAATCCCCTGTGGCACATCGAAACGTGCAGCTTTCATGGACGCTGCAGTTTTAACAATGCCAATATCAAGTCCACCAGGAGCACGTTTTCCTGAAGCCAATGGATACTTAACACCTCGAACATATGCAAACGCTCCAGCTCTACTACCAATAAAAGCACAATGTGCAGCAGTAAGGATCGCTTTGCTTGATATAACGGCACCTGAACATAGCTCCCCCTGAGGAGTCACCAATGCGGCAACACTGTAGGTTGAAGGGTTGACGAAGCTACCGTTAATAACTCTTGCATGGAGTGGCTCTGCATACGCTGGTTGAATGAGATAAGAAAAGAAACAGAACAAACAGATATAAATTCGGTGCATAGTATCAAAGATCGAATAGTCTACAGAAAAACTTTATCACAAAGGTCGTCGTAAAGGAGGGGGAGAAAAAAGAAGAGGAATGGCGACGGGTGAGCTCGAATCACCGACCTTGGGGTTATGAATCCCACGCTCTAACCAGCTGAGCTACGTCGCCACATCAATTTTGGAAGGGATAGTATAGACGAGGACCCCTTTTCAATGCAAACAACCCTGTAAATTCAACAAGTTCCAATTTATCCTCTCGCCAACAGCACCAGGTACAGGGTAACTTTCATCTAAAGAGTCATGAGCAAAGCCCCCACCAAAACCGAGGACGAAAAAGTAAATGGCCCTGCTATAGCTGCTAAAATACTC
>JBILLA010000258.1:0-10454 GCA_044376365.1 Bdellovibrionota bacterium | reverse complement strand
TCACCAGAGATACCGCTTACGCCAGAGATCCCTGTCTCGCCGCTAACACCAGAAACTCCGCTCACTCCTGATTCACCAGTGACTCCTGAAATTCCACTGATACCACTTATGCCACTGATACCTGATTCACCACTGATACCACTAACACCGGAAAGTCCTGTCTCTCCGCTAACACCAGAAACTCCACTCACTCCTGATTCACCAGTGACTCCTGAAATTCCACTGACACCACTTATGCCACTGATACCTGATTCACCAGAGATACCACTAATTCCAGAAATTCCTGTTTCTCCGCTAACACCAGAAACTCCGCTCACTCCTGATATGCCGCTCACTCCTGAAATTCCACTGATACCACTTATGCCACTGATACCTGATTCACCACTGATACCACTAACACCGGAAAGTCCTGTCTCTCCACTAACACCGGAAACTCCGCTCACTCCTGATTCACCAGTGACTCCTGAAATTCCACTGACACCACTTATGCCGCTAATACCTGATTCACCAGAGATACCACTAATTCCAGAAAGTCCTGTCTCTCCGCTAACACCAGAAACTCCACTCACTCCTGAAATGCCACTGACTCCACTAATGCCGCTAATACCTGATTCACCAGAGATACCGCTTACGCCAGAGATCCCTGTCTCGCCGCTAACGCCAGAAACTCCGCTCACTCCTGATTCACCAGTAACTCCTGAAATTCCACTGATACCACTAATGCCGCTAATACCTGATTCACCAGAAACACCAGATAGTCCCGTCTCTCCGCTTACACCTGAAACTCCACTCACACCAGAGATTCCACTGATACCTGACTCACCAGAGATACCGCTTACGCCAGAAATTCCTGTCTCACCAGAAACTCCTGAAACGCCACTTATACCTGAAACGCCACTAATTCCAGATTCGCCGCTCACTCCTGAAATTCCACTAATACCACTTATGCCGCTGATACCTGATTCACCACTGACTCCACTGACTCCTGAAATTCCTGTCTCACCAGAGACACCTGAAACTCCACTAATTCCAGATTCGCCGCTCACTCCTGAAATTCCACTAATTCCACTTATGCCGCTGATACCTGATTCACCACTGACACCACTAACTCCTGAAATTCCTGTCTCACCAGAAACTCCACTGACACCTGAAATGCCGCTAATACCAGAGATTCCGCTGACACCACTTATGCCACTAACACCTGAATCACCAGAAACTCCGCTTACTCCAGAAATTCCTGACACTCCACTCACACCAGAAATACCACTAATGCCAGAGACACCACTTACACCCGAGACACCACTCACACCAGTAATTGCAAGTCCAGAAACTCCTGAAACTCCACTCACACCAGAAACACCTGATACGCCACTCACGCCAGATATACCAGTAATACCAGAGACACCACTGATACCGGACAAACCACTAACGCCTGTGACAGCAAGTCCAGAAACTCCTGAAACTCCACTGCGCCCTGATGGACCTATTGCTCCTGTGGGACCAACTAATAATTTAAATTGTGCAATGCGAGCTTCACCTCGTCGGCAGCCGCGTCTTTGAAAAACTCTTTTGGTGACAGCACTTTGGCAAAAAACAAATGTATCTGCGTCTTCGGATTGCGCATAAGAAAAATTTTCTAAAGATAAATAGAAAACAGCCGCTACTATGGCGGAGACAATGCATCTTAGTTTAAGAAGCTTGAACAAGTTTTCCATTTCCTTAGCTTATACCTAAAGCTGTTATCTCTAGGGTCGCCCTTTTCTGCTAACACCTTGATATATAAGATGAAGAAACTTACATCTCCTATGCACAAAGACAGCAAGCTCACCCTACGTATTTCTATGAGGACACAGGAAAAATCTCTGAAAGAAAGAATCTAACTAATTGAAAACACAACTTATTTACTTTTAAGTAAGAACTAGGTTAGCACTGTAAAGGTTCATGAGTAGTGACTCAAAAAAAGCGCATTAATTTCTCACACCATGTTTCAAAGTGGGCAAATTTTATGCCGATTCGAATTCAACAGAAGTTTTAAAATGACTGTTCGGTCATTAAAATATGTTGCGTGTCACTACTCAAAAAGAGAACAACTACAAGTCAAAGTGATTGAAAGAAATTTGTATACTCATCTACGAGCGTTGATGTGTACGTGCGCGTCATGCACGTCCCTTACGAAGCGTTTCGAGCTGTTGCAGAAGCTCCTCGGCCCGTGGGAAGAGTTCACGGTGTTTTGTCAGTGTCTCATGAACAGCTTCAAAATTTGCATTGGCAAAATCTTGCCCGAGTTTTTGGGTAAGCTCTTCAAGGCGCGGTGTTGTTGTCATAGGCTTCGGCAACACGACACGAATAAGATCATCAACAGTTTCAAAAGCAGTTCGCTTCAAAATCTGTATTTCAGGATATGCGCTCAAAAAGGAGCGTATTTCAGGGCTTGCAAGAAATGCAGCGTTCGAAGCGAGCTCAAGAATAAATCGAGTTTGTGGTATAATTGACCGCAAGCGCTCTTCGGTAAGCGTCTCTGCATACATTGCTATCCCAGCAGGAAAAGGTGAAAAGTCTGCAAATGGCAAAAGAAAAGATGGTGTAAACTCACCTATCCACCCAAGAGGAGCCTTGCCAATATCAAGCAACACCTGCACCTCTGACCAGGTGCTTGTTTCGAGAGGACCAACATAGAGCAGATCAATCGTCTTCATTAAAAAAGCTCCCTATAGAGCTGTGCAGGCTGGACGCCACGAATAAACATCTCGTCCAAGAGAGCAAGATTAATCTTACTCCATAGTTCAAGTGTCAGTCCCCAATCAGCTTTTGTCCATCCGCTACTCTCTTTTACCCTTACCATGTCCTGATAACGCTTTGGATCGAATGCTCGCTGACTGATAAAACTATCTCGAGTTACCATCGTATGGAGAAATTTTTTCAAACCGCCATTATACCACTCAATCATTGGAGAATTAAAACCAATCTTACTTCGACGGTTTCGAATCTCTTCTGGCATAATACCTTTCATTGCATCTCGAATAATGCGCTTCGTAAAACCACCGCCAACTTTTGCTGATGCATCAAGGGCGCATGCGTAGCTCACAAATCGATAATCCATAAAGGGCATGCGAACTTCGACACCATGTGCAGCCGAACATCGATCAAAATTTCTTAGAATTGCTGGAAGAACATTTCGATGAAAATCATCATAAAGCCCATCGTTAAGCTTATGCATGGGTAGATCAAGGTATCCCACATAGCCACCTAGCAATTCATCACTGCCATGACCATCAAGCGATACGACAACACCTGTCTCTCGAAGCTTACGGTAGGTGCACCAGACAGGCGTGGCGATGCCGTGCACAATGTCTTCAGTAGCCCAAACAGTTTCGATGAGATGCGGTAAGACGACAGCATCACTAAATTCCCAGTATGAGGCCTTTGCGCCAATTGCTTTCACAACAAGGTTTGCAAAGTAGCTTTCATCAATCATCGTTCCTGGGAACGTTGCAATACAAGTGCGCTGCCAATCTGCTTGGACGCGATCTCCTAACGATCCCTGACGATGAAGATAGGCCATCGAGGAAGCGACTGCCGTTGAATCAATACCTCCTGAGAGAAGTGTTCCAACAGGAACATCACTTCTCATACGAATACGAACCGCATCAAGAAAAAGTTCTCTGCATGCTGCAACTTGATCTTGGTAATTTTTTTCAACTGTCGGAAGATTGTCTCGAGTTTCCCACCAGCGAGAAATATCAACATTGCCATCTTGTCCTACAATCGCATAGTGCCCAGGTAACAATCGGTACACATTCTTAAGCCATGTGTGAGCGACGCTGCCCTCTGACGAATTATTGCTGATGAGCTGTGGTAAGACTTCTTGCTCTATCTCAGGGCGAAATTCATCGAGCTGACAAAACGCTTTAATCTCTGAAGCAAATGCAAATGAGTCGGTAACACTCATAAAGAGTGGCTTTACACCAAATCTATCACGCGAAAGAAAGAGTTCACGCTTTTTTGGATCCCAGATAGCAAAGGCCCACATCCCGTTGAATCGCTTCAGCGCAGCAACACCCCAACAGTGGTATGCAGCGAGAATAACCTGTGTGTCGGTTTGATTTGTAAAACGGTAGCCCTTTGCCTCAAGCTCAGCTCGTAACTCAAGAAAGTTAAAGACTTCTCCGTTAAAGGTGATATAGAGCTCATCGCCATTTGGCATGAGCATTTTCATGGGACATTTACCTGCAGGAGAAAGATCAAGAATTGCTAAGCGAGTGTGCCCGAGCCCAAGATCAGGATTCTGATGCTCTGTATCCGTCCAGACATCATAGGCATCAGGCCCACGGTGATGTACCGCAAGGGTGAACCGTTCAAGGCTCGCCCGGTCAACGGGACGATTGAATTTCCATATTCCAGCGATTCCGCACATCTTTCTAGACTATATAAGACTCAAACATAAGCTTATCCTATTCAACTTTTCCCCAAAACCCGCATAAAATAACCATCAGATGACCCCTCATACCATTATTTTTGATTTCGATAGCACCATGGTCTCCGTGGAAACCCTTGACCTCCTTGCCGATCGAGCGCTCTGGAACCTGCCACACAAAGAACAGATACAACGGGAAATTATTTCTATCACAGATAAGGCGATGGCAGGAGAAATACCGTTTGGGGAAGCACTCTCGCTTCGCCTTAATGTACTACCTCTGACAAAACGCATCATCGATGAAACTGCGCAGATGATACTCACTACGATAACCCCTTCATTTTTACGGGAAGCTCAGTTTCTGAAGCAACGCGCAGATCAGATCTATGTCATATCAGGTGGATTTACGGAGTGCATCGCGCCAACAGTAGACGCACTTGGGCTGCATCGATCTCATATTTATGCAAACACCTTCGACTACGAATCAACAAGTGGCAAAGCAACACTCAATACTAAAAATATGCTGTCCCAAACTCAGGGGAAAGTAAAACAGCTCAAAGCACTCAATTTACCTCGTCCAATTCATGTCATTGGTGATGGCTATACGGATTATGAGATCGTGAAAGAGGGAGAAGCAGATGAATTTTACTGCTTTACTGAAATAATAAAACGGAGCACCGTACTTGCACATGCACGACACTCCGTAGGTACCCTATCTGAATACATCGACGGCATTCAGGGACGAACGCCGTAATTAGAAAAAAAGCGGTATTACTCTTCTCCGCCTCCAGCATCATGGTGATCACCAGCATCATCAGCACCGCCTGCATCGTCTAACGCGCCAGCATCATCAGCACCACCAGCATCGTAACCAGCATCATCTGACATGCCAGTATCGTCAGCACCACCAGCATCGTCTAACGAACCAGCATCGTCACTTACCGCGGCATCCTCGGCTACTCCTGCATCATGATCATCTGCATCGAGGTCACCTGCATCATTATCAACAGCTTCTGAACCATCATCATGACTCTCTTCATGCATATCAGCGTCATGCGATTCATCAACTTCTGATATATCTTCAGAATACTCTTCTTCGGTAATGGTTTCGTCTGTTTCAACTTGCTCTTCGTAGCTTATGTCTTCTGAATAATACTCACCAACATCATCACCAGTTTCTACCGTATCAAGATTATCAACATAGGCATCAAAGGTATCAACTTCAGCATCACTAATTGAATCAACAGTCAGATCATAATCAGCAGATATTTCGGTATCGATGGTGTAGTAGTCATAGCCACCAGGAATATCGAGCACATCATATGTTTCAAAATATACAGTTTCGAAACTTGAAGTCAGAGGTGAGAGCGTAACCCAAACATCCCTATACTGCGGAGCGACATAGTAGCTATACGCATCATATTCACCAGCTAAGAGCACAACCGTATCAAGAGCTGTTAAAAAGAAATCAACAGTTGGTTTGCCTTTAAAGCTCGTTACCTGCTTTGATTTCTTGAGCATCTCATCGATGCCCTGATTTAAGAATTTATTATTGCCAGATTTCGCTTTCACTTGAAGGAGCTGGGCCTGGAATTGTTCTTGAGCAATTTTAATAGAGGACAGCTTTGCCTCTTCTTTTGCTGTGAGTTGCCCACCTTTCTTTGCTCGTTGTCCTTCAGCACCATACTTTGCTCGCAACAGATCTACATTTGTTTGTAATGCTTTGAGCGCATCGGTCATTATTGGATTCTTAAGCCCGCTACTGTTGTACGTTACAGCAGTTTTTGTCGTTGCCACACTGGCAACATGTAAATTTTTGTGGAAGTCTTTAGACTTTGCAGTTAAACCCACCTGCGTAGCTTCGAGAGCCTTTGAAACTTCCTTTAACGACGTAAGGAATGGGGCTGCTTTTTTATCTTTTGTGGATAGATTTTTTGCCTTTGCTTCTTTTCCAATAGCAGCTACTGCTTTTCTCGCATCATTGAGCAAGGATTGTGCATTGGTTTTTACATCTTTCTTTTGAGTTTGCGCAGCTTTCTTGCCTGGCTTTTGAGGCGCTGCAGAAGCGAAGTTCACTGAGGTATAAAAATGAGAGCTGAGCGCGATAAACGAACCAATGGCAAACAGTTTTGTTACCTTTTTAGTATGCATAGCACCCTTTCAATATTGTTAAGTTAAATTTTTTACAAATCGCGCTTGAGGTTATCACCGAGCAGCGTCGACCAAGAATTCCATTTCTGTTCATACTCTGCAGGACATCCCTCTGCACGCGCTTCTGGCAAACCATCGTCTCCGATCATGTCAGAAAATTTTTCTGGATTACTCCCATAGAGTACGCACGCGATCGAATAGAAACGCTGTGCATCAAGGCTGTGCTCATCCCAGAAACCAAGATTTTCAGCCTTTCCAGCCTCTGCATGGGCTTCATCTGCAGAGCCTCCAAACTGCAGCATCGCAGAGACAAGTGCTTCTTCCCCAGCCTCACCGCCACTTAACATAATCAAAGAAGCCAAATCATCAACAGCATCTTCTTCTTTACCCGTCACAGGAATTTCTAGTTGGTCGATTAATGCATGACCTACCTCATGAAACATAATAAACATCATGGAGTTAAAGGCATGTATTTTTGCATCCTTAGCATCTTCACCACTTTGTTCAATGAGGTCTTCTGTATATTTTACAAACTCATAGCAAAGAGAAACTTTTACAGCTTCAGGATCATAATATGCATTTGGCTCTCCACATTCAGTAAACTCTACAGGAATATTTTGAGGCAAAACAAAAGTATCGTTAATCTCATCAAGGACAAGATCGTATCCCTTTGATGACTTGTAACTTTTGTATATATCCAAGAACTCCTTATTTTTCGGCTTGATATAGGAGATATGAAAACCATATTCCTGCTTTGAAGCTCCTTGACTCTCATTCCGAGCAGGTTTTTGAGCGTACACGGCGGGAGTGAAAATCAAGAAAGAAGCCGAATAGAGAAGGATTTTTTTAAAGGTACGTGATAAAGCAGTCATTACAGCAGGTTGAAAAGAATGGTTCTGCGAGGAATCTATAACCCCAAAGAGTTGTGGGTCAATGATTAGTTCTCTTGGGCCATTTTATTCTAAAGAATGACCTCTTAAACTGCTTTAATTGATTAGAGATGCCACGGACCTCCCCTGTTCTATCAGACAGAACGGGAGTTTACGTAACATGGGAGTGCTGTGCTTATAGTTGCACAACACCCCGCAACATTTTTTTCTGAATATACCGGCACTGTTCAGATACAAGTGCCGTCATCAAGAACATCAACGCGTCACGTTAGCGCTTCGATCTATCCTTTGATTTCTTGCCTTTAGAGTCTTTGTACTTATCTTTTTTATCAGAGCTCTTTTCATGTTCATGGGAATCATTCCCATCAGGCAACATAACGCCCGGGACAATAACTTCTTTTGAAAAAGAAGAACGGGTATCACTATCCTCATCTTCTCCACGTATTTTAATCGTCACTTGAAGCTTCTTTTTTATCGAACAAGGACTAAGCTCTGCAGGAATTTTACTGTCATCAAAACTTTTGATACCAACGGTTACTGCGCCCGTAGCAGAATTTTTAGCTGCTTCAATTGCAAAGGCAGAATCAAATACACCATTGTACAACGAATCAGCAGAAACCTTCTGCGCTCGTTCGATATTTTTAAGCGAAACAGAGACTTTAAATTTTACATCTGCACCTAGTGAGGTCAGCAGTGCATTATTAATCGATTTTGCCATTTGTGAAGTGAGCACTCCATCCTGACTACGACAGGAAAGCTTTGGAGCACGCTTACCTTTACTATCACCATCAGCAAACGCATGAGGTACACACTGTGTTGCTGCAATACAAAGAGCAAAAAATAGATGGGCACGTTTCATAAAAAACCTTACTCCTAGAAAGTTACATTGATACACACTCATCTCTGAATTATCCACAGATGCTTCACGAAAATTTGGCAGAACAAGCTCATCATGTTTTCAGCTCAAAACAACAGAACTCAGGAACTCCTTTATGATGAACAATATCAACAAGTTACAACGCCACTCCCCTAAGAGCTCTCTCTGACCGAGCGAACATTCCAGTTCCTCTGCAATCTGCGATAAGATAGCAGCGCGCAATGACCACGCACCGAATCATCGTTACTGGAGTATATGAAGGTTTTAAAATTTGGGGGAAGTTCCGTCAGCACCCCAACCAATCTTGAGACTATTGTTTCTATTCTACAACGTGGCCAACAACACCACGATATCGCAGCAATCGTTGTGTCAGCACTGTCTGGCGTTACCGATCTATTATTGCAAGCAACACAGCAAGCAACATCAGATGAAACTGCGTGCTGCAGAACCACATCACAGCTCCACAAAATACATTCTACACTTATTGAGCAAACGCTCCCACGAACACTTCAGCCAGCCGTACTCGATTGGGTATGCAATTGCATCGATCAATTACAGTGCGTCCTTCGCCAGATAACCACAACTGGTGTGTGCACTACCGAACAAAGAGATTCAGTTGCTGCATATGGTGAAATACTCTCATCACACATTATAACAACTCTCCTTCAAGCAAACGAAGTGAAGGCAACATTTATTGATGCGAGAGAAATTATTCAAACAGATGATCACTTTGGTGCTGCAGCTGTTGATATACCGACTACATATGCACTGATACAGAAACATTGCATCGATCGTAATCGCATCTATATCATTCCAGGTTTTATCGCTCGCGCAAAGAACGGTGCAACAACAACACTTGGTAGAGGTGGCTCTGATTACACTGCGTCACTCATAGGAAGCGCACTGCATGCCTCATCAGTCGAAATATGGACGGATGTGCCTGGTGTGATGACGGCAGATCCTCGGATGGTGCCAAACGCACGCCCCCTCTCCCATCTCTCATATGAAGAGGCCATGGAGCTCTCACGGTTTGGTGCAAAGGTCATCTATCCGCCGACGATTACACCAGCCTATCGCGCTGGTATTCCACTCTGTATTAAGAATACGCTCAATCCGATCTTTCCAGGCACCCTTATTCATCACTCACCTGCAGAGAATAACAATGCGCTCATCGGTATCGCCTCTATCCCGCAGCTCTCTTTGATACGACTCACACATGTACAACGCAAGGATACTGAAGTAATGCCTAAACGTCTGCATGATACGCTATTATCTTATCCGATCATTACGCTTCATACTGAGACATCCGAGAGCACTTCGATACATAATATTTGCATCACACCAGAGCATGCACAAAGAGTGCTCGACGCACTCATGATTGTATTTAAAAACGAGCTATCCGATCCAGCCATTGCTTCCATACAGCTGGAAGCTGCATGCGCTTTAGTAACCCTAGTCCTACATCACCGAGCATCACCACGAACCCAACTATCACAAGTAAAAAATGTGCTGGGCCAGCATGGTATAAAGCCACTTGCATTCCTTGAGCATCCCGATGCAAGTAGTATTTCCGTCATAATAGCGCAACCTGAACATCATCGAGCCCTGAATCTGTTGCACGAACGTTTCTTTGAAAACTATCAACATCCCGTATCGGACAGTACCGCTTTTTTAGCTGCCTAATATGACAGGTTCGCTACGCTACAATTGGCCATTCAATGCGACCATGTTCATCGCGTGCTGCATGTTTATCAGCATATTTCTCAAGCAGTCGGGTAATTTCAGAGAGATGTTCTCGAACTTTACGCAGTAAATACTCAATAGCGGCTACAAAATCTTTATCACCCCACTGCGCATCGGGATTTCCAAGCACTTTAGCACGTAGATGCTCTTCAGCTTCCTTAAAGAGCTTAAAGTGAAATGGCAAATCGAGGCGAGTTTCTTCGTTTCGAAGCTGCAAGATTTTTCTCATTTCAATAATATTGCTCGATTCTCCATATATTTGAGCTTTCATACGAGCACCTGTGGAAAGCATCGGCACTTTACCTCCAACCTGTATCAACTCGTCGGAGCGTAAAACGTTTGCATTATATGTTTGGATGAGGCGTCCAAGCCAATCAAG
>JBILLA010000242.1:0-3117 GCA_044376365.1 Bdellovibrionota bacterium | reverse complement strand
ACTGCAAAGCTTGATCCATTTATTGTGAACCTCTCAGAAGCAAAGAGCTTCCTGAAAGTTGTAATCCTGCTTGAATACGATGAGGAACTTGTCACTAAATTTACTGGTGGAGAAGGTGGTGGCGCTGGACATGGTGGTGGTGGTTCAGGTGGTGGTGAAGCTCCAGAAGGTGGCTTTCCTCCTGCGCTGATGGAAAAAGAAGCGCGTATTAAAGATAAAATCATAGCGATCCTTTCTTCAAAAACGCCTGCAGATGTTTTGAACGCTGCTGGTAAAAATGCACTTAAAGATGAGCTCCTTGAAGGTGTCAATGAAGTGCTTGAATTCCCTGAACCTGTGATTGTTGGTTTGTACTTTACCGAGTTTATCGTTCAGTAATAGATAGCTACACCAAAGGGGTGATCGCTATGCAGCATCGGTTCGTTCGATTTTTATCGTTCCTCATGGTCTTACCGCTGTGTGGACTGATGCATTCGCCATTGTTGGAAGATAGTTTTTATGCCGATGGTGTCACAGTTGTATACTATGATCTCACAGTGCGTAATCTTGATGATGCACGTTCGCAGATGTTAACAGTCGGTCCACTCGATCCATTCGGAGCGCGCCGCTTTGCGGCAGTGACATGGAAGATACAGTGGCGATGGAATCCACAAGGAGGGCAAGATGCGCTGCGACATGTGCAGGTGAAGCCGCAGATCACAGTGACGTTACCTCGATTTTCGTATACGGGTGATGCGTCAAAAGCAGACATCATAAAGCTACAACGTCTCTTTGAAGACATAGAACGTCATGAAAAAAACCATCTTCGTCGCGTCCTGATTACGGTTTCGATGATGCGTGAGGCGCTCTCTCTTGAAGCGCGAGCCCCTGGGGCCTCGGCTGAATCCATGAATAAAGTCGCTCAGAGGCTTATCGCCGACAATAATGGGTGGGATAGGTGGTACGATGAGCAAACTTTTCATGGGCGCTCAGAAGGGGTTTTTTGAAGTGCTTTGAGGGGGTTACAACTTTAAATAAATTCAACCAAGTAGCGTTTGACATTTTCTCTGTAGCCTTAGGCTCTGCTCTTAGGTGTAATAGCATGCAGTTGTAATTATGAGCCTTCGCACAAACCTAAAACTTGTTGAATCAGTCGCCTTTGAGAGACGTGAGGGTGCTTTCTGGAGTGATGACGCTTCCTATAGCCATTCGCTTCACGGCGCTTTAGCACTGCCTGCGCTAACTTCTCCAGAGCTTGTTGCTTATTTCTTAGGATTGTATTCACAGCGTGGTGATATCGTCTTGGATCCATTTTGCGGTTCAGGCACAACGCCGCTTGAAGCAAACGTGCAGGGACGAATCGCTGCGTACTCAGATGTACACCCAATGGCTATGAAGCTTGCCCGTGCCAAAGTTGATGCAGCAGATATTACAGAGGTAACGCTTCGCTTGCAGCTGTGCAATGTGCGCCGCCCTATAAATCTTGCGCATTTTCATGATCACTTTAAACCATTCTTTGATATCGATACGTTCCGTGAACTTGTAAATCTTAAGATAGCGCTGAAAGATGCACAGGCTGATAGAGTAACCAATTTCATTGAGTTCCTCTCTCTAGCACTGCTTCATGGGTCGTCTGCTGGTTTCTTCTCTGTGTACAGTTCCCCTCAAGTATCATTGTCACCTGAAGAACAGAATACGCTTAATATCAAGCGCAGCCAGGTGCCTGATTACCGTGCAGTATTGCCACGAATTCTTCGCAAAGCTGCAACCGTACTTCGTGATGGTGTATCGAGTGGTATGCGTGCTGCTCAGTCAAAGAACTATGTCGCCTGTGCAGATGCACGTGATCTGTCATATTTGGCATCTGCATCTGTTGCACTGACCATTACGACGCCTCCGCTGCCTATGATGGCGGACCCTTTTGAGCGAATGTGGTTGCGTCACTGGTTTGCAGGGCTTTCGTATCGACCGTCCTGTGGATTCGAAGTCGACTCGGTTGAATCATGGAAAGAGTTTATGAATGCGAGCCTTCTTGAGATGGCCCGTGTGACAAAACCAGGTGGACGCGCGGTGATTAATCTTCATGCATTACAGCTTCCAAAAGAAACAATCTACCTTGATGAAGTCATTACTGATGATGTGCGAGCAACCCTCGGCAGGTACTGGGACGTTGAGTCTCTTATCTTGAATACGCCAAAGGCTTCGCTCGTAAAAAACCGAGACCGTGAGGTTCGCAAGGAAGCACTCACCAACCGAGTTGTTGTGCTCCGTCGCAGGTAAATGCGTCTCTTCGCTGCATCCCTGCTTGATTCTTGCCGACCTGTATTTTGTTGATAAGTAGGCTATACTGAGTAGTTTCTGCACTTATGCAACAAGTTACTGGCAATACCAAAGGTCTTTCTCCGAGCGAGCTTCGTGCCGTCTCTAAGCTCTACAACAGGCGTGTGGGGAAAGATGAGCTTGTCTCGTATGAGGTTGCGCGTGAGCTCTCTGAAGTAGCAAATCAGCTGCGTCGTCGGGTGGGGCTGTTGATTAGCCGCGAAGGTCGTATCGAGGAAGTATTCCTTGGCTCAAAAGATATTCTTTACTTGCCTGAGCTTGGGCGGTATCGATACGGTAAAGGCCGCCTGCGTCGTCTTCGTTTTGTTTTTTCAGACCTTAGTAATAAAGAGACTGTTGAAATCCCTCATGACGTTTACGGGGACTTAGAAATTAACCGCTTTGATGCTGTTGTAGCAGTCAAGCTTGGACGCAACGTCGTGCGAGCCAGCTTTGCCCACCTATTGCCTTCCGTAGAGGATCCAATTCGTACAGAGCAGGTCGGTGACCTTGGACGATTTGATTTTGACTTTAGCGACTTTATTGAGAATCTTGAGTTTGAACTTGAATCAACAGGTACTGCACAGCCCGTCAAGGGCGGCGCTATTCTCATTGGTGTCTACGATAAGTCGTTTTCTCACTATGAAGAGAGCCTTTCAGAGCTTGCAGAACTTGCGCGCTCTGCGTCATTAAAAATCCTCGATACATTTATCCAACGCAAAACACCGGACCCAAAAACTTTGATCGGAAAAGGTAAGCTTGAAGAGGTCGTCCTTCGCGCGTTACGGCTTGGTGCAGAAATGCTTGTTTTTGATTGTG
>JBILLA010000241.1:0-3126 GCA_044376365.1 Bdellovibrionota bacterium | reverse complement strand
TGCGGAGTATTTTTTGTAAGAAATTCAACAACCTGCGGATTCTTATAGACGCATACAGTGAGATTAGATCCCTTATCAGAGAATCGAGCAAATTTAATAAAGTTTAAAATGAATGCGCCTTTAAGATCACTGAGCGAAGGCGGGTCTTCACAGAAAGCAAACGGGACAGATAGTAAGATAGTAACGACAAAGAGACTTTGGAAAATCCAAAAATTATAAAGAGCAACAATACCTTTGTTTTTGAGCTGTTGGGCCTTCATCTTACGTTTAGATACATAGTACTTGATTTTATCAATCAATATAAGTGCCAATTTTAGCGATACCGCGTTGCGGTGAAGCGTCCTGCTGTTTTAATCGAGACAGTATTTTATTCTGTTATAAACTCTTGAAAACAGCCATCCTCTAACCTGTTCATTTATATGAGTGTACTATCCTCTACCTTTCAATGGCTCATAGATATTACCTGCTTTGCTCGTTATTTTTTGTATGTGAAGAATAAGCAATTTCATGTATAAAAATTAAAAATTCTTTTAGTGACTTGCCCGTGAAAAAACTAATCTCTTATACCTTCTTTCTCCTATGTAGTGCATCGATACAAGTACCAAGCACAGTAGTTGCGCAGTCAGGCTCAGACCTAGCGAACCTTTCTCTTGAAGAACTCATGAACATCAAGGTCGATGTTGCATCTGGCAAAGCAACTTCCCTCAAACAAGCACCAGGTATTGTCACCGTATTATCAGAAGAAGAGATAAAAACCTCAGGGGCAAGAGACCTCATTGATGTACTCAACCTCGTACCAGGCATTCAATTTGGTGTCGATGTCTTTGGTGTGACAAGTGTAGGAGTCAGAGGACTCTGGGGACACGAGGGCAAAGTACTCATGTTATGGAACGGGCATGAGCTGAACGAACTTCTCTTTTCTACGCTTCAGTTTGGCAATCATTATCCTGTCAATCAGATCAAGCGTGTCGAGATCATGCGGGGACCAGGCTCTGCATTATATGGTGGCAATGCTGAACTTGCTGTGATTAATGTTGTGACAAAATCTGGAGCTGACCTTAATGGTGGTCAAGTAGTTGCGTCATATGGACAGAACCGCGAAACCTTTGCGCGCCGAAATATTGAACTTGCTTACGGCGAATCTGATGGTGATCTTACCTATGATGTTTCTGCATTTGTTGGCGAAGGCACCCGAAGTAATCGATCGTATGTCGACCCTTTCGGTGGCACATCAGATCTCGCTCAAGACTCAGAGCTTAATCCTGGAATGCTTGCCGCAAACCTAAAAAAAGGCGACCTCGATGCTCGCTTCTTGTACGACAATTATAAAACTCAACAGCGTGATGAGTTTGGAGAAGTATTAGCAAGGCCCGCGAGCAGTGACTTCACTTCTTATTTCTATGACCTGCGCTATCATCTGCATCCTTCCAATCAGCTTACCGTCACCCCACGCTTTTCACTCAAGGATCAAATTCCTTGGAGGGAGCGTCCATTAGGCGATGCGCCAAATCTTGAACTCAATAGACGCGCGCAACGGGTACAGGGGGAAATTACTGCACAGTATGACCCCAACGAAACATGGTCATTACTATCGGGTGTGCAAACCTACAGAGACAAAGCACGAACGTATATTGAAGGTGATACTTTTGGTAATAACGAAGACAACTTCGGATACCATGGTTATGCCATATTAGCTCAGGGCACCATGCATCATTCATTTGCTGATCTCACACTAGGCGGCAGATATGATGCGCACAGCCTTTTTGATTCTCAATTTGTTCCTCGATTCTCTGTCACAAAGCAGATCGATGCTTGGAACTTAAAATTGCTTGCAAGTAATGCGTTCCGAAATCCAGGCATTGAAAATATTAGTCTGAATCAGCAATTACTTGAGCAAAATACCCCTGATGTTGCACCTATCAAACGCGAAGAAACAACAGTGCTTGAACTTGAAGCGGGATACCAGATGACGCAAAGAACTACTGCAACACTGAGTGTGTCGCACACGCTTATACGCGATCCTATTGTGTATTCATATTTCCCCGACTTGCAAAGCGAAGGATATACCAACGGTGATAAAGTTGGGTCTGTTGGGTTTGAAGCTGAAGTAAAAAGTAAGCAGGCATGGGGAAGCTGGCTCTTAAACTACTCACACTACAAAGCAGTTGATGCTGAAGTAGACACCTATGATGTTGCGCTTGATTCAAACTCATACCGTGCATTTGCAAGAAACAAAGTAGCTGGTCTCTTGCGTTATGCGCTGACAGATAATCTATCAATTGCGCCATCAGTACTGCTACTTGATTCACGCTATGGAACAAGAACAGCTGATCCAGATGGCACCTTTACCCTAGATGAATTTGATCCAGTTTTGCTGTGTAATCTTTATATCGGATACACGTTTAGCACGGTGAAAGGACTCGAAGCAGGATTAGGACTTTACAACCTAGGCGGACAAAATTTTGATTACATACAACCATATGATGGCGGCCATGCACCACTTCCAGGAATGGCACCAGAGATAATGGGAAGAGTGCTCTACAAATTCTAAGAGAGCATTCCTGTTGAGTGGCCCCTGCCTCTTATATGCCCGGTGACGTAAAATATGTAACGCTGACGATTGACCAAAGATTGCATGAGATCTGGTCGTCGCCCAAACGTAGAGATTGACTAAAATTAAGCCATAGCAGTAGGCACAGTTCAGCAAAAAAGCTACCCTGTACCTTCTCCTGCAACCTATTGATATTACTTTATATTTCACGCACTCGCGCGTTTTATTTGGTGCGTATCGATGTGCCTAGTTACAGGTAATACTATGTTACACGCCATGAGCTGCTCGCATAACTATCAATAGATTACTTAAGAAGTTAGATATGTCGCAAAAGGATGTAGATAGGAACTTGCGAGGTGCTGTTGAGGCGCCTGCTTTATGTTTTGCGACTGCAAACAATGCTCCTCTTGCTGCACTTGATCCAGGCTTTGGTATTGTTAAAACAGAGGACCGGAGTTCATGGAATGCGGTTCTTAAAATGCTTCCTCCTGAGATAGAGCAAGATCCATCTGCACAGTTTATAAATCCATCGCTTGCATCTGCATTAAAAGAGTATCTTACAGAACAAGCAGCTA
>JBILLA010000240.1:0-3154 GCA_044376365.1 Bdellovibrionota bacterium | reverse complement strand
ACCTTGGAGCAAAAACATCATTCTCACAAAATACTGCACGTATTGAAGTGCCTCAGCTTGTTGCTACTGAAGCAAGCTATTCGTTGGTGAAATCGCTTCGTGCAAGCTTTTGGGTTCTTGCGCCACTCCTTGCAAGAGGCGGTGCTGCTCGTGTTGCTCTTCCTGGAGGTGATGCGATTGGTGCACGCCCAGTTGATATTCACCTCGATGCGCTTCGTCAGATGGGTGCTGATATTTCGGTGAAGCATGGTGTCGTATTCGCAGCAGCTCCTGAAGGGCTTCGTCCAGCAACGATTCATTTTCGATTTCCATCAGTTGGCGCAACGCACCAACTTATGATGGCAGCCAGTTTAACTCCTGGTGAAACTGTTATTACTGGTGCTGCAAAGGAGCCAGAAATTATCGCCGTTGCTGAGTGCATCAATCAAATGGGTGGTTCGATTGAAGGTGCTGGAACAGATACTATTATTATAAAAGGTCGATCTGAACTTGGTGGTGCAACAGTACGTGTCATTGGTGACCGTATCGAAGCAGGTACATATTTAATGGCTGCTGCTGCTACGAAAGGAGATATTACAGTTGAGGGAATTGATCCGCTTTACTTTGGATCATTCCGAGACATTCTTGATCAAATGGGCGTAGAAGTAACAACAACTGCGCAGTCCATACGAGTGAATGCAACTAAGGGCTTGCGTGCGGTATCTGTGAAAACCGCGCCATTTCCACTTTTTGCAACAGATCTGCAAGCACCGCTTATGGCGGCCTTAACGCTTGCTCAAGGTGAAAGTACGATTCAAGAGAGCATGTTTGAAGGTCGGTTTGGTCACGTCGGTGAGCTTTGCCGTATGGGTGCTTCGATTATTATTCAAGATCACACTGCAATAATTCAAGGAGTGCCTAAATTAAGCGGTGCACTTGTTGAAGGACTTGATATTCGTGCCGCTGCTGCGTTGGTCATTGCAGGTCTTGCTGCAGAGGGAGTCACCACAATTACGGAAGTATCGCATCTGAAGCGTGGCTATGAAAAATTGCTGACAAAGCTTACGACGCTTGGCGCATCGGCTTGGATGAAGGTTCAAGATCCTGATGATTTCATGTTTAGTGGTTGTTAACGCAGTAAAGCTCGCATGACACAGCTCGGTTTACAGCTTACAGAGCGTATATCATATGAAGGGAAGGGCTTTGTTGTGCACCATGGAGTGCAAGAAGCAGTACTGGAAGCATATGCTGCTGCCAAGATCGATGGGTTTGCCTGTCGCTTCTTTGTTGGTGCAAAGCGCACTGGAAAAACGCATATGAGTGTTCGGATCGCAGAAGCCATCGCTGCAGATCATGGTCTTATTCCGCGCTTTATTGATGGAGCGCATGTTGAAAGTTTTTTCTCGCAGACTGTGCCAACGCTTAAGCTCTCTCGCTTTGACGCTTTTATCATTGATGATATGCATGAGTATTTTCAAAAGCTCTCGCCTGGGATGTCAGGGCCTTTTGTTTCGTTCTATGAAGCTGTTCGAGTTGCTGGCGGAAAACTCTACTTTTTTTCAGCGCAGCCAAAAGAGCAATTCTTAGTTGATGAGCATATCTTGAGTCGCCTGAATGCATCGGTTGCACCTGAACTTGTTGCGCCTGCGGAAGAAGAGATACCCGCGCTGATTAATGCTCTGGCTCGTCAGCGGGGTATAAAGCTTAAAGATAAAAAGATAGGCTTTGTAAGCCGACGAGTACCCCGTGATATTGTAGGGATTGAGAACTATCTCTCACGCGTGCTGCATTTGTCGAAGCTCTTTGGCACGAAAATTGAGTTTCCGATACTTGGAGATGCGGTGTAAGGGCCTCAAAATGCCCTTTATTTTGAGCCTGTATCCCATTTTTGAATTCTTCTCTCATTTTCATTACGATTAGACCCTATGACGAAAAGACGTGTAGTTATTACTGGAATGGGCTCCCTTTCTCCCCTTGGTTCAACCGTGGCCGAGAACTGGGATAATGCAGTCAACGGTCGTTCAGGGATCGCTCCTATTACTCGATTCGATGTGAGCCTCTTTGCTACTCGTATTGCAGGCGAACTAAAGAATTTCGATCCAGTAACCTACATCGAGCCAAAAGAAGTGAAAAAGCTCGACCTGTTTTCTCAGTTTGCACTGGGCGCTTCAGAGGAAGCGTGGCAGAGTGCTAAGCTTGAACATCATCCTTACGATCCATCCATGATGGGTTGCATCCTTGGTATCGGTGTTGGTGGTCTTGGTACCCTTGAAAAGTATCATGGCGCTTACATGGAAGGTGGGCCACGCAAAATCTCTCCATTCCTTATCCCTGCGATGATTTCAAACCTTGGCCCTGGAAACCTTGGCATCAAGTACGGGCTCAAGGGTGTTAACTATGCAATTACGTCAGCATGTACCTCTGCAACACACGCACTTGGTGAAGCGTATCGTATGATTGCTGATGGCCTTCAAGATCTTATTGTTGCGGGCGGTACTGAAGCTGCGATTACACCAATTGGTATCGGTGGTTTCTGTTCGATGAAAGCGATGTCGACTCGCAATGAAGAGCCTTTAAAAGCGTCTCGTCCATTCGATAAAGATCGAGATGGTTTCGTGATGGGTGAGGGATCAACAATCCTTGTTCTTGAAGCGCTTGAAAGTGCAGAGAAACGTGGCGCTACGATTCTTGCTGAAATTTCTGGTTACGGCTTTTCTTGTGATGCATATCACATTACGTCTCCAAGTCCTGATGGGCAGGGTGCTGTGCAGTGTATGTCGATGGCGCTTCGTAGTGCGAAGCTTGCTCCTGAGCAGGTTCAGTATGTGAATGCACATGGTACCTCTACTGAGTTTAATGATGCATCAGAGACGGCTGGTATTAAGAAAGTGTTTGGTTCATGGGCTACCAACGGGCTTGTTGTAAGCTCAACAAAATCTATGACTGGTCACCTTCTTGGTGCAGCAGGTGCTATTGAAGCATTACTGTGTGTTAAAGCGATCCAAGAAGAGATAGTTCCACCGACGATTAACCTTGATAATCCTGGCGAAGGATGTGACCTAGACTATGTTCCTCATACGGCACGTCCTTTAAAAATTCAGCATGCAATTTCAAATTCATTTGGCTTCGGTGGTACGAACGCAACGGTCGTCATCAGCCGCGCTTCATGATTATT
>JBILLA010000239.1:0-3184 GCA_044376365.1 Bdellovibrionota bacterium | reverse complement strand
CTTGTAAGAGGGCATACTTTGGTAGCAGAGAGAGGAGTATTTCATTACAAAAAATGCCAAATATCACGACAATAAGTGGGCCTGGAATATATTCAAAGAGACGACCCTTTTTATTTTTCTTTGCAGCATCCCACAGTACAAGGATACTGACACTGATAGTTGAGATAAAGAGCGTCGTTGGTGAAATGCGAAAGATTGGAGATAAGAGATCCTTGAATGCAGTAGCGTAGTGCATGGGCTCGGTAAATGAAATATCGCTCTCAAAGGTGCTATTAATACCAAGAGCATATGACAATTGCTTGAATACAATGAGGAGTCCTATGCCAACGAGCATGCCCCGGATTACCGAGAACGGTATGTAATCTGCTATTCCTCCCAGGCGAACGAGTCCAAATCCGATTTGAAATATACCTGCAACAGTAACGGCCGCTAAGCATGCTTCAAATGATCCAAGATTAGCAATCATAGTTGCAACAACGACTGTAAGTCCTGCCGCAGGCCCACTAACGCTGAGCTGAGATCCAGATAGGAGCGAGACAATTATACCGCCAACAGCACCAGAGATGACCCCACTCATAAGTGGAGCATCAGAAGCAAGTGCGATTCCAAGGCAGAGTGGCAAAGCAATGAGAAAAACGACAATGCCAGAAGAGAGGTCTTGAGGATAGAATCTTATTTTATGAAACATAATGGCGTATATCCTTTATCATATTGTTACCCTAATACCAATCGCTTATTTCTTGAATCAAGGATATGCCTGAAGCCATGTCGCTCACTCTTCTAGATAGATATTGTATGGTAGCAATCTGAGTTTCTTTCTAACTGTACTTCGTATTGAAAGCCTACAGAGGGTTAAAATATGAAACTATTGAGCAAACTAGATAGCTTGCTGTAGCAATTTTAAAAAATACTTACGTTCAATATCCGTAGCACCAAACTGCTTGGTGGTATCAGTCATAACTTGGCAGTCCATCCAGGTGACTGATTCAGCCTGGAGATGTGATACTGCAAAGACAAGAGCGGCTTTTGATGCGTTCTCTTCATGATAGAACATTGATTCGCCACTAAAGTAGCGACCTAGTTTAACGCCGTAAAGTCCACCAACGAGGGTATCTCCGTGGTATGTTTCGTAGGATGTTGCAAATCCCGCATGATGCAGCGCTATGTAGCCATTGATCATCTCTTCGGTAATCCATGTTCCATGTTGTTTTTTTCGGTTTGTTGCAGCTGCACAACTATGAATCACGGCATTAAAATTTTTATTAATAGCGAAGTGGAACGGGTCTTTATTAAGAAATTTCTTAAGGCTTCTGCCGACATGGAGGTTATCAAAGAAGAGGACCGCACGTTCTGGTGGAGAGAACCATGCAAGATACTCGGCAGACCATGGCCAGGGAAAAATGCCTTGTCGATACGCTTCAAGCAGGTTTTCAACGGTTGCATGTCCACCAATACCAATAAGGCCGCTCTCATCAGCAACTGAGACAGGTGGAAAAATAAGTCGACTCATGAAACATCACTCGGTAAACTAGGTACCATGTGCCCAAAGCAAACGCCTCAATACGACACTGAAACCATTGAGCGCACTCGTTTAAAAACACCCAAGAACTATAAAGTAGTACTACTCAATGATGATTATACTCCCATGGATTTTGTTGTGTCGATCTTAGAATCGATATTTCAGAAAAGCCCAGCAGAGGCAGTTAAAATTATGTTAGCTGTCCACAATCAGGGCAGGGGTCTTTGTGGGATCTATACAAAGCAGATCGCAGAGGCAAAAGTAGAGCTGGTGCATCTGCAGGCTGAGGAGCACAATTATCCTTTAAAATGCATTATGGAAGAGGCGTAATCGCAGATCATGTTTAATACGGAACTTACCTATCTACTCGATGCTGCTATTAAGGAAGCTGTCCAAAGAAGGCATACGTTTTTCTGCGCTGAACATATTTTGTTTGCATTGCTCTTTGATCCGCAAATCGAGCAGGCGCTCGACGCTCTTGCTGTTGATCGAAGTAAGCTACAGCAGTCATTGATAAGTTTTTTTCAAGATGAGCTTGAGCAAGCACCTTCAGAGCAGCAAGACATAGAGCCGCTTCAAACGCCCCAGGCACGTCGTATTATTCAGCGAGCTCTTATCCAAAGCCGGTCGTCTGGTAAAGATTTAGTGACGCCACTTGATATGCTGATTGCTATCAGTAAAGAATCAGAAGAAGAGTGCATGGCGTCTTTCTTTTTGCGTCAGCACGGCATGACGCATCTTGAATTACTGCAGTATGTTTCACATGGCATCGGCAAGGTTCCTGTGCATGAACTCGAAGAGGCGCGTGGTGAGCATCGTGATTCGGCATACGAGCAAGCCGGTGAGGGTGCCGAAGGTCAACAGAGTCCTGAAAAAGTACTGACAACGTTTACAGAAGATCTCACTGAACTAGCACGCCAAGGTAAACTCGATCCAATTGTTGGTCGTGATAAAGAGATTGCTCGAGCCATTAAAATCTTAGCTCGACGACAAAAGAATAATCCTCTCTTTCTTGGAGACCCCGGTGTTGGCAAAACGTCTCTTGCACATGGTATCGCTCTCAAAATCATTGCTGATGATGTTCCTGAAGTTATCAAGGGCGCTACTATTTACTCGCTTCATGTTGGATCGCTTGTTGCAGGAACGAAGTTTCGTGGAGAGTTTGAAGATAGGCTTCGTAAAATTGTACAAGCGCTCAAAAAGAAACCACGTGCCATTCTTTTTATTGATGAGATCCATCAGCTCGTTGGTGCCGGCGCTACTGGATCTGGTTCCATGGATGCTGCCAACCTATTAAAACCTGCACTGCAATCAGGACATCTGCGCTGTATTGGCAGTACCACGTATGAAGATTATAAAAAAACTTTTGAAAAAGATCGTGCTCTTTCAAGACGTTTTTCAACCATAGATGTTGTTGAGCCAACAATTGATGAAACCGTACTCATTTTGAAAGGACTTGTTTCGCATTATGAGTCGTTCCACCACGTGCAGTACTCAAAAACAGCGCTCCGTGCAGCAGCAGAACTCTCTGCTAAACATATCACAGGACGACTCTTGCCTGATAAAGCAATTGATGTGATTGATGAAGCAGGGGCGAGTAATGCAATTCTGCCCCCATCACAGCGAAAAAAAATAATTAGTGAGAAAGAGATTGAACGAGTGGTA
>JBILLA010000238.1:0-3199 GCA_044376365.1 Bdellovibrionota bacterium | reverse complement strand
GACATTCCGAAAAAGACCCGGTTGTGTTGTTCGACGAATTGCCAGTTTAACGACATCGGGAGCTGCGCTATGAATAAAGGCATCGCTATCAGTATATGACGTCATCGAGATCATTGCTAAGCGGAATCGGGTTGCCATGTGAGCAATCTCCTCATTGCTCCTTGCACTAGATGGAAGGCTCAACATTAAGTCTTCTATCTGGCTCGAGATGTTTGCTATCTCATTGAGTTTGGTACTGTCGTTGTCTGTTTGCTCAATCATGTGCTTGATTGCGAACGCATCTTCAACAAAAAGCCTACGATGCGTGGTAAGCGTTCGGAATGTATTGACGAGGTCGTATTTCACTTGGGAGCTGCTGTCAGGCAGAACAATTGATTCGATAACGAGATTCTCTAGTGCTGGGAGTGTGCGTTCTGCTGTAATAATTTTTGAAGCGTCAGCGTGCATGAAAAAATCTGTAAGCTCATCGGCATATCCCGCTTTGATGGTATTGGCGATTGCTTGACTGTATGATGTGAGCCACGTCAGATCGGGAGAGACGTTCGTAAATACATCGCGAGCAAAACGAAGCGACTGTTCAACGAGCGGATAGGTGTTAGGGCGAGGCTTTGCCGTCTCTGCAAACAGAAAGAAAACATTAAAGAGATCAGAGATAGTAGCGTAGGGATACTTCTCATCAAGTATTCCACTTTGTATTACTTGACTGGTGATTTGTGCAGCAAGCTTTACGAAGAAGGGACGATCTGTCTTGGTATCAAGGTTTTCAAGTAGGTCGATGGTGTGATGTACTACTTCTGTACTTAGGTTTTCAAAAGAATTTTCATCGAAATCAGCGTGCCCCTGTAACATCTTGATACATGGTTGTAGCAGACCTTTGGCTGAAAGCAAAGAAAAAATGAAACTACTTCTCTGTTATACCGGGGTAGGTAAGTTAACTTTTGAGAAATTTTCGATAACGGAATCAGCGATTTCAAGGCCACGTTGGCTTAAGCGTATATAATCACCATCATGCACCAAGAGACGTTCTGTTGTCAGAATATCAATCAGATCACCGTAAAGAGGCTCCCATGGATGCTCAAAACGCCGCTCAAATTCAGTAAGGCTGGTGCCATGAATTTTTCGAAGCCCTAAAAAAAAGTATTCAAACATCTGATCGCGTAGCGTCAGCGTCTCTTCCCAAGACTCTGCATTGCCCAGAGTGGTGGCTTTATTAATATAGCTTTGAGGTAATGCCATATTTGACCATCGACGATTAAAGCACAAACTATGAGCGCCAGCACCAATGCCTAGGTAATCATCTGCGTTCCAGTATGCCATGTTATGACGGGCTTCTTTGCCAGGTTTTGCAAAGTTGCTAATTTCATATCGCTCAAGACCATGTCCTCTATCGAACAGTGTCTGTTGAATGGTATCCATCATCTCGAGGGAAAGATCGTCATCGATCGGTTTAAAGACCCCACGTTTATAGCTTTGATAGAAGGGGGTGCCTTTTTCAATGGTCAACGAATAGGTCGATGCGTGTGGAAGATCAAGCTGCACTGCTTGTTCACAATCGTACCGAACATCATGAATTGTCTGACCAGGCACACCATAAATAATATCCATGCTGATATTTGAAAAAAGCGCTGCACGAGATGATTCAACCGCAGCGATAATTTGATCAGGAGAATGCGTGCGACCTAAAGTTTTGAGTGTCGTGCTATTAAACGATTGACCGCCAAAGCTTAAGCGGTTTACCCCTGCATCATAAAATTCAGAGAGATTGTCTGTCGCAACTGTGCCAGGATTTGCCTCAAGGCTTACTTCAACATAATCAAGCAGCGGAAAAAGCCGAGTAATGTGCGATAAGATATGCTTTATCGCTTTCCCAGAGAAAATGCTTGGTGTGCCGCCACCAAAAAATATTGTTTGTACGGTTCTCCCGCGCCACTCAGGAAGGCTTGCGCGATAGTCAAGTTCAGCAAGCAGCGCTGAGACATATTCTTTCTCAGGAGCCTTAGCAACTGCGTAGGTGTTGAAGTCACAGTAGGGACATTTCTGGGTACAGAACGGAATATGAATGTAGATAGAGAACGGCTTATTCACACAAAGATCTTACTCTGCTTCTGGATGAGTCAGCCTCATCGCTTCTTCTTGCTTTGCACGTCGCCGTTTTTCTTCTGCAAGCTGCGCACGTACTTCGTCCGGGCTTGCTACTTCGATAAAGAAGATCTTTCTAATGACCGCTTCACTCATATGTTCGAGCATTGTTTGGAAGTGGGTAAATCCATCACGCTGGTATTCATAGAGAGGATTTTTTTGTCCGTAGCCACGCAACCCAATACCTTCACGAAGATGATCCATATCTTGCAGATGAATGAGCCAGAAGTGATCAACTGTTTCAAGGATTGTATGCTGCTGGAAAGTTTCAAATGAGAGTGGCTCGCCCTGTTGCACAGCACCAGCTGAGGCAGCAGCCTCGGCAAGGGCACGAAGTTTTTGTTTCAGATCGGCTTGCTTATCTGCGTAGGCAGAGAGTGCAGCATCTGAGAGCTGTTCAGCAATTGCCTCGCGGGTAAGTTGCATATCAGCAGGAAATGCGAAGGGTTTATTAAAGAGGAATGTAAAGCGTTCCTGTATAAGACCAAGGTCCCACTCTATCGGCTTCACTTTTTCGTCACATACGCCAAGGACGACTTGCTCGATCTGATCTTGGATCATATTTCTTACTTCGTCGTCGATAGCATCGTTTGAGAGTACTTTATTGCGCAAGTTATAGATAACTTGGCGCTGTTTGTTCATCACGTCATCGTATTCGGTAACGTGTTTTCGAGATTCAAAGTGGTACGCTTCGACACGTTTTTGTGCAGTTTCGATTGAACGGCTGATCATGTTGCCGTCGATGGCGATGCCTTCTTCCCAGCCCATACGAGTCATTATGGCTTGGATACGATCACCACCAAATCGTTTCATCAGATCATCTTCAAGAGAGATATAGAATCTTGTCTTACCAGGATCGCCTTGTCGTCCTGAACGTCCGCGAAGCTGATTGTCGATTCGTCGTGATTCATGACGTTCGGTGCCCATGATAAACAGGCCTCCCGCGGCGATAACCTGCTCTTTTTCACCAGCACAGATCGTTTTGAATTTTTCATATGCACTGATGAATTTTGGATCCTGTGGATCTTTGGTTTTGCTCTCTGCTGCTGCAAGGAATTCA
>JBILLA010000237.1:0-3201 GCA_044376365.1 Bdellovibrionota bacterium | reverse complement strand
ACAACAGAGACTGGACCAGCAACAGGGTCTTTTAATTCATGTTGTGTGTCTCGAAAGAGAGCAGTTGTGCCAGCATGCAGTGTGACGCGAGCATTAAGTCTGCAATCAGGATTGACGACCGCAGCCGCCATAATTTCGTCTCGAGATTGCTCAAGACTTTGGAGACTATCGCGTACATCTTGCATTTTAGCCAAAAGAGTCTCCATTTTGGTACGGAACGTTCCCTTAAGGTACTTGATCTTAAAGGGCATCTGAAGAAAAGGACCCAAGTGCATCTCGAGCAATCTAAGAGGTTTTTTATGAGCTTCAATTTTTTCTAACAGACGAGTGAATTCAACATTCGTTTCTGCTTCAGAAGCAAACTCGACAATTGTTTGTTGTCCGACATCGTTACCAACTTCCTTTGCATCAAGACCATGCACAACGTAACAATGTCCACCAACGATACGCCCTGTCGGCATTGCAATGTATTGATGCGTTCGAAAAGTACAATCAATTGCTTCCTTGGTGACGGTAATTTTGCCATGCGCTGCTGCATGCACTTCCTGTGCAATAGTCACAGTGAAATTACCACCACAACTCACATAGGTATCAGGGGAACCAATAGCATATCCCTTAATCTCGATATCACCAGCTTTTGATATCAGCGTAGCTTTCTGCATGTTGCCGCGAACCGAGATACCTTTCTGAGCAACGACACGAAATCCAGGAAGAACATCACCTGCAATAGTAACCTTGCCAATAAAATCGATGTTGCCACAATGAAAATCAACATCCCCCTTAATATCAAGATCTTCTTTCACCGAAAGTTGTCCATTTTGATTCATGAGCAAACCTTCGGCCTTCGCAACGATGCGATCGAAAAGATTCTCATCTTCTTTCAGACCCGAGCCTTTCAACAGCTCAAGGCTTTTATCAAGGGTGACTTTCACAGGTACGCCAGGCTTTGCTTTCAGCGGCTTGCCCAAAACATCCATGCCATCCTTACCATCTTTTGGGGGATACACACGTGCAACAATTTGATCGATTTTTATGTTATCGAAAAGATTCAATTCAGCGAATGAAAATTTGCCCTCATCATCTTCGCCTGGTTCCCCCGTACCAGAATAATTCTTAACAAGGAGTAAAAGTTTACCATTCACACCGTCTACTGGCTCGCTCCCACGAGAAATACGTCGACGTAACATGGGTTTACCAGTGCCACAGTTCTTACATATTTCATCGATAACAGCGGTATCGAACTCACTATTGGGAAATGCTTCTTTAAGAGGATTGAGAATCTCAGCGCGATCAACGATCGGCGTTAAATGGGGTGTGACATCAATGAAGAGCTTCAGGTTATCCTTAGAAACTTTGGCTTCTAAGACAAACTTAGACAGATCCTTCTTAAAGACGGATTTCAGTTCTTCTAAGCTTTCTGCACTCATGGCGTGCCTCTTGTACCGAATTTAGTACATACCTTCATTGTACGATGAGAGGGGAATGACGCCAATTAAGAAGATGCGTAAGGGTAAGAAATCCTCGTACAGAGGGGCTCAAACGGGGTTTCTACGGAGCAAAAAAGTAGAAGTTTGTTTGATTAGGTCTCGTTCCTGGGTGCCGGTTACCTGGTGCAAACACTATCCCCCCTGTGCTATTATTCCACTCGTGCTTCATCAACGTATCGCCTCACTTACCGCAACGGGCTCTGCTATCCTCGCAGGGGCATCGGTTGCCTATGGTGCTGAACCACAACTACCCCAACTTCCACCACCGCAAACAACCATTCCAACTGCTGCACTTGATAAGATAGCGGTGTCGTGGGGATCTGAACGTCTCACGAGTTTTCGAGCAGATGCAAAAAAAATATCACTCTCCTATAAGCCATCTTCGATTCACTCACTCACGTATGAGCGCTCACTTCTCAATGAACCCTATGCTTCTAACTTGAATGTCAATCTTCGCTTATCGCCAAATCTGCAATCAAAATTTAGTGAAGTTGGCGACGTGAAAGGCTTAAAGCGTGCCTTTGAAACAAATCTCGCGCAGATACCAGGCGTCACAGCACAGTATCGTTGGTCTCAAAATCAAGCTGGTACTCCGCAAGCAACAGACAATCAAACATTTTCGTTAAAGCTGACTCCTTCACCAAAAAGTTCTCTGTTTGCACAGCTCGACAAAAACCCAACCACGTCAACATCATTGATACAAGCATCAACGACTGGGGATAATTCTAATTTTTCACTCACACAAAAGACTAGCGAAGCTGGACAGAGTGTGACCAAATCTATTGACACGACACTCAAGACGGCTGGCGTCAGCGCGAACTACACATGGTCTTCACAAAGTACTCAAACAACCACAACAGAAAAACAGGGGATTGCACTTAGCGTCACACCAAAACCAGACAGTGCCATCCAACTTAATGTTTCAAACGATCCCGGCGCTACTACATCTTTCTTTGATGCAAAAACTAAGTCAGAAGGTATTCAGTACCAGATTACCCAGAAGACAATTGATTTTTCACCCGAACGAAGCACTGAAATGACATCTTTTTCTATCTCTTCCGATAGAATTGCTGCTTCATTAACGCAAACTGATTCTGTCAATGGAAGTTCCTCCTCTGATAGCACCTCAAAACAGCTTACGTACTCTTCATTAAAGAACCGAAAAAACTTCGGCATGTTTACTCTTGTTGATGTCACCGGAGGTATTACATCAACAGAGGTCGGTGACTCACTAGCAAAAGAAGAATTCACTACTGGTGTACGAGCTCTTGCTTTCGGTGGAGACCTTGGAATTGATACGCGTCGCTCATACTCACAAGGCGGACAAGATTTATTCTCTCATCAAATTAATTTCGCAAAACGCGCTGGCCCTTTTTCACTCTCAACATCTATGCAAGAGCGCTTTATGAACGGCTCGCTCACCAACGTGAGCGAATCCTATGGTTTTAATTGGGGCTTTGATCGCCTCACGAGCATCTCGTACCAAAGCGTTATCAATCCCACAGATCCCCAGGGCAATCTTTTGCCACGCCAACACGATATCATCAATATTAATCGCAAACTGACTCCACAAACAGGACTCACGCTCGAGCTCTATGATAAAACTGACAACTCCTTGCAACTGCGCGATCGAGGCTCTTCACTGCTGCTCAATGGTCTTTTTGCGAACCAATCCGGTTTAAAAGTAGGGTACTCATTCCGTGAACTGCAACCA
>JBILLA010000076.1:0-10745 GCA_044376365.1 Bdellovibrionota bacterium | reverse complement strand
CCAAAATTGAGGATTTTGCTAATCGTTAGCTTAATATCTTTTTAGAAACACCCATTTATCAATTACATTGCTTCAAATCTCTAACCCACATTTACATGAAACCTCAATCAAACCAGCAATCAACTAATTTATGCGACCTTTATCCAATTGCTAGGCGATGGATATTCAAGGAAACCACTATAATTCTTGTCTTGGCAATTATTTTCAACTGGGCAATGTATTCAATTAAAATTGAATATTTTTATTTTAATCCAGAAGCGTGGCTAACTTTCTATTCATCCATAATAATTTGGTCTATTATTATTTTATCAAGGATTTTTTACCTGATTATAGTTAGAAAAAACTTTTCATATGAAATTATTGGTGATGAATTAAAAGTCACAAGAGGATTTATCTTTAAACAAGAAATTGAATACCCATTGAACAAAATTACAGCTATACAACTTAAGCGTAATCTCATAGATTTTGTTTTTGGAATCTCTGCTCTTGTTATTATTGTTCCAGGGGATATTCCATATGCTTTGTCTAGAATTCCAGGTTTGTCTGTCAAATCTGCAGTTGAACTCAGGCGTTATTTACTCGACCGTAATTAGCTGTGCGCTCCTTGAATTCTTGGTCCTTGGGGAAGACTCATGCAACTAATCCTAATACTCTCTTTAATCTTCATCATAACGATTGGCTATCGGTATTGTGCTGTTTTCTCAATAGGAATAACTCTACAACCATAGGTGACAGTCGTTACTGGTTTAGTTCACGAAGTTGAACTAAAAAAATGGTAAGTCTTTTTATCGTGCTCGGTAAAATGACAACGATGAATGTACAAGACAAATTTGCGCTACGTGCAAATCAACATTTGTGAACGTAAGGGCAGTAAAGAGCCACTAATGTGTAGTTCGTAATCAAAGACGTAACTTTTTGCACCTGAATGAAGAGATTTGACAGTTGTATCATAAACTAAAGCTTAGTTTATATAAAATAGAGAGCGAATCCCGAAGCGAATTGTGGTGAACTCAATTGAAGGGCTTTGAGGCAGAAGAGCCAGTTGAAAAATTAGGTGGTGAGTAATTTCTTCAAGAGAGAAAAATAACTTTGCGGTAAGCTTGAAATTTTCATAGCTTGTTTGTGTGTGTGAATATCCAATAATCGCAAAAAATTCTAATCGCAGAGAATGTAGGTAGTATTAATAAATGACACTATAAACTGCATACGTAGTAGGTTGGGTAGCTCATGATCTGAATCAAAGGAGTGCCAAGCATGTAATGAAAAAAATAAAATGCCTCATGATGGGCTTGTTTGAGTAGTCTTTTTGACTTTCTCTATAAAGTACTTTTAAAAGTTGAGCTCTGGCTCTTTCGTATGATTGCGCGTGAAAAAATGTGGTAATAGTAAGCAAATGAAGGGTGTGTCGTCCGCTTGTGAGAGAATATTTATCTTTCAAGCGATTGGATGCTCCTATCTTGAAAGCCAAGCTATAACATAGCTCAATGATGCTAGCTGTTATTATCATTGCTATGGTCATGACGTAACTTATGGCATGTTCGTTTCTAAAGAAGGAGACATTGCTGGTTGTATCCTTCTTGCGCTTGCTTCGATATTCTTGATCATTTGGATGGTTGAGCGAAGCAATCTTGTAAATGATGTGCAGCAAAAGTAATCTGCTGCAGTAGACAGCTAAGCAACCCGAGTAACGGTGACAGCATTGCTGAGTGTTGTTGGGTTCATCGGCGGCTTGCTCATAGTTGGAACTAGTTTGGTTTCTTGGAGCGTTAGTACCCTTATTGAGCATCATAATACTAGCTTTCGTTGAACTAGAAGTGCTTGATCGGAATAATCCAAATCTGGCTAACCGTAAGCGGGTATCGCAGGAAGCTCCGCTCTCTTAGAAACCAAAAACACAAAGTTAAGGTCGCATCAGTTTAGATTGATGTGACCTTTGGTCAAGGAGGAGAGATTTTTAGCGTCGAAACATGAGGTTTCTTCAATAAGGTTAGGGCTCCCTACTTCTTCCATTTTTTGAGCAGTATTGTTTGTACAGGATGAGTTGTTTTTACCGCAAATAATAGCTATGGGCGAAACTGTACTAATGGCAGCAAAATATCTATACTTCTTGGGTCAAATAAACGATCTATGACGGCAAAAGTTCTATGAAAGCAAAAGACGTAAGAAAGGGCACAGTACTTCTTTATAATGGCGCTCCCTATAAAGTGCTGGATTATCAGCACATTACTCCTGGTAAAGGAAATGCGAAGTGCTGGTTTAAGATGAGAAATCTTATTACAGGCCTACAAGCTGAAACATCGGTCATGTCAGTTGATGATATGGCTACTGCTGATGTTTATAATTTTAAAGCTACGTATCTCTACAATGATGCCGATGGCTATCATTTTATGGGCATTGATAACTTTGAGGAGGTGACCCTTGCAGCAGATGCTCTTGGTGATCATGTGTACTACCTTCAGGATCAGATGCAAGTTGATGTCACAACATTCAATGAGCAGCCTATTGGAATCGCTATCCCGCAAACAGTTGTCTTAACTGTTATGGAAACAGAGCCAGAAGTAAAAGGTGGCACTGTAACCAGTTCTGGGAAGCCCGCAAAGCTTGATACAGGTTTAACGGTTTCGGTCCCTGCATTCATTAAGGAAGGGGATCGTATAATTGTGAATACTGAAGAAGCAAAGTACCTCGGGCGCGCTGACTAAAAGTGCATCGGCACAAATAGCACCGTGTATCGAGTCGTTGTACAAAACGACAGCGTCTTCTCTGATTCGTGTTTGATCAGGTTTTTTCTTAAACCAGAGGATGTGCTATGAGCAGATACAATGACACTCAATCAGAGCCCATTGCATCGGGTAATCTGCAGCAAGTTTCTTTCAGTAAGAGTGTCTCACGACCCCAAGTTTCTGAACGAATGAAGCCACTCTTTCCTCAGTGCACTATTGAAGCGAAAGATAGTCCGGTCGTTATCCCTGGCCCGTACACTCAACGAGGTATTGCCGCAGTAGCAAAGCTACTCGAACCGTACCGTACCCCAAGGGGATTCTTTGAATATTCCACTGAAGAGATTCGCCAACATTGTCTGCAGTATGGTACTGCTGATCTTTCAACAGATTGGCGTTTAGCCGATAAAACAAAAATTTCTTCAGATGGTCGATGTGCATTCTATGCATATTATAATATGCGCATACATGCCGCTGAACTTGGCCACTTCTTTCAAACATATCGTTCGATACTAGAGCAAACTGTCTGCCGTCAGCAGCCACCGCTCATTATTGATCTTGGGTGTGGGCCAAGCACAGCGCTTTTTGCTTTTTTGGAAAATACAACTATCACACCAACGCATGATAAGAGTTTTAAGTATATAGGCTTTGATCGTGTTTCAGGCATGCACGATGTAAGACAGATCATGTGGCAATCATCGAAGGTATCAGTTTCTGTTGAATGTTTGCGTGGAGCTGATTGGCAGGATCTCAATCAGCGAAAAGGTGTCTATGAGCATATCAAGAAGCTCCCCCAAGATACGCCAGTTATCATCATAGCCTCTTACCTCTTTGCTTCTAAGAGTTTAGACGCGGCTGGGCTTGCTGAATTCCTTGAAGGTATTACTGCTGCTGCTGAAGGTCGGCATGTGTGTTTTATAGAAACAAATTCTTTAACAATTCCCATTAAAGATAAGTTCCTCCAAGTTATAGAACGTAGCCCCTCGCTCCAAGCGCTGTTTGGAGGGAGTACTTTTTTCACGTACTTTCCAAATGACCAGTCGTATGCAAATTACATAGCAGCATGTGAACAAGATAAGTACAATACCGATCGTCATTTTGAGTCAGAGCCCCCGTATGCTCGTGAGCAAACTTTTCGCTATATGGTTCTTGGCAACCAAGCACTCATTGAGACGATGCGGGCTTCTTATTAAGAAACAGCTTTATCATAAAGAAGCTGACCGACATATGAAGTGATACATATAACTGGTAAACAGCAAACGACAAGATAGGCAATCTGTAATGCACCGTGAGAGGGGAACCAGGAGCGTATCATCAGAGCAAAGATCGGCCTATGGAAGAGGTACATAAAGTAACTTGCATAGCTCATCGTACTGATAAGCCGAGGAGTTGTACTCTGTTGGTAGATTCGCATAAGCATTAGAAAGATGGCGACAGAGGCTGTGAGTAGGCTAGGCATAAGCTCGATACTACTATCGCTGTGGTAGAAGAAAGATTTGCTTCCAAAGAGAAATGTGAAAGGAAGTGCAGTGAGTGGAATCCATAGGGGGAGCTTCAGCATAGATGCGGCATTCCTGCCTATATAAAGACCACATGCATACATAGGCCCATAGCGCAGTAACCTGTAATCGAGTTTATGCGTAAGCTCTCCATAGGCGTATAGTGCACAACAAAGAAGCAGTACGCATATGAGGAAGCGAAGCGGATTATCGGCTTGGGCTCGTAACCAAGGCGTTATGAAGTAAAAGAGCATCATCATAGAGATAAACCAGAGTGTCGGTGCTGCTGGTACCCAGAGCATAGAAAGACAGAGACCGCTTTTGAGCAACGTTGGAGTATTGGCAAGGTTGAGCCATCCAAATACACACAGCGCTAGAAGGTACGGTGGATAGATACGGATGAAACGAGCTTTGAAAAAATTGCGTGTTTGTGAAGAAGCAGTGCCAGGTTTGGTGACGCCATTGAGATATCCAGAAATAAAAACAAACAGAGATAGCGCAAGCATAGCCATGCCAAATGTAACGTCATTGAAGTACCCTGGATATGCATTGGTATAGTTGAATAGGTGCCAATATCCAACGATATAGATCATTGAAAAAGCTCGAATATATTCGAGAGCAGTGTTTTTTTTGTTGGGAATTATTGCATCTGAAGTTGCCATGGCAGAGAAGCAGCTTATACGTTCCTAAGAATAGGATGCAATCTTTTTCCTTTATTATTGTTTGTTCAATTTCTATGTTTCTACTTGCTATGAGTATGTTGCCTCTAGTGCCTGGGGCCAAAACGCTCGTATGATTACATACAATGAGCGCACAATCGTTATCATCCGATATGCCCCAAAAACAGAGACGCGGTGCTCGTGGTACGAAGATCGTTCGTATTGCTCGTCGTCTTGTAACGCAAGGTATAAGATTACTACAAATTACTTTTGATCTTTCTTTGATCGATAGCCCTGGAATGGTTTGGAATCTTTTAAGAACGCTTTGTGCGCATCACCGTCCTTCGCCGCATACCGAGTTGCACAAAAAAGCTTATAATTATGTTGGTACAAACTCTTTAGAGGGGCTTGGGCAGTTAAAAATCTTGGTATATGAGGGATGTCAGCCTCATCACAAAGTTCTTGAAGTTGGTTGTGGTGTATTGATGGCTGGGTATCCCATACTGCAGTATCTTGATGGAGCGTGTTATGTCGGTATCGATCCAAATCGCTGGCTGATTGATAGTGCACTGGAAGTGCCACAGATACATGCAGCAGTCGAACAGAAACAAGCTCGTTTTCTTTTTAATGATCAGTTTGACGCGAGTGCTACGAATGAACAATTTGACTACATCATTAGTCATTCAATACTCAGTCATTGTGCCGCATGGCAATTGCCTCTTTTCTTAAAACAATTGCATAGTTCGCTGAGGGAAGGGGGAAAGATTTTAGCGTCAATCCGCTTTGCAGAGGGAAATCAATTCGGTTCGCGTGGGTATCTTGGCACTGAAGAAGATTTTCAAGAGTGGCAATACCCTGGTGTTTCATTTTTTCGCAAGGCAACAGTTGATGCAGTCGCGCGGGCGCATGGGTTTTCTTTTCGTGTGGCTGATGAGTATCTATCCCTTATGGTTCGAGCGAACTCTCGTGCGATTCAAGACTGGGTTGTTTTTACGAAAGAGGGATAGTGGAGGATAGGGATTGGATGGCTGCTATCCACTCTCTGATTTACCCTGTTTGCCTGCTTGCCAGAAGATTATTACACTAGCAATCTATGACACAGCCTCGCCCCGTCCGAACACGATTCGCCCCAAGCCCCACTGGATTTCAACATATTGGGGGTTTTCGTACTGCTTTTTATGCGTACCTCCTGGCAAAAAAACATGGTGGTCAATTCCTTTTACGTATCGAAGACACTGATCAAGAGCGACTTGTTCCTGGTGCAATTAAGTACATCATCGAAGAGCTTGGTTGGTTTGGTATTCATGCTGATGAAGGTCCATCAAAGTCCGAGCTTCAAATTTTAAAAGAGTGTTGGGATGGTGCCCCAGATCTTGGCGGTGCATACGGACCGTATGTACAAAGCCAGCGCTTACCTAAGTATCAAGCAGTTGCACAACAGCTTATTGATCTTGGTGTCGCATATCGATGTGATTGTACTACAGAACGTCTTGAGCAAGAGCGTTTTGAGCAGATGGCCCGACGTGAAACTCCTGGTTATAGTGGTTTTTGTCGTGGACGTGATGTCTCAAAAGATGTAAAGCATGTCGTACGCTTTAAGATGCCGCCGCGTGCGCAAGTTGTCCTTCACGATGCGGTGCGCGGTCGTATTGAGTGGGATAATCCACCGCTGCGCGATCCTGTCCTTTTAAAAAGTGATGGATTCCCAACGTATCACTTAGCGTGTGTGGTTGATGATCATGACATGCAGATTTCGCATGTGATGCGTGGTGAAGAATGGCTATCGACTGCACCGCTGCATATTTTGTTGTATCAAGCGCTTAATTGGGAGATGCCAATCTTTGCGCACCTTCCTGTGGTTAAAGGGAGTGATGGTAAAAAGCTATCAAAACGCCACGGCGCAACATTAGCAAGTGCATTCCGAGATGATGGGTACTTACCTCAAGCAGTGCTCAATTATGTTGTACTTGTCGGTTGGTCCCCAGGTGAAGGTGATAACCAAGAGATATTTACCCACCAAGAGCTTATTGAAAAATTTAGCCTTGAGCATGTAAGTGAAGCAAGCGCAGTATTTGATTACAGCAAGTTGCAATGGATGAATGGAGTTTATATCCGCAATCTCTCAGTTGATGAGTTTTTGCATTGGGTCACCCCGTTTCTTGAGAACGCTGGTGTTCATATTGCCGAGCCTATACTCCGCAAGCTTTCGCCCCTCATTCAGGAACGAATTCGCACTTTCAAAGAGGCTGCACCGATGCTTGAGTTTCTTATGGATGCACCATTAAGCAGAGAGTGGGAGTCGGTCTTTAAGAAGAATATGACCAATGAGCTGTGTACAACTATTTTGACGGCCGCTCGGGAAGCAGTGCGTGGGTTGAGTGAGTTTACAGAAGCTGCCATTGAAGAACGTTTCAAAGCAGTCGCTGAGTCAATAGGTGTTAAAGCTGGACAATTTCTTTCAACGACCCGTATTGCTGTACTTGCAAAAGCGGCGACCCCTCCGCTCTATGAGTCTTTGGTGTGTCTTGGCATGGATACAGTGATTGCGCGATTAACTGAGGCGATTGAAGAGGTTGCTGCAAGACCTGCTGCATGATCTGTTGAATATGCTCTAACCTATTGGTAGTACTTGCAATTATTTTTTCTGCTTTAGTGTATAATAGAGCGTAACTTTGTCGTATATGTATTCAGCCATAGCAACGCGTTCTGCGCGTGTATGATTTAGAAATGGTTTCTTTATGTTCTCTTTTAATGTAACGCCGGACACATCTTACGATAACGATGGATATGGAAGATTGTCCTCTCCTCTCATTGTCAGGCTCTTTGATCGATTTGATCGTTTAATTTCCCGTGTATGTAAGAACGAAGAGCAGCTACAAAAAGTCTACCAAGCATTCACTCTTATGATTGCAGCTCATGCAGAGCAAGAGACTCGAGCTGATGGTATCGCTTATGTGCACCATCCTTTGAGTGTTGCTATTGTGAGTGTTGAAGAGTTTGGTGTGACAGATTCCGATACTGTATGTGCTGCATTGCTCCATGATGTTATCGAGGATCAAGCATCGACGGTGGGGGAATGCTTGTCAATTCCTGAGTGCCAACATGAGGAGTCTGATGAAGCGCGTGCTGCTGCCATTATTGAGTCAGTATTTGGTACTCGTGTGCGTCAGTATGTGGAGCTTTTAACGAATCCAGATTTTAAAGCAAAGGCCTCTGAGCTGTACCAGCAAGGAGATACTCGTGATACAGGTACAATTGTTAATGCCCTTTATAAAGAGCATTTTTTCCATATTTTCGATCACTCACCCGAAGCGTTTAAGATTAAGCTTGCTGACTTTAGTATGAATGCCCTTTATATTGAGCGACTCAAAGCAAGTCCCAAAAAAGAGAAGCTTAAAAAGAAATATGGTCCTGTTTTAAAAGATCTGATTCCCTTTCTTAAGGATCATCCTGAAATACATTGCTCAGATGATATGATTCGTCTTATGAAGCTTGTCTATAATATTTCTTACAAAAAAGACTAGGAAGCTTAGTTTGTCGACGTCGCTCTGATACAAGCAGAGCTATGCACGTTAGTAGCGTGCTATAGTCTGTGGCTCGATCTCTTCGGCCCAACGCAAAATACCACCATCAAGGTTCTGCACTGACTGAAATCCTTGCTGCTGCATGAACATTGTAGCTTGCATGCTTCTACCACCAGCTTTGCAGTAAACAACTATGTGCTTATCTTTTGGCAGCTCATGTATGCGATGTGGAAGTTCAGAGAGGCGAATATGTGTGTGCCCCTGTATGGCGCAGATGGCAAGCTCTTCTGGTTCACGCACATCGAGTAGAATAAAATCGGGTTTATCTTGATTGAGAAGAGTAGAAAGCTCGGCTGGAGTGATGTTTATATTCATAAGTACCTGAAAATACTAAAGGTTTGACTCGTGAAAACTGACCTGTTACTATTCATTGTCAAAAAAATTAAGAAGTAAGAATAGTTACAACTGGAGAATTCATGTCGTCCTCTGCAGATTACGTTAGCAATAAAAAGAAAGCGCTTCAAACTTTTGGTCGTCATACCAAAGATACTGGATCGCCTGAAGTTCAGATTGCGATCTTCACCAAGAAGCTTGAGCAGTACGCAGCTCACTTCCAGAACAATCCTAAGGATAATCACTCTCGACGTGGGATGTTCCGCGTTATCTCTAAACGTAAGGGGCTCCTTGAGTACCTTAAAGGTAAAGATATCGAGAAATATCGTGCAACAATTGCAAGCCTTGGTATCCGTAAATAATTCTGTTGCAGTTCTTGCAACAAAACTCACTTGTTTTTTCGTGATCAACAAAGCATTGAAATGCTTGATTGTGCCTTGTGGCCATAATCAGGAGCAGTGCTCTGTCTATCATGGCTGATTCTAATAAATAGTTGCAGGCCACCGGTGCCTGCGCTCTCGAGAAAGGAAAAATATGTTTAACAAAGTAATCGTCGAAAAAGATTTCCACGGTCAAAAAATTTCATTTGAAACAGGTCGCGTTGCGCGACAAGCTGGAGGAGCCGTCCTCGTTCGTTGTGGTGAGTCAATTGTTTTGGTCACTGCGTGTGGCGGTGAACCAAAAAATGGTGATTTCTTCCCCTTAACTTGCGACTACGTTGAGAAAACGTACGCTGCAGGTAAGATTCCTGGTGGCTTCTTCCGTCGTGAAGGAAAGCTCTCTGAGAAAGAAACTCTTGTTTCTCGACTCATAGATAGACCAATTCGTCCGCTATTCCCTGAAGGATACACCAATGAAGTACAAGTTATCGCGACAGTCGTCTCTGCCGGTGATGAGCATGATACAGATGTTCTAGCAGTATGTGGTGCATCTGCTGCACTTTCTATTTCAAGTCTTCCTTTTGAAGGCCCAATCGCTGCAGTTCGTGTGGGTCGTATTGATGGCAAGCTCTGCATTAATCCTTCACAGAGTGCGATTAAAAACTCTGATATGAACTTTATTATCGCAGCAACGAAAGATGCGATCGTGATGGTAGAAGGTGGAGCACTTGAAGTGCCAGAAGCTGATGTGCTTGATGCACTGTTCTTTGGCTTTAGAGAAATTCAGCATCTTATCGCAATGCAAGAAGAGCTTCAGAAGAAAGTTGGATTGCCAAAAGATGAGTTTGCACCTGCGCATAGCCTTGCAGAGTACATTCAAGAGATTAAAGCGTTCTCGCTTCCACTTGTTGATAAAGCAATTCGTGTCGCTGAAAAGCACGGTCGTCGTGACGCGATCAAAGCTGCCAAAGCGGCTGCGTTGGCACAATTTGTTATTGCTGATGCTGCAGATGCTGCAGATCGCACGAAAAAGATCTCTCAAGCGTTTGAAGAGATCGTCTATTACGCAGTTCGCGAGATGGTGTTTAAAGACAAGAAGCGTCTTGATGGTCGTGACACGAAAACCGTTCGTCCTATTGATATTGAAGTTGGTCTTTTGCCTCGTACTCACGGCTCTGCCCTTTTTACTCGTGGTGAAACTCAGGCGATTGTTGTCTCAACTCTTGGTACAGAAGCAGAAGCACAGCGCATTGATAATCTTGTTGGTGAACCAACCAAGAATTTCATGTTGCACTATAACTTCCCTGCATTTTCGGTTGGTGAGGTTCGCCCAAACAGAGGTCCTGGACGTCGTGAAATTGGTCATGGTGCCCTTGCTGAGCGTGCGGTCAAAGTTGTGATGCCTGACATCAAGGCATTCCCGTATGTTATCCGTATTGTTTCTGAAATTACTGAAAGTAACGGATCAAGCTCGATGGCTTCAGTCTGCGGCGCAAGCCTTTCATTGATGGATGCCGGCGTGCCTATTAAGGCTCCAGTAGCAGGTGTTGCTATGGGACTTATTAAGGAT
>JBILLA010000075.1:0-10784 GCA_044376365.1 Bdellovibrionota bacterium | reverse complement strand
CGAGGCATTAATCCTGCATTTATTGCACATGGTATTTCGACTGTGCCCTTTGTCTCTGGATGCTGCTTATATATGCGACGCGATATGATTCAAGCATTCGGTGCGCTTGATACATTCTTTGCCCCCATGTACTACGAAGACGCAGCATGGCAATACAACTTGCATCGGCAAGGGATTCGTACTGTATTAAACTCACGAACTTCTATTATTCATGCGGAAGGAAGCACCGCTGGTACAAGCATCACAACAGGCATGAAACGATATCAGGAAATTAATAGAAAAAAATTCCTGTCTCGATTTAGCGAAGCAGATATCCTTCGAGCTAATACTGTCTTATAACCCTACGTACTCTATTTTCTGAGGAAAGATATCGACGACACGCTGAGGAAGTGCACCACTGCGCTTGAGCAATGGTGTTTCTTGGCGCAGCAGTTCTAAAAGCGCTTGATCAGGAATAAGCAGTTCTCGCGCAGCAACAAACGCTGCTACACATGCAGCACGATCATGCACAGCAACACGGCAAACAGGAACAGCAACATCCATCAGAAACGTGTCATCTGATACGATCACAACAGAATCACACTGCTCATTGAACCAATTTGGCAGCACCACTGGCGATGGCACCAAGTGCTGTTCAGTCACAGATAACACAGCATCAACGACATGCTGCTCAATCAAGATTTGTATTCCAACCTGTTTACCCACAAGCTCATGATGAGCAGCAATCGTCGCTTCAAAGCCTGATGTCAAACTTTGCTCTGCAGGAAATTGCACCCAAACATCAAACCGTTCCTGATTGATCAATCGACAGGGATAAGAAATTTCGTCAATCACTATTGTCACTGCAGATACATGCATATTCCAGCCGAAAGCCCATCCTGTCACTCGCCACGTTCCATCAATGCATTGTTCAAATTGTGCCATATCAGCAATGCATGCACCTTGAAAACGAAGCAGCGATTGGTCGACCCAATATTCAAGATTCTTTAAGAGTGGCTGATACCGAATCGGCATACACCAAGCAATAATGCGACCTATCACAGACGGAAAGCGATGCATAAGGCTCTGTCGATACGTCTGCAACGCCCACCGACAAAAAAAAGATATATTCGCTTTCTTCATGATTGTTATACTCAGTACAAGTTAGTATACATAATGAATTCCTGCTTACGGAAGGTACCATCCAGTCGGCATTATGAGTTTTACACCAACGTATATTATCGTTCACCACTCTGCTACTGATCCACGAGCTTCAGCGGAAGATATCAAAAAAGTACATCTAGAGCGTGGCATGGATGATATTGGGTATCATTATCTTATCAATCCCGAAGGCATTATCCTTGAAGGACGGCCAATATCGATTGTTGGTGCTCATGCACGCGGACTCAATCAGCACAGCATCGGCATCTGTTGTATCGGTGATTACTCTTTCGAGCAGCCAAGCCACGCTATGCTGAGCTCTTTGAAACAGCTTGTAGGTTCATTAAAGCTCCGTTTTGCTATCCTTCCAGCGCATATAATCGGTCATCGAGACGTGATCACCATTGCACCTGATGCAACGCCAACAGCCTGTCCTGGTGATGCGCTGTATGCATATCTTGCCGATCTACGTGACGTCTGCGTGGCGTAGGAAACTACTTCGAGCTTCCTCATATACTTCATCAACAATCCAGCTTGGATAAAGTAAACTTAGGTAATCCAATGCTCTATCGACCTGTTCATCAAGTTCAAAACAGCCAATACAGTAGTTAAAAATTCTATCTCGAAATGCATGTGGATAGGGTTGCCCCAGCGGACGGGCGAATCGATGCACCCATTTAAAAGAGGGCAAACAAATACAGCGCCCCCCGTGCTTTTGATACTTACGATGGATATAGCCTTCTTCCCCACCGAAGGAACGAAACAGATCATTAAATCTTAACCACTGAGATCGCCGCGCCGCAAAGGTGCCAAGCCCCATGTTATCTATTTCAAACGGCAGGACGTCACTTTCCGCAAGAGGCATATTACGCGACCAGAATCCATGCATACCTCTTGCCCATACATCATGCCAAAAACGAGTTTCAGCATGAAGTGTATCTCGCAACATGGGACCTTGCACTAACAGGGGCTGTTCTGATGGCGCTGCATCAAAATAGGCAAGCAATGCTTCAATCGAACCTGGGACTAACAACACATGACAATCAATACAGATGACAACTTCACCTTGAGCGAGATCAAAGATTTTATTACGTACTGAAGTACCGGTTCGCTCAGTGAAGGGAACGTAACGAACGAACTCTGTACTTTGAGCAAAATTTTTAGTTGCAATGCCAAATTTACTCGAAGGATTATTATCAATAATTAAGATTTCTCCTTGCGCATCAAGCATAGGATGCATCAGACGATTTGCCTGACAGGAAAAGTATGCCCCGTCAAAGTCATCATATACACACATGCCAAGCGTTACTTTTTTCATACGGCATTCTTATTGGCAATCAATATATCTCGATTGATCAGTTCTGCCCGTAGCCGATCAGAACTCAGATAGGGTGCATCAATAAGCTCTGCATCCAAGAGTTCAATGGCATGCGACAAAGATCTTGTCATGAATAATTTATGCATCAGTGAAAGCTGCAGCGGATCAAGAAATTGAGGCTCTTTCAGGCCAATTCGACCAGCATAGGTGGCTTTATCATCACTATAAAAATATCCCCAAGGATAAAGATGCTCAACACTATGACGCGCTACATCAATACAAGGGATACGCATGACCCACCGCGCGCTATACAGTAGCGTTAAAGCGCCGATAAGTACTCGCCTGAGCCAAACCAATAAAAACGCACTATATGAAAAGGACCACGGATGACTCTTACAGTCTATTAGCTCTAATTGATACGTACGAAGCAACCCACCAAGTATTCGGCGCATGCGTGGCAACAAAACTGCACGCCAACGTAAAAGAAACTGGGCACGACCTTGCGCTTCATGACCGACAATCCGCCAAAATGACTTTGTATCATCCTTACGAAGACTTATTGCCATGACCGCCCTCATAATATGAAGAACTCCCGGAAGGAACATAAGTCGCCATGACAGATCAAACCAAAGATACTTCCCATTAAGCGCTACAAACTGACCGCAGTCATCAAAGAAGGAGCTACGAATCGCAACTATTCTTCCATCAAGTACAGGCGTCCTAAAAAACTTTTTATATCCAGCTCGCGAGGGCTTAGGATAACGTTGCTGCGATTCGCGCTCTGACACGATTCGTGTTTGCACAGCACCTATCCAGGGCTGCTCAAAGTGTTGCTGCACAGCATTGATGTAGTCTGCCGGAAGCAAGAGAGGCTCTTCAATGAAAAGCAAAATATCAGCACCTGATACGGCTCGACGCGCAGCATTCATAACAGTAGCACGCTGCTCTGAGTATGGATGCGATGAAATATGCATTGGAACAGGTGATGGTACATTGAATTCAAACGGAGGAACCCCATGCCACACGACAGAAAGCTCTATCGAATCACTTGATACATGCTGAGTAATGACTGACTCAAGACAGAGGTGCCATGCCTGCTGTTCATAATCCGTATCAATGATAACAATAATGCATGTTTTCATGGCTATGCAGGAGCAGGATAAATTATGAATTGAAGGTATGTTGATTGCTGTTATACGATATGACAATACCTATTCATCCTCTATGCTTACCTCTTTTTTTAACCGCACCGTCTTGGGCCATGACCTCTCCAAGTTACGAACCAAAGGACACTATCCTGTTCGCGGTCTCTTAGGTCCCTTTGAAATCGGACTAACCGCATCATCGCTCATAAACATCTATGCACTGCCAAGCTATACAATAGCTGCAATACTGTTCCATGAAGATCAAAATTTTTTCATACATCATGGCTTTCATTGGGCTGAAATACGACGTCGTGTTTTTGATTATATGACAGCCAAAGGCGTACGAGGCTCTGGCAGCTCTATATCGCAACAAACAGCACGTCAAATCAACCTTATCCCCTACTCATCGTTATCTCAAAAACTCAAAGAAGCATTTCTTACCATTGAGCTTGAGCAGAAATTTACAAAAGAAGAGATCCTTGCACTCTACCTAAGCACTGTCTTTCTTGGAGGAGCTGAAGTTGTTGGTATCACGTCAGCCTCGGAACGTTACTTTAATAAAGCGCCATCAGAACTCACACTCCATGAGAGTATCTTTTTAGCGCAGCTACCAGAGGGCCCACGATTCAAGGAAAGCACCCTTCTCCAACCAAATTGGCAAAAATATTTCAATCTGGTAAGGGCCCATACAAAATTCCGAGACCTCCTCCTGTACTACTACTACACATTTGGTATCGATGCTGCTGCTGACCTCAAACAGATCTCTGCAAGTGAGATTATCGCTGCACTCAAAAAAAGTTCATGCATTGATAAAAGTATCGTCGATCCCCATACGTTTACAGCACTCGATCAGCGTGCAGCTCTTGAAGTACTAGAAATGAAACGGCTCATTGACAGGCTCGCCGAGCGAAGGTCAACTATTCTAGGCTTACCTTCGTAAGCGTTACCCCCTCAAAGTCACCTTTTAGGAAACTCGCTCCCTGTACTTCAACCCATGCATGCACTGAAGGTGCTGTCATAGTCCCCAGTGCACCAATTTTGAGAGCAACTTGAATGCCGCGCCTCGCAAAATATCGCTTGACCACCAGTGCTTTGTATAAACAAGTCATGCGAAAAGGAAATCTATCAAGAAGACGACTGCACTTTAATATGTGCCGCTGTAAGACGGAGAAGGTCCAACCAGTAGGTAGCTGCATGTTTTGCACTGACATCATGACGTCTTGCACGCATAGCATCCCTAATACGAGCTGTATTCTGACAACTACATAATCAAAGCAAAGCTCAATAAGCATTGCGACTGTTGTGCTGATATTGCGCAATGAATACATTAGACTATACCTCTATCAATCTCAGTAGTTCGAGCGAATAGGGGCGTTTCATACACTGCAACTTTCTGGGCTATTGCCTCGGCTATCTTAAGCAATAGCCGTGGGAATTTTTGTGCCGTATACCTTGCAACCAACATCGATCCTAGCAATAAGTCAAAAATTTTATATGGGGGTGCCAACCGCAACTCATAATCAGGCGATGCAAGGAAATAGAGATCAGAGAGAATCACTCGCTTGCCAGCAGGAAGAAAAAATAAGGTCTTATCTTTATAAAGCGTGCCGTTACCAAACTGACCCTCGATAAGCGATAAGCTTGGACTACGAAGCTCAACAAAACCGCCACCTGGTTCAATATAGATTTGCCGTAGCATTTCATCATAGGTCAAAACTGTCACATCTTGACTAAGCACAGCAGCACCTTCCTTGGCAGCAAGCGCAACACTTGTAGACTTACCACTACCACTCGCGCCGAGGAAACATATGCCCTTACCATCTAATGCCACAGCACCTGCATGAATAAGTATCGAACCACGAACTGCACAAAGTAATGGAATAATGCATTCTGCTAAGGCAACAAATAACTCAAGCTCACTAAGTTCGCATGCCGTATGAATTGCGATAATTTTATCTTCAATCAGAACAGAGCCAAAATGAGGGCAAAGGATCTCTACACCAATCTCTTTCTCATGCAAAACTAAGGTACTTGGAAGCACTAAATTTTTATTTACATTTATTGTAAATAGATATGTCTCTGGCGTCATATCTATTTCAAGAAGATATTGGACGGGTCGGGGCAATAAAAACCTTATTCCAAAAAGCTCATAGCAATAACGAACAGTATTCACACCACCCCCACTATTCATCGCTATATTGAATCAAAGTACGTGATAATAAATCGTCAAGCGTCGCCGTAAGATCAGCAACAGCTACTGCATGCTCAACATCATAGATCGTAGTAACAGAAACAACTAATTCGTCAAACGTTTTTGGATTGCATAATGCATCCCACACAAGGGTTGCTACCTCATTAAGGCCAAGATAAACACCCTTTTGTGCATCAAGAATAATGCTTTCTGTACCAAGTGCACATGAGTACGCCTCTGGATTGCGAGAATATTTTTTCATGACGTAACAATAGAAGACTGATATGTAATAGTTGCTGAGCGAGGCAACGATATCCAAGCTGTTGCTACTGACTTCACAATGCTTTGCAGAGTGTCACCGACAATAGTGATGCTATCAGCAAGAGGAGCAACCCGAGCAAAAAAACGTCGTAAATCATCCTCGCCATAAATAATACCCCGATCCCACACCGCCCAAGGATCAACTCCACCAACAGCTTCTTCATGTTGATAAGCAAAATACATGCGAGCTTTATCCTCTTGATACGCACCTGCTTCAGAAGCAGGAATAATAACAATCTGCGCACCGATAAATGGCATAGGCAGATCTCGAATAAATTTATTACATGATGCTGTTTCTTGCCAAGGAAGCACTGGCCAGCTATGCCACAAAGAACGTTGAAAGACACCCTGCAGCTGTTGTCCGTTGGCAAGACATACAGAAAACTCTAAGGGCTTATCAAAATCAGTCAAACACGATCTATCTATTTCAGCGACTACATAAAAGCCACTCATGCGAGCATACGGTGCCGAGGGAAAAGCATCCAGGATATCAGGTCGTTCCGTGCCATACCATGCAATGAGTTCACAATCTGGATACGCACACTGAACAAAACGCTCTAAAGAAAGAGACGTAATTGCCATGTGTTGATGTAGCATCCATCCCTTCACAATCACCAGTGCAGATTTTTCAAGTCGGTATGCAACGATTGAATCAAGATGGCCAATAAGGGCTCCTCCAGTTGATTGCGCAACTGGTTGTTGCTGCCACCACGTCAGTCGTTTTGCTTCATGAGCATCACGAGGACGAAGCAATCTAAGAATTTTAATAAAATTTCTATACCGAATAGCAATAGACTGCACAAAAGGGGCAAAAAGACATTCAAAAAAGTCAGTGAGTTTGTCAAAAATTGATACTTTCATGTGCGAACTACCTTTGTAAGAAAGGTTCTGACAGCATGTCTAAGAGATGTCACTCGCCTTCGAAAGCCCAGCGGGAGCAATCGATAGTAGGGTCTTATAAAAAAAGTGAGTGCTTGAGCTGGATGACGGCGAACATCAAGAGCAAATTCACACTGCTTACAGAACTGCTCTTGTAATATCTTAAGCGAAGCGGAACGATCTGGATGCCTCATCAAGGTAGCGATATCATCTGTCAAAATATTCGCATAAGCAGTCGTCTTATAGTAATCATGACAGCACAGATACACTTCGCCTTTTACCCCGATGTAGATATTTGAAAGATAGTTTGTGGTGCAAACTAATGCAGCATCTTTACTATGGTGAACAGATCTTCCAACCCCTTGCAACATGCCAGCGCGATTCATCACCCCTACTTTCGTCACAGATACCGACAACGGTTGCACCCACTCCTTCATTGCATCATAGGATTTCTGGTGCTCTTCACTACCATCGCCATGTACTTTAATTCCAACAGTAAGGTCAGGTTCTTGAAGCCGTTCAAGCGCAGAACGAAGCGTCGAAAGATAACGCGTAGCCGCACTGGGAGTAATTTCTACCATGCGTGCTAATGCTTCAGGCTCGGATGAACAGAGATTCAAAGAGAGATTTGTTATACGAGGTTTTTCTTCTATCAGAAAGTCAATCAGATCCTCTGACATGAGCGATCCATTACTCAGCCACCAATAGGTAAACCCAAGGTTGGTCATAAGACGCAGACGCTCTTTAAAAAATGGGTCAAGGGTTGGTTCATTGTAGGCAGCAAATGATATCAACGGAAGGCTTTCACCATAATGCGCTTTAAGCTTGCGAAGAATAGCTTCAAAATCGGACAGCGGCATCACATCGTTTGGTGTTGGCTCATAGTGCGCATTCTGACAGAACCAGCACTTAAAATTACACCTGGTATTAACCTCAATTTGAACGATCATATAATTGACAGAGCATGGCGCTTAGATGCGCTTGTAGTTGAGCACAGCGCTCATTTCGCTTCGTTTTAGTATCATCAACCTTACCACTTCCAGCAAGAGTATAGTACCATACCGCATATATATGGAGGATTTTAATTGGGAAAAAGGCGCTTTTAAGAGCCCTCTTAGCGAGTCAGCCGTAAAGGTGCTTGAGAAACTTCGCACCTTTATCGAGTCCTTACCGAATCCCCAGCACATACTAGAGCGCCACAAAATCCTACTTCTTGTTCATGCTGCGCTGACCCAGCATGTAACTGAGCCGAACCAACACTCAATATCCATCGACCACACTTCAGCGCAACGCCTGCTCTTACAAACAATGCAGCAGTGCTTCGTACTTGGCCAGGTAACAGCAATGCTTCAAGCTGCAGCTATCCCCTTTCTCGTATTAAAGGGCCGTGCATACGAACCCCTTTTCTATCCTCAAGGAGTATATCGCCAAGCTTCTGATATTGACCTACTTGTATCACCTAAAGATTTTTTAAAAGCATTGGCTACTCTATCGGGCAAAGCGCAGGATAAAGACTTCACAGCAAAACATACGTATGCTCGTACCATAGTAATCAACACTGTTGGAATCGATCTGCATCAAGAAATTCAAGAGTCATACTTCTCAAATTATTTCACGTGGGAAGAGCTTTGGGAGCAACATCAGGATATGCATACAAGCTATGCAACGTTTTCAATTCCAAACAAAGAACATCTTTTTCTGATGATGATTCTTCATGGTGCAAAACATCAATGGGCCCGACTACAGTGGATTCTTGATCTTGCTTTTTTCATTATTACTGAACCACCATATCAGATTGCTGTCTATCTCGATGCAGCTGAAACGCGCGGGCTTGGGTTATGTGCAGCTACAGCACTGCTGCTTGTTAAGGAATTTTTACCAGAGGCATTTCAAGAAACCGCAGTCTTTGCTTCACAGGAATATCCAACTGCTCATGCTCTTGCAGCCTCATTTCATGCAGATCTTGTTCGGGAAAGGCATGGCTTTATCGAAAAAATCAAAAATCGCATACGGTACGCAAGGCTGCTTGGCTCTAACAAATCTGCTACAAGATATCTGGTTGGTTATCTAGCTTGGAGTCTTCAAAAAAATACGCACTCTTTTCTTCCGCTCGATAAAACCAAGAAATGACGCTTGACCTTAATGATAAAACAATTCTACTCTTTCATGCACAGGTTCTCTTCTTATGACAGACCCACGACAAAACACAGCCGCGACAAAGCATATTAAGCAAGACTCAAAGCCTTCATCTACCGAGAGCACCCAAGAAGCTCTCCCCAAAAAGCCCTATATAAAGCCCCTTATTCAGGAACTTGCCTCAATAGCAGCCCTTACGAACATGTCAACAATGCCTAGTGGTACATCAACCCCAGGTGGCTAATCATAGCAAGTACAAGTCACTCTATCATAATTTTTATCTTCAATTCAGCTCACTACCCAGGTATAGCACTTGCTCCTTACCCCATACTGCATGGCTGGTAATGTTGTATGGATATTCCTTAAGGAGCTCCCTCATGAAACAAAGGTTTGCTTAATAGTAAAGCCAACCACCATGGGCGTTACTACCATGCATAACAAACGGACTATGAATCTGTGGTCTCCATTCTGGATCCACAGAAACTAACATCACCATGAAAAAGAGGATACTTATGAAAGCGAAAACAAGCTTAGCTTTACTAGCGTTTACCTTAACGCTGACCTGTGGCCACGCAACATTAGCAGACAGCAAGAAGTCTATCAAGAAAGCAGATGAGGATATGCGTGCAAGTATGCGCAGCATAGAAGCAGACGAAACTGCATTTCATCAATTAATAGATGATGCCGCTGTTGCCTACAAAAAGATTGCAAAAAGCTCTGACGAGCAGATTCCAGCACAAGTGCTTAATCAAGCACGGTGTATTGCTATCTTACCAGATGTAACAGCAGCCGCGCTTCTTACAGAAGGCGCACATGGTGATGGACTGGCAAGCTGCAAAACAAGTAAAGGAACCTGGAGTCAACCTGCAGCACTCACATTGCATCAAGGATCGCTTGGTTTAAAAACAGGCTCACCTTCTGCTGATATCGTACTTTTTTTCCAAAGTGAAGATGCTGCCAATGCTCTTAAGAAAGGAAACTTTACTCTTGGCAAAGAATTTGCAGCTGAAACAGGCTCATATAGCCCTCAATCAGTGCCAGGCACAGCAAAAATTCTTGCCTACGCACAAACAAAAGGAGACTCCAGAGAAATCAAGTTAGCAAAGAATCAGATAAACCATAACCAAGAATCACTGGATAAATTCTATGGTCAAAAAGTTAATTATGAATTGATTCTCGAGGGCAAAGAGTCACCTGATAGCTCAGGCTATACTCAAAAACTCACTTCGCTCTTTCCTTAGAGAGCTTTAGTAAATCGAGAATAAAATACAATACGATGCATCGATATTAAAGAAATTTATGTCGATGCATTTCAAGGTAACGAAGCTTAAAGCTTGAATCACGCTCTGTAATATAGCCGCTCTCAAAACCAGCAAGACAAGAGATAAGAATGCCCATACTTTCAATCAGCTTGGTTGTTGGCGTATTAAAATAGCGACGACCATCAGTAAAAAACACATCACCTCGCTTTACGGCATAAATCTTATCCCAACCAGGAAGCTCGCCAAGACGAGGAAACAACTTAAGACTCTCTTTAAAATCAAGATTTTTTAGGGCAATGATTATGACATCAGGATTAAAAGCAACGACAGCCTTCCAGTCGATAGCTTGATCCTCTTTAAGACCACTCATTGCTTGTGGATGGGCGGAAGCC
>JBILLA010000004.1:0-32052 GCA_044376365.1 Bdellovibrionota bacterium | reverse complement strand
TGTGATCGAAACTGTTGTGCAAGCAAGACAACTCGGTGCACGCTGCTTCAACTACGTTGGTGTCACAGAGGTAAAAAAGAATGCATCAGGTACCTTTGATGTTACTGCACATGATGAACTCAGTGGCAACACATACCACCTGACCGCTGACCTTGTTATTAACTGCACAGGGCCTTGGGCTCCATTTATAGGACATGAAGAAAGCAAGTCGCTCACCAAACAGCTTCGCTACAGCGCTGGCATTCATCTCATCTTTAATCGGCCATGGAACCAGCCATCACTCTTCCTTCCGATGGAACAAAAAAATCGTTACTACTTTGTTTGGCCACATCCAGGTGGCACGATGGTTGGTACCACTGAGCGTGAAGTTACTGATGTTCCTCTTGAGCAGTTCCCTATCGAAGCTGAAATTCAAGAGGTCATGCAGCGCATTCAAAAAGATCTTCCTGATGCGGGACTCAACCAAGAGTCGTTGCACTATGCCTTTGCAGGTGTTCGCACCCTTCCCCTTCGCGATGAAAACACCCAAGGCACTGCCACTCTTTCACGAAAGCATATTTGGAAAAACCAAGGAGGCGTTCTCACACTCTTAGGTGGTAAATGGACAACCTCTTCATGGACTTCGTTTGAAGGATACAAAGAAGCAATGAAGATGCTTGGCATTGATGCTTCAAAGGCAAAGAGCTTAACCGGCGTAAAATTCCCAGGCTGGGCAACCGACGCTGAACAAAATGAAATCTGTGAAAGCCTCATTGCACGTGGCGTTTCGAAAGATACTGCTGGACGAATTGTTCGCAGACTTGGTGCTCGGGCTCGCTACTTACTTGAAGATGCAACACGACTTGAGCAGCTCACCCCCAACCTTTTACGAGGCGAAGTAGAACTTGCAATTAAAGAAGAACAGGCCGTCACCCTTGAAGACATCCTGCGACGCCGAACTGAGATCGAATACATGAATGGCAGCGGACTTGATGAAGTGAGTAAAGTGCAGGAGATGCTTGCGACGTATACGTCTGAAGAACACGCGGCACAGAAATCAGCAGATTATATCACTCGTATTAAAAAGATACTTACCCTTATTGGTAAAACAGTGAGCGGTGGGAGTGCAGCGGGCAAGCAGGCCGCGTGAGGGAGGCGGGTACACTTTGCACAGTATCTTGTGACTAAAAAAACAACACTATCAACAGGATAATGCAGCATGCAGTCATGCGTTCTTACTATTTACATGCATTGTATTTTCGGTTTTATGTATACACTTGTTTTCTGATGATACTTTTTTTATTTGTCTTGAAAATAAAAAAAAGCAACACTTCCGGGAATGAAGACACTAATACCCAACGTACTTCAAACACAACGTCTCATACTCAGACCTTACCAACCTGCAGATATTGACGATATACTTAAATACGCGTCCTCGCCTGATTGGGCCCGTTTTATCCCGGTTCCACAACCATACACTAAGGAAGACGCTCATCGTTACATTCAGGAGTTCATTGAGATGTCGCCAACTCATGGAATTGGGTTTGCGGTAACTTTTCAACATATGGTGATTGGCGGAATCCGCGTACGATTATTTCTTGAGAGTCATAAAGCTGAACTTGGCTACAGCATCTCTCCATATTACTGGCGTAACGGATTTGCATTTGAGGCAGTACGGATGGTTATTGACACTTGCTTTGAGTCGATTACTACCCTAAACAAAATCAGTGCAAATGTAGATTCTAGAAATATTTCTTCAAGGAATCTTTTAATAAAAATTGGCCTGAAAGAGGAAGGAGTTCTTCGCGAAAATCGATTTATGCGAGGACAATCAATAGATGAAGCATGGTATGGGATTCTGCGCAAAGAATGGGTTCATCTTTAACTTGGCTTATATGATTTTTTTACCCATACCGGGGTTACGTTATTACCCTAAGATTTTTACCCTCATCGGTAAGAAAGATAATGGAAGTATCGGGGCTGATTCGGATAAGCAAGCGGCGTGATGGAGGTTAGGCTAAAACATCAGGCGCTTGCGAAATAAAATTGGCGCTAATTTAATCGTGGGAAGCGCCCCGCCCGAAGAACCTTATCTACTCTGCGCTAAGCGCCGCCACTTCCGTTACACAACCCACAAGTAATCCAGCCACTTCCAGAGCACTTTGGGCACGTCTGCCGGTAGCAGCCGTGACAAGTGTAGCAAGAGTTACCACCTGCATCCTTGCCTGCGCCCCAGCACGTTTCGCATGTAACGGAACCACTCGTTGAGCATTTCCAGCAGTCCATTCTACCTGAACCGCCACAACCACTACATAATCCCATAATATTTTAACCTTCCTTATTGCTAGCACGCTAACAATGGTGAGAAGTATAGCACGGTGGCAAAGCTAAGAAATACAAATTTTCTAACGAATTTTGCAAGCTTGTGGGCCCAAATATTCCCTGAAGCAGAGAGATATGATTATGCCCTCCTTGATCATCCCAGGATTGGGATTACAAATCAGATTAATCATTAGCAATCGCAAAACACAATACCAACTCGACGCCTACACGTAATCTTTAAGTAATACTCAGTCATGCTGTTTACGGCCAAACAAGCCACTCACTACATCAAGTAAACTTTTCTCCTAATTTTCATAAAAATAGTGACGCATCGCTTCATAATGTAGAACACCTACAATGCACTGCAAAAGGTGAAACTATACAGATGGTAGTCACAGAAAACAGTCGTTGCAGTTTAACGCTACACAATCCCATTCGCATATCCATTTATGATGAAAATTACCTAGGCGAAGGAGTGGGCAAAACATCCGTTAACTACCTGATTTTAGAAAATTTGATTTCACAAACTTCTCAACAATTATGCAGACTAACAGCTATTAGTATCAGTGAATAATTATTTTCATGTTTTACTTCGTAGGAGCCATCACCATAATGTTCTATCAATTCCATCAAGTAAAGCTTTTTTGTTATGAGCTACTCACGATAGTTAATTCGAATGTTTGAAAACATTGTTAAGTTCTACTGAAATCTATCTTATACAAAAGGAGAACTAAACTGAGCGCCACGTTTTCTTGCTTCTTGTAAAATTTTATTGCCTTCTTGCGGATCCTTTTCACATCCCTTTCCTTCAAGCAAACAATAGCCTACCAATGCCATGCTCTCTGGATCCCCCTCTTGCATAAGTTCGACGGCTTTCATGAATCCTTCACGAACATTTCCCAATTTCAACATAGTCAATCCAAAATACCGCCCACAACGTCCCGAATTAAAATTCTTTTCGCCGAATTCAAAATTCTCACAAGCCCGCTGAAGACTCGCATCACTACATAGACCATATAAATCGATCTTGCCACGTACTTCAACAGCATTGCCTTTGCCCCTACTATCAAAAAATGGATCGCGTACAATACGGTAACAAATAAGTATTAAATCATTCACACTTAACAGGCCTGCAGAGCCAGATTTTTCTACATAAGCATACATAGCGTGAACAACTGTTGGATCACAGAATTCCAGAAGCTCCTTGGCTTGTGTAATAACAGTTGGAGTTACTGCGGAAAGGGGTGCATGACCACTACCCACAATTTCTAATAGAGCTCGCGAACAATCAAAGTCGCCTCTTTCAACATGTTTATGCAGCAACTTGACTAATTCATCAGGAGGAAATTTAAGAGGCTCCTCAATACTTGCTCTAACAGTAGCCTGAACAGCTTCTGTAGATTGCATCATATGAATAGCTTTGTCATAAAAGCTAATTGCACGCTCTATATCAGACGGACTAGATGAATTATTATACAATAGCATGCCAGCTAAATCGATGTAACTCTGGGCCATCCCAAGTTCAGCCGCCTCCAGATAATATTTTTCTGCTGCAACAAAATCGCCAAGATTTTTCTTATATATTCCAGCTGCAGCGTGGAGCGATGGCGGATGGTGACGATTGATCAACGGTTCAATTAATGCCAAAGCTTCTTGGCCAACATTTTTTCCGTTATCATTATAAACTAACGAAATAGCCTTAAAGTACCTTGGCTCCAGCGCCCCCATCTCTATAGCACGATCAATGTAGGCAGATGGCTTTTCAACATTCATACCTCGTGAGGTAAGAAAATGAGTAAGTTGCGGGCTCAAACTAAGCGCAAATAGCGTCATTGCGATAGGATCGGTTTGTGCCTCTTTATAAAGATCAATTGGGTTAAGGGCCTCATAAGGCAAGAAAGCATCAAACACTGATGTATTAATAAGTCTTGTGTTATTATTTCTGGTCTCTTCAATCATATAGTCACGTATAATTAGACTAATAAATTATTCAATTGTTATACTAAAATAATGTTATGTACGATAAATTGCATTAAAGAAGCAAGCATATTCGACGTATGGGGTACTACAGAAAACTCCTCAATACAAAATAAGACAACTAAGGTAGCACACTCGTCAAAAAACTTTTTACCTGTACCGAGGCCACTATTTTATCCAAAGATCTTTGCCCTTATCGGCAAGAAAGATAATGGTAGTAACGGAGTTGATTCGGGTAAGCAGGCGGCGTGATGGCAGGCGGTCTAACCGAACAGGCACTCACGAAATAAAATTGGCGCTAATTTAATCGTGGGAAGCGCCCTGCCCGAAGAAAACCTGCGCATGCATGCCCCCTATCCATACGAAGATCCCGATGACAAATCAGATTAATCTTGAGCAATATCAATATGTAAAATAAATTTGTTGACTATAACGCTATCAATAAATAGGATCTGCCTAAATTTCGTGAATAGAACACAGTATCAACTCGATACCTACTCATAACTTTAAGGAATACTCAGCTATGCTGTTTAAGGGCCAAACAAACCATTCACTACATCAAGTAACCTTCTCTCCTGATTTTCGTAATAGTGGTGACACATCGCTTCACAATGTAGAACTCTTACCAAGCTCTGCACAAAGATTTAACTATGCAGATGGTAGTTATATGAAACAGTCGCTGCGGTACGATGGCAAAAATTTCCTTTCACATGCGCAGATGTATGACAAAAATAATCGTCTGGAAGTACAATCACAAGTTTCATTTCAATCAGACGATGTGCAGAATTTTGACTTCAATGATAACTCTACAAGCATGGTGCCTAACGTCTATCAGCTCATAATTGTTTTTCGCCAACTACATGGGGCGCAATCATACACTTCGAACAGAGGCTCCTTTGGTGAGCAAGTAGGTGCCGTCGCTTTTACGTTCTCCAACTTCGAGCAAGTAAGGCCATTTTGTAAAAAAATAATCAAGATACATAATTCAGATGTTTGAAAACCTTCCAAAAAATTCACATAACGACCGCATCCTGCTTCCAAATAGCGACCGCGAATTTGAACTTCCAGATGGACGAATCGTATCGCCAAGTTTCGTGTTACGCGAAGCAACCCAAGAACTTATATTAGCTTGCGGCTACAAGAGACAAAATCAAACATTTCGCGATACGACCGATCTCCAAACTATCCTTATACCTGCTGATGCAATTAAACAAATTCAAACGCGCGGCATTGGATTTAAGCTATTTGCCGGCGCCTTTGTAGACGCAACATTTATCTTTAACCGATTATACGAAGCAAGGCATCTTGGTGAAGCTGGCGAGGTAACGTTTCGGAACACTGACAGATTCCAAATGCCGCTGAAAGATAAAGATCTGAAGATGTTGATAGCGCGAATCAATCTTTTAAATATGAATCAATGAACGGTTCGTACAATGATTCAAAATTCTTGTGACTTTAAGTTACAGGGGTACTGGGCTCTTCCTGAAAAATCACAACTGCGCTTTTTATGCCGCAACCTCTACATCAGTCAAAGGAAGTACTTCCAAATCATCTTTTTTACGAATCTTCATTCGTAATGAAGCAACGATGGGGCTTCGATTTTGGCTCGTGAGAATCCCTTGAAGCTTTTGATCTTCTAACAGCTTTAACAGATCATCTGTGCCTGCTATTGTGGTATCGTTAATCGAATAAATTTTAGTTCCTGGAATAACACCTTTTAATGCAAACAGACTTCCTGGCTTCACTTCGGTTACTTCCAAGTATTTTGGATATTGATCTTTATCTACACCATTATTATCGACCAACTTTACACCGACTGGCATAGATGCAGGTGCGCTTTTCACTGGTGCATCCTGTGCCACATAAACAGGCCCCATCTGTCGCTGCCATGTCTTAGCGACTTGTTTAAATGCATTCGCTGACAAGACAACCTCTTCATTTGATATCGCGTTTAAAGCACGTGCTGTGCGCGGACCAATAATTCCATCAACTACAAGACCACGAACATCATTCGCTGCTACCGTGATAGTATTGGCATTCTCATCAAGCGCATGTACTTTCTGGAACTCTTTTACTAAGTCACTCATCGCACTATCAAACGAGCCCTCTTTCAACTGGGATGCAAGCTCTTGAACATGCGGCTGTCCGCTTTTATTAGCCCATGCAATTAATTTTTGCTGAGCATCAGTCACGGCCTGCTTGTATGCATCTGAAGAACCTATCGTTGAATCAGAGTGTCGAACACTCAAAAGCATTTTTTGATTTAGTACTGGAACAATCGCTGCAGAAGCAGGTTTCACAGATGGCGCTTCCGCTTGTGATGAGGCTGCACTAGACACGGCTCCGGCTACTGCAGATGCACTAGATATAGCAGCAGCATTTGCTTCAGGCAAAGCACTGACACCAACAGCATAAGGAATAGCTGGCACACGTCGCGCAGTAGCAATCGCAGGCTTGCCGATGACATTTTTAGCAACCCATAAAACAGGGCGTACCACAGCAACATACGGGGCCGCAGCGATACCATGCGCCGTAGCAAGCGGCAAAGCAAAGCAAAGCGTACCCGCGGTCTTCCACATCCAAGCGGCTGGCACCAAAGCGCCATATCCTACTTTTCCTAAGAATTTACTTTCATCAAATCTTGCTTTTACTACATCAAGCGGCTTGCCCAACTTATCACGTAAGCTAGTGAATGTATTTTTGGCACCACCAAAAGAGAGACGGGCGTTCAGTGCTGCTAAAGGTTTTGCATCTGCTAGTTTTGCAAATCGTACGGCTTGTTCAAATACCTTATCAGACGCTTTTGCATACAGCTTTTGTCGAATACCGCTTTTTGTTGCCGCTTTTGCCTCAAGAGCAAGCGCTTTTTTCTCTAATGATTCAGCAGTACTTGCAGCTACTTTTTGTGCTAAATTTCCAGACTTAGGCGCCACTGTTTGTGATGCTATATTATCAAAGTCGAACGACATCTGACCGTTCTCATCAACAAGAGATTTTGAGCTACGTTTGAATTTACTAAGCACCGGTTCGACTTTAGATATACCATTTGATACTGCCGGTATATTTTTCACCTTGGTCGCTAGAGAAGACATAATCGGACTTTTTGGTGCCATTGATATTCCAAGTACCGCAGGCTTACCCGCATTGGATGCGATTGCAGAAAGCCCCTTCCCTGCAATAAACGCAGTTGAAAGCATTGCAAATGAAGAATCAGCAGTTTGATTCGCCGCACGCTCATATTGCTCATCAAATTTTACCTGCGCACTTTTTGCTGCATACTGCGCAGCTGCTGCACGCTTCCCATCAGAATCCTTATAATATCCAGAGGAACGAAGTCGGCTGTCTGTCTCACGAGCAGTTTTGGCATCTTTTGCTGCTTCATCACGCTCTTGCCGACGCGCATGCATAGCAGATTGCTCACGAACTAAACTTCGAAATCCGAAGAATGTATCCTCAGCTTTCCCTAAAGTAGTTGAAACTGCAGCCCCAAATCCTTTTGACTGCCCAGTGTGAATAATATCTACGCCAGCATTCCAAAGCCCCTTTACCATTGCGGGGATTGCTTTAAGAGGCTGCGTCACAATATATCCAACTGCCGACGCAACACGTGCAACAATTCGAACAGGCGCTTTTACGAGCGTTGAGCCACCATCAATAAGGCCACGCCCTACTTCGCGTCGAAATACTGCACCTGAATCTTCAACGGTATCGCGCTCTTTCACACGTTTTGCTACATCGCCATTGCCGCGAGCGGCTTCGATCCTTTTCTTTACATCAGCAGCAATAAAGGCATCATATTTTTGAATACTTTTTGAGACTCTTAAATAATAATCTATCTTTGATAGTGCATTCACATCACCAGCAGCAGCGCGTGCAATATTTTCTTTCGTGAAGGCTTTTGCGATCTCTTCGGCTTTTTTCTGACCGTGCTCTTTATCAGCAACAGACATCGATGGGCGTCGCTGTGCATCTCTATTCACAGAGGCACCTTTGGTTGCACCTAACGATGGGGTAGCGTGAGGTGCAGCAGATTGCTTTGGCGTTTTGCCATTATCTTTTGCTAGCAATGCTAATATAGTAAGTGTCATACCCTCTTATCCGCCTTTCTTTGCAATGTGGCTCAAAAAAAGCCTGTATATATAGGGATATGGTAAAAAATCGCAGGGTGTGCGCTAAAAATTAATATAAAAATGCTATCAGCATAGCCGCGTAACTTATTGAAATTAGTTGACTTAGTTATATTCACCTATCTAAAAGCTGCGGGGTGGATTTGGTATAGGGCCTTTCCTTTACACCCCACACAAAGATGTATGCAATAGAGAATAGATATAGAAGGTAACAATCAATATGCTCTTCCGATGGATTAGTTAATTTAGCTCTACGACAGTCGCGGGTTACGCTTTTGATGATGCCTTGCTCACCTCGCCAAAACCTTGAACTTCAGCTAACTTTTCAAGACGCTCCTTCCAATCAGGCTCATGCCAGGTATTATCATTATTACGAAATTGTCTGTTAAATGACCCTCTAGCTGACTCTATAAGCTTTTCGCCATGAACAGAGCGCGCTGAAAAGCTACCCGCTTTATTTTCACGAATAAACTCCCTAAGCGATATCATATGTCTCTCTAACTCAAACCGACGAAACGCTTTTTTCACCCCCAACTCTATTCCCTCATCCGCACCCTTTTTAATTCCATTATACAGAATTGATTCTGATTTTTCTTTTAGGTCACGCTCAAGTACTGCATCTACGCGATGCCCCTTGGTACGCACATTTTTACATACTTTTGAAATCTCATCTTGCAACATCGATTGCATCGTACCCTTCTCCAAATGGGCCTTAAGCTCCCGCTCAAACGATTCCTGCATTGAACGTATTAATGTATCTTGAAGTTGAGCCTTGGCTTTAAGGCTCGTGAAGGATCTGCGCACATTTCCTCCAATCAGTTCCTCTGACAGCTTGATTGCTTCTTGTGGATCCATACCGATTTTTTTTGTTAGGACCTTTGATAGCGATTTTTTAGTGCAGTGTTTACGAGACAGCTCTGTAAGTACTTCGTAGACATCCCGCTCAGCGATATTTTGAAAAACATCTTTAGATGCGCGCGCGATATTTTCAATCATTACGCCGCTTAATTTATTTACATCACGCTCGCCCATGATGAGAGCTTTTTCTAATCCACTTGAGGCAGCTTTGATGGCAACTTTTTCTAAACCTTCTGCCATTGCTTTTTTAAATAACAACTTTCCGAGAGATCCGCCTAACGAATGCACTGCTACTTTTGCCATTTTTCCAGCGGGAATGAATTGTAATCCAACCATAAATGCAGCACCCAAAACAGCACCAACTTTGTTCAGTTCTGCACTGTGCGAGGCAACTTTCGCGACATCTTTAGAGGCTCCTTTCATATCACCACTCAGGGCTTTCAAAGTAGCACTCAAACTTGCAGCAACACTTTCTTGAACAGCAGACGCACACTCGGGGAACGATGAAGCGACACTTTCGGTGGCACGTACCAGATCCCTCATGTCACTAATACCAACAAGATCCGCCACAAGTGAGGCTGCTAGGCCACCACTTTGAATCGCGGTGTCTAATGAATCTAAGGCGCTATCGAGTGGTGCACAGACTGATGATGTGTTTGTTGCAGTCATAAAAACATCCTTTAAACCTACTATTACCAATGTTATGTGCGGATGTGTGGATAGGTGACGTAAAAAATCAGCGCATAACTATTTGTATTAGCTCGCTATTTTGCTTACAGCCCTGTCGATGTAATAATTTTTTTTATAGTTTCCTTACATCGTAAACGCTGCTCTGCTGAGGCATTTGCTGCGATGTGGCCCGATGCCGTGCTGTCTACTATCACCGTATCGATTAACGTATTATGAACATCCTCTGGTGTTACTGATGATTCTGGTTCAAAAAATGCAGTTAACGTTCTCTTCAACTCATTACTCTTAGATGGCAATATCTCACAAGAAGCAAGTGAGAAAATTCTCTTGAAATAATTACCTGGATCCTCACCTACTATCAAACAGTGCATAAGGTACGTGAGGCAATCTTCATATGCATCGCCGTCGTATTCAGAAACTTTTCCGCCATCTTCTAGCCAGAGTTCAAGTTTATTTTTGGTTGTAGGTGTGACTTGTAATGCATTCTTGAGTTCAATCGAGAATAGCGACGGATTAGATGCTAGCGCGTTAAATCGTTTTGCCCACGGCTGAAAGAAGTTTTGTAACTGCACATAGGACGAAGAATCAGACGAACTATAGCTGCCGATACAATCCATGACAGCTTGCCTTGCTTGATCTTTAACAATAGAACAGGCCGTATCAATCGTCGATGATAATAGTGGACGCAGTGCGTTCTCTTCCACTTCCGTGGGAACGCCAACCTCTCCAACTTTCATCGTGGGCCTAAACCCACCTTTTGACGTGACCTGTGGCTCGTGATCCGAATCTGGCCGATCTTTGTCCACTGGCCAGGTGATTTTAACTCTTGCACTAAATCCGATTAGAAAAGTTATAGCCGAGTTATAGGTTCGAGTAATAAGCGGATCAGAAAAGCCGCCGTTCATACTGCTTTTGTGAAATTCATCACGGAACATTCGCCGGGACTGCTTGAGTGCAGTGACAATGCAGTTCACTTCTGGGGAGCTTAATCCCACTGCAATGAGTCTCTTCTCAAAAGAAGTGGTAGCGGCTTCAAAGTAAGAATCAAGAATCGCCGGTTTCTCCTTACCATGCCTAAAGACTTCCATCGCTTTTTCAGAGTTAAATGCCACTTGAAAATCTGCGACCATTCCTCTATTGAGCTGTCTTTTAAATCCGCCTTTCGCAAGTGCTTGCTCAGCCACTTTCATCATGAACGAACTACTTTTATCAGAGAGATGATCCCGCACGGTATCCGGCAATCTCATAAACTCATAGAAGCTGTTCCAATCACGCGTGCCATCAGTTTGATGAATATCAACCTCTACTTTGTGCCGTAAGTGCGCCGGCACATGTTGTGCAACTTCTTGATGAATCTCTTCGTAAAGATTAACGACACTAGCACAAAAAAGTTGGAGGTAACAATGCAATGGAAGTTCAGCGTCAATGCCTCCATACTGCATAAACCGAAGATATCCTGCTTGCTGTTTTCCAGATTTGAATTTGAGAGGATGTACCCATTCAATTCGCGCGGCCTCTCGTTGATCCAGATGCCTCGCTTCCATAAAAACATAAAAAGGACTTTTTTCATCAAACCATGGAAATAAGCCATTCTTATCTCGCCGCAGTTCGAAGAGATGATCATCAAAACCTGCCAATCGTTTTATTCGTTGTGTACTCTCATCCATGAGCTTATACATCTGTGCAAGTCTTGGGTTGCTTTCAGCGGCTTTCTTAAGCTTTTCAAACTCCTTGAACTCTACACCACCACGCGTGGTCACATCTTGATATCCTGTATATGAAAGTGGCGCTGTCTTCTTACCTAACCGCACCTCTTTATCCTCACCAGTATGAAAAAGAAGTAGTCGTTTAAATCCAGGAAATTCATATCCAAAACTCTGAATATCCGCAAAAACACCACACATCCAATACCCAGCTCTTCGGAAAGTATCTGGCATGTGATTGGCGTATCGAATCTTATGAAGCGCTGTAACCATCTCGGGGAGCATATCCATATCATTAGGGGCTTCACTACTGAGGAACTTCGCCCAATATCCATGCTCAGATACAATACCTTCTGCACATGCAATATTGAATTGATCTCGCGTTGCATGCATCGCACTACCTGAATAAGGCTCGTGATACATTAAACGGCCAGTCTTTGGATCCTTAAAGCGTAAAATGGCTTTACCGTTGGGAAGATAATAGGTCTGTTTCGTTCTCCAGAACTTGGAATGCTGCCGAGCGGGCGAGGTAATCTGCCACGTTCGCCGCTCTGTATTTGACCATGTGCGTCCAGTAAAGGCAGGCGTACCATCAGTCTTTCCAATCGTCATCGTTGCAAATTCAATCTGCGAATCTAATGAGTCTTCCTTTTCCTTTTGTGTAAGTGTAAGGTCCTCGCCATACCGTTCAATCTCCTCTAGTGCCATCTCATACAAACGATTCAATTGTAGGTGATGATGAAGAACCTGAGGATCGCCCAACATACCGCATTCTTCTCCAGGCGCAATAATCTGGTGGAGAACATAACCGCTTTCGGGATTTGGTGGAGAACCGTTAATGGGGTTATTCAGATAGCGTCGATTCTCAAGCACCGGATCTTGTAGTTTCGTTACATGCACCATTCCTTCTTTAAACGGTTCAAGGGCCCCAGATGGTAGTCGCTGACGTCGTGTCGTTTGTTTTTTCGAAATCTTCTCGCGTAACTTGCTGCGCCGTTCCTCTCTCTCTTCACGTGAACCAGCACTTTGAATTTTTTTAAATCCCTCGATCTTCATCTGACAGGAAAGGCCATACCATTCGATCGCTGTCGGCGCAGAGGGAATGCCCTTTATAGCATCATCTTTTAAGAGACTGGGTCTGGTGAATATCTCATAGTGAGGGTTTTCGTCAGCTACGGCCGCGCTGTTTGTAACCAGCATCGCCGAGAAATCTTGCCAGGTGGTATTAAATCCGTTGTGCTCCACTATACCAAGCATTGGGTTCGGACAAAGAAAATTAGCATTAGTGATCGCTTGTCCTTTTGAGCTAGCCTTTAGGCTTCGTAACTTTGATCCAATGAGATCTTCATACTTCTCAATAATCTGACGATGTGCAGCGGGGGTAAATTGATACCGATATGAGGGTACCTGCGCAGGCGGGAAACGCTGGTCATCTACATCATTCGTGCGACGAAATGTTCCAAAAAGTGTTGCAGCCGCAACTTTACCCATATAGTCGTAAGACTGTCCCGTAGAGACATGCGCGCCACTTACATCGGTATCCCTATCCAACCAAAACTCAAATCCACGTTCATTCATCAGTCGCTCGAGCTCTACTCGAGCAAGCTTGACTCGGTTATCATAATCGCCAGCCGATTCAACTTGTTCACCTTTAGGAATGATTCGTGCACAATAGTGCAGGTTCCCCTTCATATCCATGGTATAGGTAAGATCGGATAAATACGTCAGCTCTGAACGCGACACAAAATGAACTCGATCCGAAGGAAATCGGGTTACATCTCTTGCTTGTGTCTGTTTGCGATTCTCGATACCAGGATGAATCATAAGACACCCGTCACATCTTATTTAGACTTTTTACCCTGTGTAATCTCCGTTTCAGCAAGAAGATTACCGAGGAAATTAAACACACTTTCACGACGTGTAAGTTGTGCATTTCGTCCGTCTTTTCCTTCTCCAAAACTTGGCATCTTAGATGTGACACGACTTGTTGCTCGGCTCAACGTATCAGCAACTGCGGAGCCATCTGGTTGTATTCTTAACTTATTGACAGCAGAGAGTGTTAGGAGCATGTCATCGCCAAAAATGTTACGCATCACAGGCGACAGATCATTTTCCTGACGCTTTGCATATGGGATCGTCGACCGAGCCCATACATCAAGAAAAGGAATAGAGCGAATCCCATCAGGGATAGGAAGGATTTCTCTGAACTGATGCTTTGCATCTTTAGGCGAACCATAAAGATCGGTAAATTCTTTCCATGCTTCATTACCAGTCTTTCCTTTAAACCCGCATACTTTGATAGCTCTTTCAATTGCATCTTGTTGTGACTTAGGAATATCAGCCCACCCTGAAGAGATTACCGCATTCGCTCCAGCAAACCCCTTTAAATAGGCCAAATCCTCGCGCACGATCCCCCTATTCTCAGCGGTCGTTTCAATTATACCTTGAGCACTTAAAATTCGTCTTATGAAATACCGTACATGATCACGCCTATCTTTATCAGAAGGTTCAAAGCGATCGAGGAGATCCTCGAGAATAACAACATACACGGCAATCCACTGGTCGATATCGTCGGTAGATTCTTTGAGCCGTTGATGTTGAGCAGCGAGTTTCAAGTTAGCGACTTCTTGTTCATGCTCTCTTCCATCTTTAGCATAATCAATGCCTAATTTAAGAATCGGCCGCATAACCCAAGTCGGAAAATAGACAATCAAAGCGCCAGCAACAAATGCCGGAAATAATGGCATTGCTATGAAGTAAGCTGCCACAGCCCCCACACCAAGGAGCATCGCACCGACATTGCCAGCACCACATGCTACTTTTAAAAACGTACCGGCCAACGCATTTAAGCTATAAAATATACTTTTTAAGCGATGCGTAAAATCGGTATAAAAAGTACCGATATTATTTAATCTTGTATCTCGTACGTTTCTATTTTTCTCAATCAGATTGTCTAATTTCTTGGCAACTATCCCACTTGTCTCTCGACGTTGCTTGTCGATATAGAGGCTCCGCAACATTTCCTCTGCCTGTATATGTCGCATTCTTTGCTCGTCGAGGTCGGTAGTGATAGTGTCGTTTACTAATGTACCCAAGCACACCGCGCGTTTATTTTTCCGCAAAATATCGAGATAACGCTCAAGTCCTGTTGAGCCAGTAACACCGCTCTGCTCATAGACGGGGGCAAGTTCTAGTCGACTCAGATAATCATCTGTCCGATCCAAATTTGCCTTAGCGGGGTCATCATCAGAAGATTTTTTTTCTGCATCGGGCGGATAACTGATAAGAATACTATCATGTACCTCAGCGAGTCGTTCGATTAAGGGATCTTCTTCAACTAACGTAAGAACCGAATTAATTCCATTCGCCCTGTCGAAAGCATTAGCTCCATGATCCGGATCGTAAAGGTTATCCCCAACGATCTTTTTGCAGAAGTCTGACTCAAATAACGCAATAAATCGATCATACTCATGCGCGATGGTTGCCCATGCTGCAGCGGATGAAGCGCGCTGCTCACCAACAAGCAAAAATGCACCATCTGGTTTCAAGACAAATGAATCCTTGATAATAGTACCCGAAGAATCACGTTTAGGATCATATGCACTCGCGAGGAATTGTTCGGCGGTAGCAATCTCATTACGAATATTGGTAACTGCTTCATGGCTCCACTGCACCACTAAATCAGAGATGCCATTTGACCAATCAGTACCGCTAAATAAAGACTTGGCAAGCTGAATTTCCGAGGGGAACTTCGCATTAATGAAATCCGATGAAAGCGCACTTTTAAGTGCATTGAAGTTCAACTCAATTTCGTTAATTCGATCTGTAGATAAAGCAGGGCTCAGGGAGCGTGAGCCGCTGATAAAGGACTGCTCTAGTTTGATGATTTCGTCGACAGTAACACCCAGTGCTAGAAGCTTTTGGTAGGATGCGCCAAAAGAGGCTGAACTATCATCGCTCGCAATACGTGAAGCGTCTTGTAATACTGTCACTCGATCTTGATGCTTCTCTTGCATCGACCCTTGCAATCCACCGATGCTTTGCGCTACTGCAGCTACACCTGCTTCGTGGTCCGTATCTGCCGCATTCAGGGCTTTACGAAAGTCTGCTATATTCGTAATTGATTTTTTGACCGAATCACGGGCTGCATCAAACTCATCACCAGTCCCAAGTGCGTGAAGAGACGCATACTTCGATGTAGCTTCTACGTCGAGCTTAGAAAGATGATCCAATAAAGTAGAAACAACACCCTTATCCGATAAAGGCGACTCGCTGGGCTGCGTGCTGTTAGAGAGCGCCTTTGCATAGCTCTTGAATGCTTCCTTGAATGTCTCCATTTCCTCGGGGCGCAACCCAGAATTAGAAATGATATAGTCAATATCAACTGCTCTTTCTAGATTATAGGCTATATGCGCAGCTTCACGAAATTGGCAGACCTGTGTCTCTTTCGACATGAAATCAGCATTACTTGGTGGACTGCTCAAAAAGTCTGTCTCCTCATATCCCCTTTTTTGCAGCTCACCCTCTATTCGAGTTTTAAGTGTTTGTAGCGCCACGGATGAGGGGTTAGAAACCCCAAGACTCGCACTTGTGTCTATGTAAGCCCCGATGGCAAGGAGAGACTCCCGAAACACTTCGAGCGCGCTTCTCGGTTTTGAATCTGGATCAAGATCCGAACCCGCAAGTCGCGTTTCGTATGGTGGGGTTGGTCGCTGCGCAAAACGTATGAGATGTTGCACCCTCTTTGGATCGAACGCTTCTTGTATCACTTTCGCAGTTTGTGTCATGAGCTTCTTTGCCCCTTAGCTAATTGTTTTAGTTTGCTTGCTTATTTCGGCTAGATCATCAAAAAATCTTTTTGAACGCTCACGGAAAAACTCAACTGCAGCAGCCTGATACACATCAGGACGTTGCCCTTCAACATACGACTCCTCCCTTTCTTTACGTTCAGCTTGGGTCGAGGTACCTCTGTAATACGCAGGGTCAACGATACGTTCACCACCTACCTCTTCCAAAATATGTGAGGGAACAAAAGCACAACGAACTGCATCCTTAAAATTTTCTAATGGCATAAATTCCAGATTACCCGAGACCCTCGTTCGATCTGGTCCACACTCACTGGTACCTAAAATATTCAACGGTTGATAGAAGAAAACGCCAGTACGACCACTACTATCTTTTCCTACGTGCACTACTTCTACCATGTGATACATCACTTGTAATTCTTTTGAACCAGCCGAATCATGAGCAGCAGGCCATCGTATTGAGAATCGCATGCCTACTGCCTGCGCCTGTCCCATCATACTGTTTTCTGAGAAAAGATTATCGATTGTTGCCGTACCATTATGCGCAACGTGAGTTTTGTCATCTAGAATGCCACGCCCCCTGAATACGACTGATGTCTGTTCACCTCGCACCCAGCTTTCAAACTTTTCAATCTGAAAATCATTGGCTGCATAAGGTGCATTGAACTTTCGCTGACAGCCAAGATCCCATGCAAGACTAAGCCCTTTTCGTGGTCCCAAATGCTGACCGTCGACCTGCTTTTCGCCATCAGGCATAGGATCATGAAAAAAATCTGATTTAGTTATATGCCCTTCCTTAATGAGCTGACTAAATCGGTGCGCCAACAACTCTCGGTTATCTTTCAAGAGACTAAACTCAACAGTATTCGCCCAACAGTCAGCACTCGCACCATTGTGGGTAATTCTAAAAAGTTTATCATTTGGGGTACTGAAATAGTCATTAACTATCTGGGCAAGTTGTCGCTGCTCCTGCGGATCATTGGTCAATCCAATTACCTGTTCTCGCAACTGTTCTATGTTAGCTGGATTGCGCGTCGCGTCTTTAACAATATGAGCCACTGTCGTCATAGTAAAAATACCTCTCATACTGGTTATGCAGGGAAAATTTCAAAGATAACATAAATTATTTATCTAGCTGAAATTACTAGCGTTTTTCAAGAATACCACTTGCCTTATTTTGACTATTGCCTGATGACACATTCGTTACAGTCCCAAGTCCCGCAGGCAAATTTGCCCGTCCTCCACCATATTGCGCACCGCTTCCGCCGGTTGAAGTATTACCACTGGTCAATCGCATCAAGGACTGAACCGGTTTTAGGACGCTATCACCTAAACCACTAGCATTCGCCCAGTTTTCATTACCGACTTTACCCATTAACTTCGTTAACCCATCCTTTGTATCCCCAAAAGTCTGATGCACGAATCCAGACATTGAGTTAAGCCCCTGCCGCAGCTCTTCAGTAGAATTAGAAGTTCGGCTATTGTAAATGTTGAGTAAAGAACCAGTACCAAAAGAAGCCTGGAGAGAATTGCGGTAAGAATCTACTGCAGATCCAAAGCGTCGCCCTTCGTAATCCGAAGGCGCACCTAATGCAGCTTCTTTGCTAGGTCCAGACTGCGAGAAATAATAAGATTCAACTTGAGCCTCTTTTCCAGCCAAACCTGAACGAGCAAGATAAGAATCATCGGTAGCTTTAGCACCTATCTGAGGCAGATTAATATCCAATGACCCCAATTCACCTGCCATGCCCTGCGCATAAGAGTTCTTCTCAAACCATGCACTATCTTGCGCGAATCCTTTAGCTTCATTCAGTAGGTACTGCCCCTCTCTACCCAATCGCTGTGCCTGTCCACCCTCATAAAATGATGCCACACCTACATCACCGCGCTTGGCCATAAGCGCTGATGTTTGATCAACTGAATCCTTTGAAAGTTGGTATCCCCAATACTTTCCAGCCATATCAACACCACCACCGACGCCGCCAATCATGGCGCCCGTCATAGGATTGATCATCTTTCCAAATATTCCGGCCCCTGTAACAGGCGCTCCTGTTTGCGGTTCGTTACCACCGATCGCGCCCATATTCATCGCAGTGGCAGTGGGGCCCCCTGCCCCCAAATTAGGAGCATTCTGCGATATACCTCTACCACCACCTCCAATAGTAGGGGCGCCTGTTTTAGGCCCACTACCACCTGCATTACTCCCTGCGCCAGCTGGGGGGGTTGGCGTGCCGGACGCAGCACCGCCACCGGTAAAGGCATCAAATACACCCGTTTTAGCTGCGATACCCAGCGTCGCTAAAGAGGCCGCTGTATTCGCTGGATTAGAAAGCATCGTAGTAGCAAACTCAAAGCCGTAACGAGCATCTGTCTGTCGAGCATTAAATGCATTCGAAAGCATCCTTTCCTGATTCCCTAACCCTTGTTCTTGGGCACCTAGAGCTTTTTGGAAAATTTCAGCACGAGCGGATTCATTCTGAGCATTTAATGCTCGGGCAAGCAGCTCAGAGTTACGCAAATTCTTCGTGTACAACGCCTGATCCACCGCCTGATTTGCAGCCTCTGCCTGTCTCGACATCTGCTGAGTCAACGCCCTCCCCGCTCTTCCTCCCACTTCCTGGGCCATATTCTGAAACGCACCCGTAATCGCCCCAGCCATACCTGACTTTGCACCAAGCACTAATTGTCCGGTCATCATCGGCACGGCAAAGTAAAGCGCTGCCATGATATAGATGTAGTATGAGTTTTGAAGATCGAGGTCCATGTTAGAGAACAACGTCATCGCACGATCAAGGAAGGCATACGACGCTAGAGTACCAGTATAAGGAGCTTGATCCAGAAACTTTAGGTCTTTTAAAGTATTGATTCCATTATTTGGATCAAACGTTACAGCAGTCTTACTATAGCTGGACATCTGAGCGATAAATGGGTTTAAAAGTGTCGCTTTTTGCGAGCTTCCAATCGTTGCCCACACACTCCGCTCAAGTAAAACTACAATTGCAAAGCCAAGATCCCATAGCTTTGCCCACAACCAAAACGATGCCCATGTAAACAGAATACGTGCAGATTTTGGTATGAGCATTACTGCACAAGCAAATGGATATCCAAGCGCAAGAAGATATAACACAAGCCCCTGCAGATATGGCATCATGATTGCCCATGAATAGATTTCTCCAAATTTTTGTCGAGAACCAACAGTCTTTTGGTACATCTCGATGGCATTTTGAGCAGCTTGAGCAGAAGTAAAACGAAGCTTGCGAGCAGCAAGATTAGGAGCTAGCAAAAACTCATTCTTCATCATATTGACAAAGATAAGGTTCAGCATAAATTGTTGCTTTGCAGCAGGATCAAGCCCTTTAGGACTATTATCGCTCCAAACCATATCTCGATAGCTAGATTTATCATTCTGACCCGTGGCAAAAATGGCATTTGGTGTATAATCACGTACATCCCAGCCATAAAGAAATGAAAAATCTAAAATTTTTGGGTCGCTCACGCCTGAAGGTAACTTACTCACTAACTGAGCATAAACTCCAGCAGCCTCCCATCGGAAACCTCGAACAATAATATCAGCAAGATCACCACATTGAATTGTAGAAGATGTAATGACATCGGTTAACTTTTTTCCACCACTAGTAGCACCGAAATTATAATCAAGCAGTGCTCCACGTAACGCACCTTGTGATCTGCTTTCATCTACTTTACCTTTTTCATCTGTTGGCCCGTTTAATAGTCTCCCGATAGCTATCGGACGAGGTATTGAACGATTTAATTTACTCATTAATTCAGCATAGGCATCAGTTGGTTTTGTCGCATAGTCTAAGGCAGACAGAGGGCTCTTAAAAACACCTGCAGGAATAATTCCGCTCTCACTTCTTGAAGCAATGGCATATCGATTTGAATCAAGCGCTTGTTGCAAACCATCACCACAATCACTTGTCATAAAAGTAATAAAAAGGTCACGTAGCTCTACAGAATTTAATCTTGCCTGCGTAATCGTATCTAAATAATTCCATTTTAAATTTGAAAGCAAGTGCCAACGACCAGCAGAAGAGATATCACTGGAGTTTTTTCCAACTGCAGGCAGTTCCCCTGTTGTAGAAGAACCTTGACTACCCCCCATATCATACACACCAAGCCATCTGATCAGTGTCTGAATAGAATCACTGACCACACCATCGAAAATGGCAAATACCATTGAAACAGGCACCGTTCCTTCCGGGCAATACTGAGACAAACATTCATTAGCAGGAGGGGAGCCAGTCGGCGGCCCAAAAGCATTTATTTCATACCCATTACGAATAACTATGTTAGAAGATTTTAATCCAACTTCCGCGAGCTTCCATACCTCTTTTTGCTCTTGGGGCACTCCTGCTACTTTCCACGCGGTTCCCTGAACGGGTAACGTAGAACCAAGAAGAAAATGAAAGAGTACCGGGCCCATGAAAAACCAAACATACATTTTGGGCGGGGAGCCCATTGCCATACCAACAATGCCCCCAATGAGGGCAAACATATAAATAAGGACAGCAAATCTTTGAAATTCTCCTGCACCGATAAAATGCAACATATCAGCATGAACCCAGTATCCCTGTGTTGCAAAAGCAGCTGTAATAGCATTAAAGGAAGAGCCAGGATAAAGTTCGGAATATCCACTTTGATCAAAAAGACCAAGAAATTTTCCAAGAAATGAAAGAATTTGATTTAACCACATACCTCTTCCTTACCCTTTACTTTCCACCTGCTCCAGGTGCTGAATTCACAGATGGCTGTAATTCACGCTCAAGACCTGCCCGTATAATATTATAGCTGCGAGCATACGATGCATAATTATCAATTGATCCATATTGCCGAGCTATGGTTCCAATGACTGCTTCGCCTGCGCGCTTAGCTTGTGATTCAAAATCTGTAGAAGTAAGGCCAGATAAGAGAGAATACCCTGCAATCACTGTCGTATTAATTTGATCTTGGGCAATGATCCAAGCTAATGAAGCGACAACACGGCGAACACGCGCAATCACTGTCAAATCTGAATCTTTCATAGCATAAAATCGCTTAAGGGAAGTTTCACCGACACCCAATGATGAGCCTTCACTTGGCGGAGCATATTCAAGCTCAGGATCGATAACTTGACATTCATATGGGCTACCTGGCTTATCAATACCCGAACGAGCAAAATCAAAAAGATTTGAAGCTAACGTTTTATCAAAAAGATTTGACGAAGTAGAAAGGAATTGAAGCTCTACTTTCGTAATACTCTTGCGGTCTGCCGGAGCGCTTGATGGTACCCAAAATTTGGAAATATCTGATTCTGGCTCAACACCATTAAGCACTCGACAATACTTTGCTAGAAGCTTCCAGATAAGATAATAGTTGTAATCAGCTTTAAACAACTCATACTGCTTAAATGGACCATATGGTTTTGAGGTATACCTGTCAGCTTCGACCTGTTTGATATTATTGAAAAAATTAGATACAGCATCTTTATAAGTAAATTTAGGCGTGATCCGAGAAACTTTCACATCATTACCTTCATACTGAAAAAGAAGATCTCCAAATATTCTTTTCCAATCAAGGTATACATCCATTACCTGCTTGGCTGCTGTAGAAGATGCGGCACTTGGTTGACTTGCCAATCCAACCAGAGTAGGAACAAAAATCATTGTTGTTAACCTAATGCTCCTTGGATCGGAATCATCAGGCGCAAAGAAGTTCGGAGCAACTCTGCTGACAAGGTCAGCTACTTTAACCGCTCCTTGACCTAAACCATCTGAAGTTTCAGACTCAGGATGAGAATTTAAAAATTTAAACGAAAGCTTATCGGTAGCATTTATTTTTTCGGAATCTCCTCCTAGTGCAAGAACTGTAACATTTTGAATATCAACAGAGTCAGAAATACAAGCTTCTTGAGCAGCGCCATACGACTTACCATTTTTGACGTTTCGTGCGATACAAGCTCGATAGGCAGTTCGCAACTGCTGTCCAGCAGGGCCCGATGAAGAGAACGCAAGATCGACGTTTTGCTCTGAAAGATATCTTTGGATATTGAGTTGATTAGAAAAATTGAATGCTCTATCTAAGCTTGCAGCAACTCCTGCTGAAGCATTATTCCACGAGCTAAATGCCACAGCTAAAGGTGAAAGTGCTTGACCACCAACACCACCGGGAGAACTACTTGGAACGACGCTCAACAGGTCTTGATATCTCTTGGCCTGCATATTGTCAGCGAATCCACGAAGAGGCGCGTTAACAGCTATTTCATTCTTAGTATTAAGCTGCGCTACGCTTGCTGCTGATATATCGCCGCAATACTGACCGTCACAATTGACATCGCCAATACTTGCTGTAGTTGCTGCCTCTTCTCCTTGAGCACCTGATAATATTCCTACATCTTTCACCTGCCCAGCCTGAGATAGTATGCCATTAACATTACCTGGCCCCTCATAGTTAGTACCGACCCATTGAAAGACACCTGGAGGAACAATGGGGAACGCATATGCTTGCTCGCATGAGAAAGATATCAGCAATAGTATCACTAACAGTCGTTTGTTCATCTTAGCCATCCATTAAACTTTTAAGACCCTGCTTCATATCAAGCATACCCGCTTGAGAATCAACACGTACCACTTTCTTAGAATTTCTAGTTACAAAAAGTACAGTTGGCGTTTGTACAACACCAAATGCTCCAGTAAGCTTTGCGCCATCTCGAATCGGCAACAATATTTGCTCGCGGTCTGTTAGTTCAATCATCTGCTCTGGCTCTAGTTTTTGAACTGAAAGAGCTGTGAATGATATTTTCTGATTATTACTGAAGAATGAAGCTAATTTTTGTATATCTTTGATCCGTTCAAGAGAAGCACTGTTTGTAACATCAAAGAAAACATATACATCTATTTCACCTTTCGGATCACGTTTAGCTTTGATCTCATCACTCGAAGCATTCAATGCACCAAGTACTGATTGCGGATCTCGTGCTTCATCCAATTGTGCTTTTCTCAACAAACGTTGTGCTTGTGGATCAAGTCCATCAAACGAGAGCTCTTTTTTAGTTTCCTCAGAAACAAGATCTTCCTCAAGCAACTTAACATATGGATTCCCCTCGACTCTACCAGGTCGGATACCTTCTCGTTCGACAGCCAGTTCCTGCATTTGTACTGTCTTACCAACACGATCAGACATATTGCGCATATATCGAATGTACTGACGAGCATATTGATACGCGAGCTTGTCGTTGCCTGAATCCATTGCAGCCATCATGGCTTTAAATGGGATCGGCGCTTTTTCATCAGGAGTCAATGGGGTTTCATCACTTGGACTTCCATAATAAGCCAAGAGCTGCTCAGATGAGGCTTTACGAGTATCGAAAGGAGGTGGTTTCATTGGATCATGAGCACCAGCCTGCACACCTATCTGTTGCACGATTGGCACTTCTGTCGGTTTAGGCTTTTGTTCTTGGTAAAATCCCACTGAAGGAGAATCTGATTTTTCTGGCTCTTTAGAAAAAACAGTCGTCGCAGCACCATCATTGAACCAAACAATATCTGATGGAAAAAAACCGTTGGTGTTTTTCTCGTTCTGAACACCATCTGCTCCACGCGCTTGTTCTTGTTGAGGCAACTCAGCATGAACAAAATTGGCAATAAAAAGAGAAGCCGCTAGGACGACGCTAACACTCCGATATAATTGATAAAAATTACTTATATGGTCCATCCCTCTAACTCTATCGACAGGATTAAAGAAAAACTTCTCTTTTTCCCTACTATAGAATCTGAAGAAATAGGTAATTTGGTACAGGAAAAATTAGTAGATGGGCCTATTTAACCTGCTGATTTTACTGGGGTAGCCGTTGGAGCCACTTTCTCTTCGGTAACCCCTAGCGGCGCTACAAATTTGCCTGACTTCGTTATCAGCTGAGAAGGGTCATCGACACCCTCAAGAATAATTTGGCCCTGTGGAGTAACTAGGTACCAGGTAGGTAGTTTCTTTACTGGATACATAGGGGGGATCTCAAAGACCGGCATTAACGAGTAAGCCGCAGCTAATCTTCGTGCAAAGTCAGACCCAGGCTTAATCTGCTCTTGCATCTTAATCATTGCTTCCTGAAATTTATTAGGATCAGTGAGCATGTGAGCAACTTCATCAGGATTCATTTCAACGTTCTGATTTATAGTTTTACTGATCATTGCATACGCTTCATTGAGCGTTCGAGAAGTATCACTACCCGAAAGAACAAGGTAAACAATCCCAGGCATAATAGGTCGATCTCGTGTAATGGCAAAAAGTTTCTGAAGGTATGTTTGAAATTTTTCACTACCATCTGCATCAACAATAAGACCGATATTATCAATTGGAATTGCTCGCTCGTCTTCCTCGGCAGAAAGCGCAACACTTTTTTCTTTTTTGGGTGATGGCTTTACATCAGAGAGATCTTTTTCTGGCACAACACTATGCTGTGAAGCACCAAAAAAATCATCAACTGGCTCTGCTGTTGGAGTTGGAGCTGGGAGAGCATTCAGAGGTTCCTCTGCTGACTCCAACATAGGGTCGGTTTGCTTCGTTTGTTCAACAGAGAAAAAATCACTTTGCCCCAATGCACTATGTGCTCGACCAAGAATAACAAAATTAAGAAAAATTAAAGCAATCCTTCGCATGATAGTCCTTAATCTTGCCCATATCGTTCGGTAAACTTCGTTAGACCCCTTTTACCACCTGGCAACGGAATGGTATTCAAAACGAGATCCATAATAGCTCCAAGCGGTAATCCATTAACTTTTGTACTCTTATCAATAGCCGAATAGGCAGGGCAGGTAAGAAATGCAGTAAAATGGCTATAAATAGTCGCTTCCTGCCCAGGGAAAACCAACTTTTCATCTTTTGCATTTTGATCAGATATATCTTCCGCACGACATTTATTTGACAATGAAAGAGGTGCTCCTCCAGCAGACGCAACAAGCTGTCTAAGCCCCGAATGAGATGTTTGGACTTTATCAACAAAGGGAATACCATCATATCGGTTGGCATAAAAATATGGATTCGTTTGTACTTGTGGCAGCGTCCACTGGTTACCGCGGCCAAAAATTGAGTTCCCTGCCCCAGCAAGTCCATTGGTTGCATCTTGCAGATCATTAACACCAGGCAAGCTAATGCCTGCAAGCCCAGATAGTTGATTAGCTTGAGACATTGTAGAAGTAATGTTGCTTATCTGCTCTATTGTCTTCTGCAACTGAGTAATAACTGTAGAAAGCTGACTCACATCAAATGGCAAACCACTTGGGAGTCCCCAATCAAACTTTACAGGGCTTTTCATTGGAATTTTCCGCACGTGTTTTGTCGCTATATCATCAATATCGCGCGCGAATAATTTACCAACAACAGCCATCTCCTGACCACCTTCCGCCTGCATGATAGGCTTATTACGAGCGGTTCGTGTTTCTTTAGTGCACATTTCTCTGCGAATAAGATCTGTAAGGAAACTATTGTCACCATACGCTCGCTTCATTTTGCTGATAATTGCACTCACTGGCTCAGTTGCTGAAGTATCAAGCTTAAGTAGCGAAAATAGCATACTAAGCTTATCAAGACTCGCTAAAAAGTTATTACCGTTTATAAAATTAAATGGTGCTGCTTTTTGAAAAGCATATGCAAGCGTAGGGTTAGAGCAAAAATCAGGATTTTTAAATTGCTTAATAAACAAATCAGCATTACCTGCGTAATTTTTCTGAAGAAAATACATTATCTGATTTTTCAACATGCGCTGATTCATAGGAAGCTTCATTGTAGGAATACCAGTACTTGAACCGATGATATGATTAAGAATATCAAACTGACCATTCTTACGAAGATTAGGAACACTTGGTACTGGCGCACCTATTGAGTTATCAACGTGCGGCGATAACGAAACATCAGATACAGAATCTCCGATAAGCGCAGCTAATTGCACTCGCTTATCTACCAAAGATGCGTCAGCAATAACATCCTGTGGTGCTTTGGAAGTTGCAAAAGCTTCACTAAAATTAGGAATGCCTGGTTCACGAAATGGCTCTTTAATATTATGGTTAATGAGCGGGTCGTTGACTGGCACGATAGTCACTGAAAGCGATGGGAATGCTATAAGAACACGAAAGCTTGGATACGTCACATCTTTTAAAGATTTTTGAAGATACCGTGCAAGTGGTGCTGGTGTATGCGTCGATTGGTAGGTACGCGTACCACCAACACGACCAACAACATCACGCTTGATAGAAGCTTCTAAGATTTTTCTTTGGTATGCCGTTATTTTATTCTGTCTTACTGCAGTATCAAGTTTTGATTTTGTAAGATTAAAAGCAGGGTTAATTGCTGCTTTCATGATACAAGCACCAATATTATCAATAGTATCCTGCACAACTCGACCAGCCCCTGCTCCTCCAGCTCTCACAAAGCCAGCAGCAGCACCAAGGGCATGTTTTGAAATCATTGCGTCAACACAAATGCGTTTTAATTCAATCGTATCTATCACTTGATTGACATTAATCAATCCCAATGCCTGAGCAGTGCCAACAACTGAACCAACACCGGCAAGCGATGGAATATTAAGATCATCAAGAACACTCAATGTTTGATGTGTTAATGAACTTTCAAGTGGCGCAGATGCATTGTCACGACTAATCGTTGTCATTTGCGTTCCAAAACGAGAATCATTGGCTGGGGCAAGGCCATATAAAAAACAGAAACTAATCCCAAAAGGCAACTTGAATGAAGCCAAGCACTTTCCGCACCAAAAATTATTAGGCCAAAATTCACTTTGGCATTGCGTAGAGTTTCCTGAGAGCGTTGCTGGGTATCGGGCTAATGGATATGATTCAAGCATTGCCTGCATAAATGTTGGCTCTGAAAGCATAGCAGCATGCCGCTCAACTAAGTTCATGATATCACTACCGCCAACGCCTATTTCTTTAGCGATAGTTGCATACTGGACAGGATCTGAGATCCTTTGATTCATAAGCTTTGTGATACGAGAAAACGCAGCAGCCCTATCTGCGGCTTCTCGTATACTTCCTTCAGCTTCAGATTTTCCATTTGTAACTTGAGATTGCAGCTCCTTTGTATAATCAGTCGAACTACTAGAGCCACCCTGTGGTTGCGCAAAACAAAATGAACAAATCAAGCAAAGTAAACTAAGTACAACTATCTTATTTTTTATCATTACCTCCCCCGATTTTATACAGGGATTTAATGTACGGATGAAATTCGCCGTTTGGATTCTGTGAATAATTTTTTAAAGCAGGTAATCCTTGGTCGACGTACATGCGCTTGCCCTGTAAACGTATCCTAAATGGAAGGCAGCTCACCCCCATCGCAGATATATACTCCCACCCTTTATTCGGCTTTCCTCGCACAAATGGTACAGTAATTGTTGTAGGACCAAAGATAAGATCACTATCTGACGGATACTCTGCACCTTCAATAAATAAAAAGTCCTGATAAGGTGACTTATCCCCTAGTAATCCTTCAGGAAATTGCTCTGGAGCTGCAATAGAATCCGTCTTGTCCTCTAGACAACGACCCAAAACGGGCTCCTCGATGCTATCCATTACCTGTTTAGTAAACTGCTCTTCAGACGGAAAATCTTTGCTCGATTCTTCCCAAAGGGTATGAAATTCGCCAATAACTTTTTCAAAATTAATAAAAGGCGTTGGCGTAGGGCCAGGTGTAATTTCAGCTCCATCATTAAAAACAAAGTGCTGGAACACTGGCATCGGAGTCGGGATCAAGTCACCATCTTCGGTCGCTTCTCCATTTGCAATCTTCCTCCGTTGATCAAGGAATCCCTGAATCTGTTCCTCTGTAATAACATTAGGTTTCGCACTTTCAAGGAGTGATTGAGGCATAGGGACGTCTGAAGGATCGACAACTAAACCTGGCATTGGTTTATCAGCAAGCACTTGCTTCTCTATTGCAGCAGCATCACGTGGTTGCTCTTGGCAAAAGGCACTTAAAGCCAAAGAGCAAATCATCAATAGTAGCAAAGAAAAAAAGCGAGCCATCTTTTTATTGTACTCCAGCTACTCGTAAACAAGCGAGCAAAAAATTGCACTTCACAACCTAAAGGATGAAGTAACAACTACCTACACACAGGAAATAAATACTCAATGCAGATGAGGGCTGCAATTTATTCATATTCATCTAACGGCAAGCACGAACAGACAAGATTTCTGTCTCCGTACCCAGCATCAACGCGCCCTACTGCTGGCCAGAACTTATAATCGCGAAGCGATTTGACTGGGTATGCAGCTTGCTCGCGGCTATACGGACGATCCCAACTATCAGCGATAACACACGACTGCGTGTGCGGCGCATGTTTTAAAGGGTTATTTTGCTTATCAAGTTTGCCTTGCTCAACTAATCTTGCTTCTTCTCGAATCGCAATCAGCGCATCGCAGTAACGATCCATTTCATACTTTGATTCGCTCTCTGTTGGTTCAAGCATCACGGTTCCTGGCACTGGCCATGACACAGTCGGTGCATGGAATCCGAAATCCATCAAACGCTTTGCAACATCATCAACTTCAACCCCAGCAGAGGCTTTGAGTGATCGCAGATCAAGAATGCACTCGTGTGCAACAAGACCATGCTCTCCTTTATAAAGCACTGGATAATGAGCTTCGAGCCGTTTTGCCATATAGTTTGCATTTAAAATAGCAACTTCAGTAGCAGTCTTCACTCCATGCTCACCCATCATCGCAATATAGCTCCATGATATAGGCAGAATACTTGCACTACCCCACGGCGCTGCAGAAATTGGGCCAATACCTGAAACTGTATTGAAATCAGCAAGTGGATGCGACGGCAGAAACTCAACAAGATGCTGCGCCACACCAATTGGTCCGACACCTGGCCCTCCTCCACCGTGAGGGATACAGAATGTCTTATGAAGATTCATATGACATACATCGGCACCAATCTCACCTGGCTTAACAACGCCGACAAGCGCATTGAGGTTCGCACCATCAAGATATACCTGCCCACCATGCTGGTGAATCGTCTGTGTAATGTCACAAACCGCTGCTTCAAAAACTCCATGCGTCGATGGATAGGTTATCATGAGCGCAGCAAGGTTCTTACTGTGAAGCTCTGCTTTTGCTTTAAGGTCAGCAACATCGACGTTTCCAAGGTCATCACAGTTAACAACAACAACTTGCATGCCTGCCATAACTGCACTTGCAGGATTTGTACCGTGTGCCGACTTTGGAATCAGACAAATATTTCGATGCCCCTCTCCTCTTTTTTGATGATACTTGCGAATAACAAGGAGTCCCGCATATTCACCCTGTGAGCCAGCATTTGGCTGCAACGAGACACCAGCAAAACCAGTAATCGCACAAAGCACCTGCTCAAGCTCTTGGCAAAGAATAGCGTATCCTTTCGACTGACTTGCAGGAACAAAAGGGTGTAATCCACCAAACTCTTTCCATGTCACTGGGATCATCTCAGTCGTACTGTTGAGCTTCATCGTACATGAACCAAGTGGGATCATTGATGTCGCAAGTGAAAGCTCACGAGACTCAAGCCGTTTTACATAGCGGAGGAATTCACTCTCAGAGTGATATCGGTTAAAGATAGGGTGTGTTAAACATTCACCTGTTCGCAGCATTGCATCTGGCACCTGAGGCTTTTGCATTGCAGCAGTTGATACAGAGGTTTTTTCACCCGTTAACACAAAGGCAAGGTCAGCCAAGTCTTTAGCAAGCACGGTTTCATCAAGTGAAACACTCACTTCACCCTTCACAAAAGTATTAAGATTTATCTCAACACTTTCTGCGCGAGCGATGATCTTTTGCTTTTCATCTTCCGAAACAGCAAAAGTAATCGTGTCAAAGAAATGTTTATTAACAATTTTAAGCGAACGACAAGCAGCAGCAAGCGCCTGTGCATTTGCGTGAACAGTCGATGCAATCTCTTGAAGCCCTTTTGGACCATGATAGACAGCATACATACCTGCCATCACTGCAAGCAGCGCTTGAGCAGTACAGATATTACTGGTCGCTTTTTCGCGACGGATATGTTGCTCTCGGGTTTGCAACGAGAGTCGAAGCGCAGGATTGCCATTACTATCTTTTGAAACACCAACAATACGCCCAGGTATTGAGCGCTTTAATTCGTCACGGCACGCAAAGTAAGCAGCATGCGGACCACCGAAACCAAATGGCACACCAAAGCGCTGTGTTGAGCCAACTGCCATATCACATCCAACTTCACCTGGAGCTTTCAAGAGCGCAAGCGAGAGGATATCAGCAGCTAAGATTGAAAGTGCACCATTTGCTCGTGCAGCAGCACATGCAGCAGAAAAATCAAGGACATCTCCTTGTGCGTCAGGATACTGAGCATAAAAACCAAAGACATCATCAGTGATTGAAGGTGTTGCACCAGTAAAAGTAACTACTTTAATGCCGAGTGGTTCAGCACGAGTTTCAATGCACGCACGTGTTTGAGGAAAGACTGAAGCAGAAACAAGGAATGTTGGTTTGGTGACTGCATCTTTATTGATAGCATGAAACGCAACGCTCATTGCTTCGGCAGCAGCGGTACCCTCGTCGAGGAGTGATGCATTCGCAACAGGAAGTCCTGTCAGCTCAATCACCATTGTCTGGAAGTTTAAGAGCGCTTCAAGACGTCCTTGTGAAACTTCAGGTTGGTATGGAGTATACTGTGTGTACCAGCCAGGATTTTCAAGGATATTACGAACAATAACAGTCGGAGTCAGCGTGCCGTAGTATCCAAGCCCAATATAAGAGCGAAATACTTTGTTCTGATCAGCAATTTCTTTGATACGAATCAGAGCTTGTTGTTCAGTGAGCGCGTCACGTAACACAGGCAGTTTAAACTCTTGCTTGGAACGCACTGCATCTGGAACAACAGCATTCATGAAGCTTTCCATGGAACTATAGCCAACGGTTGCAAGCATCGCTTGGACATCCTTTGGAGATGGGCCAATGTGTCGTCGAATAAAGCTGTTATGTTTCACCTGTTGCTCCATATACTCAAAAATTCGCTTCTAAAAAAAATTATGCATTAATATGTTTTTTGTAATCAGCAGCGGTCATAAGCTTATCAAGCTCAGCAGCTTGAAAGCCTTCAAGCTTACATAACCAACCAGCACCATACGGATCGCTGTTTACTTTCGTTGGATCATCTTTGAGCGCATCATTTGCAGCAGAGACCGTACCACCAATCGGTGCATAGACATCTGAAGCAGCTTTTGTCGATTCAAGAACACAGAAACTCGAGCCAGCGCTTACTGTTTTTCCAACAGCAGGCACATCAACAAAGACAATCTCTCCAAGCTCACTTTGCGCGAACTCAGTCACACCAACCGTTGCAACAGAGCCCTCAACAAGGACCCATTCATGGTCTTTTGTGTATTTCAATGTATCAGGAACATTTGTCATTTCTTCATCTCCAATAAAAAAATCTTAAAACGCTATGAGCTCGCTCAAGAAACACTCCTAGGCAGGCTTCTTATAGAATGGTTTTTTTACAACCTCTGCACGCAACTTTTTACCACGCACTTCTATAAAGATCTCGCTACCTTCTTTGGTATGGCTTGTATGC